>VGSH01000027.1 GCA_016875025.1 Deltaproteobacteria bacterium
TCAGTTGTGCGAAGGCCATATAATAAAACTGATCCAGACATGTTAACGTCTTTATTGATTTGTCGCCCTGATAACGATCGACGCATGTTTTGAACCGCCGCAAGGGTAAATAATCCATGACCTGCGAGAAACTCGTTCTGCCAGTATTCATCAACCAGTCCTCCGAAATAGCGCTGGCTGCATGCTACTGTCAAATTCAAATCGATGCAGGTCATTTTTTCTGTTTTATGAAGCTATTTTAAAAGGTTAATTCTCCTTTTAAGAAATTTAACCGGACACTACTGGCAGCAGGTATTAACAAAGCCCTCGGCCTTATCATGCAAACGGCGCACAGCCGGGCGGCCGAACTTTGCGTGAGCCTGCAGGAGCGCGAGCTTTTTCTTTCATTTCGCAATGTAATCCGGGATGACGAGATTATCGGCGCAACGGTTGTGGTAAACGATATAACCGAGAAAAAACTGCTCGACCAGGAACGCTGCCTGCGCGAGCGGCTTACCGGCGTCATAGAAATGGCCAGTGCAGCCGCGCACGAACTCAATCAGCCCCTGACCGTCATTTCCGGCCATGCGCAACTGCTGTTGCGGGAGTGCGCAGGAAATGAAGCACTTGAACGACGCGTGCGCATCATATATGATCAGATTGAGCGGCTGGGGCGGCTTACGCGGCAGTTCAGCGGTATTGCAACCTATAAAACCAAGGATTTCGGTGATAACTTAAAAATAATTGATATCGAGCAGTCATCCAGTCCGGGCGGCAGGTAGGCGCTGACCGCTTTTGGAACAACCCGAAACAGCACTTCGCGACTTTTAAAGGATAAAAATGGACGTGAAAGAAACGGCTGCAAGCCTGGGCCTTGATGAAGATGAATATATGGACATGCTGGATCTTTTTTTTGAGTCCGGCGGATCTGATCTGAAAAAGATTGAAGCAGCCGTTGCAGCCGGCGATGCCGGCCGGGGGCAGGAGGCTTCTCATTCCCTGAAGGGCTCGGCCGGAAGCCTCGGGCTGAACGCAATCTATGAGCTGACCAGAATCATTGATGACAGGCTCAGGCGCGGTGAGCTTGACGGGGTGAAAAAAATGGTCGGGCGCCTGCGCAAAGAATATGACGGACTGGCTGCCGAAGCCGTTAGGAAGCCTGCATAAAGCTGGAGCCTTTTTCTAAATACTATAACCTTAAAAACACCGTCCGATCGCCCTGAGCCTGTCGAAGGGTCGAACGGATCAGGTATCACACAGCAGCCCCGTTCATGGTTCGACAGTCTCACCACGAACGGGAATTCATTTTCACGTTTAAAGAACTACAGGGAAAACTGCCCTGGCAGGTTGTTGAAAAAGTCATTTCAAACAGGCTGTTCAAAAAGGACCGGATGCAAGGCGCGCAAAATTACGAGGAATGAGGCGTACTTCTGCGTACGCCGCAGTGACGAGTGATGAGCGCAACGCCGCAGACGGGCGTTTTTCAACAGCCTGATAGAATGGGTAAAACGGTCTAGGACCAAAATAGTACGGCCCCCAAAATGGATCATAGCGGTAGGTATCAGGGTAGGGCTGATAATAATATCGTTCCCAGAGATAGAGTTCCTCAATCCTCACAACAGGATATGTGTAGGTAGTTTTGTCCAGCGTCCGTTCCTGAGCTCCAATCACCTCCCCCGCAAGGGTGACTTCCCGGTCCGCCTTGTAAATGGCCGGATCAAGAAAAACCGCGCTTTTGGCAATAAAACGTCCCCGCGATGATTGCGCGGCACCCGGCTCACCCATAAAACTCAAGGGAGTTTCAAGCACGATCATCTCAGCACCGTCGTTGAAATTCGTGGTCTCAATAATCTGCCCGCCCCACAGCACGGTACGTCCTGTATATGCAGCGGGATTTTCAAACACCCTTGCAAAGGTTAGATTTTCCCGCTTCGATTCTTCCCGCAGCTGCCTGGAGATGGGGTGAGCGCAGGAACCTGCGCTCAGCAGCAGCGCCAGGGCGGTAAGCCTGATTACTTGCTTCCGTGACCGGTTCATCATATGTGCCCTGCCTTCCTTCGGAAGAAATTTTTGAGCTTTTTATCAGAAACCGGCCGAACTGTAGACAAATAAATAAAAAACTTGCCCGGGCTCAGACCTGAACGCCGGCAGCGCTGTCCTCAAGTGAAGCCTGATAGTGGCGGGGGGGCTTTTTGCGCAGCAGGCGCTGCAGATGCGGATCGAGGTCGTCGGTTTTAACATCAAACTCCTGCAGCGCGTCGACAAGTACGTCTATTTTTTCCGAGAGATGCAGATGTTTATCAAGGATGACCCGGTAGCTTCCATTAACCCGGCACAGGCCGCTTTTTATTCCATAGGAATATTTGCGCAGGTTTACACTGTTGACGGCTATATCAAGCCTGTCGGCCAGGCTTTCCAGATCCTGCATAACGGAGGATTCTTTCATGGTGCTTTCCTTTCAGGCCGCACAATTGAGTCCCATACCTTCTGTATGTAATCTCTGCCACGCAGGGCTTGTTCCGGCGCGTTTTCAATAGTTACGGTTCGATCATAGCCCTGACGTGCGGCAACGCGCAAAATGGCCTTGAAATCAATCCGTCCCCGGCCCGGGGTCAGATGCAGATCATCGGCTGGAGAGCTGCCGCCGCGGTTGTCATGTGCGTGCATATGATAAATCTTTTCGGCGCAGTGTGCAAGAAAATCATAGGCGGTGTTTTCCGCGGCCAGCAGCTCGCCGTGGCCGATATCAAGCGTCATGCCCAGCGTTTCGATTACCGAAAGCGCCGATGCGAAATCGGCCGCCGTTTCACTCAGGTTTTCCACGCAGAGCTGCACGCCGCGCCCGGCAGCATAGTCTGCAATTGCGCGCAGCAGAACCATTTTTTGTTCGATAATCCGGTGCTCAATAAAACGCGGGTCAAGCCAGAAATGAATCGTCAGCAGCTCTATGCCCAGTTCGGGCAGATAATCGATAATCTCCCTTAAGCACGGCAGCATTGCATGTTTAAGGAACTCGGGATCCCAGGCATTGCCCTCCTCGGGCCCATGCGCAAGAAACCGAATACCATACCTGTCCCGCAGCTGGCGCAGCCCCTTCAAATCACGATGGAAAGCCTCTGCGCTCAGAACGCTTATCTCAACAAAAGGGAAGCCGCTTTCGGCAAGCGCAGCTGCCTGCACCACATTGTGGGCCCGTGCACCGATTATCACTGTATAGGCTGCTTTCGAAAAAGAACCAACGATCAGCTTCAACCCGTTAGAAAAGGCCGGAGTTGCCGTTAGTTGGCAAAAAAGAGCCCTAACTACCGCCCCGATATACACAGGGGACTGGTCAGTGAAAAAATAGCATTTTTGATATTAACGGTCAACCGGGCTCCGGCAGATTAAGCACACCTGATTGTCAAATGCGGGCAAAAAATTTTCGGGCTGGATCTTCACTGCCATGAAGAATGCAAAAGGCAGGTTCTTGTGGCGACCCGGCCTGTTTCATGCTTGAACTCTTGCGTGTGGCCTTTTCTCTTCATAAGCACCTCCGGTGCTCCCATTTATACCATACTTGGTGGTTGCGAAACCTGGAGAAGTCCAATCAGCGGTCGAGCTCTTTATCCTGCTGTGAAGTCGGGTTGTCAAGGGGCTCAAGGTGGGTCGTTATCGTGACGTCCGGCAGGGTTGCGCGGATATCGGCTTCAAGATGTTCAAGCAGTTCATGGCCTGCGTCAACCGTCCAAAAACCGGGTACCAGTACATGCATCGATACAAAGCGGCGGGAGGCAGCCTGCCGGGTGCGCAGGGCATGGTGCTGTACTCCCTGCTGCGTGTATTTTTCCAGAATCCGCTTAAGCAGAGCGAGTTCTTCCGGCGGCAGCGTCGAATCCATAAGCCCCGATGTGGAGCGCTTGACGAGATGATAGCCGGACCACACGATATTGGCGGCCACAACAAGGGCGATAATCGGATCAAGCATTTGCCAGCCCGTAAGCGCAACGGCCATAATGGCAGCAATGACGCCGGCCGATGTCCAGACATCGGTCATGAGATGTCGGGCGTCAGCCTCAAGCGTGATGGAGCGATATTCTCTGCCGGCGCGCAGCAGAATGCGCGCTACGAAAAAGTTGATACAGGCTGCGGCTGTTGAAATGGCCAGACCTGCGCCGGCCTGTTCCAGCGTCTGGGGGACAATGAGGCGATTAATTGCCGCCACGCCGATGCACACAGCTGCAATCAGAATCAGGATGCCTTCGGCGCCGCTCGCAAAATATTCGGCTTTGCTGTGGCCGAAGGCATGATTGTCATCTGCCGGGCGCGCTGCTATCCTTAAAACAATAAGGGCTATAACCGCACCGAGCAGGTTGACCGAGGATTCTATGGCATCCGAGAGCATGCCGACAGATCCGGTTAGCCAGTAGGCTGCGCCTTTGAGCGCCATCGTTATGATGGCGGCAGCGATTGACAGCCAGGCATAGCGGGTGAGCGTGGAGCGGTTCATGGGTGCATATGTCCTTGTACAATAATCGCTGCCCAACTATGTCCACCGCAGTATGTCACACCATTTCAAATTTCTCTAACAACAGATTCAGCGCATTTAACTTCAGGCCTCATTAGAGTTTCCTTTCGAGAAATAGAGTATAACCTAAAACCATTATTTGTGCATCTGCTGCGCCTGTCCTGTCCCCATTGAACCGCGATAAATTACATTTTTTTAAGTGCAATGCAATGTGCCCTTCATGTTCATGTCGTACCATTTCAAAGTATTATTTTCTAATAAGAAGAATGTTCCACAGTAACAGCAAGTTCTGTGTTTCCAACCAGCGTTGCTCAGAAAGGCTTTACCAGATAGCACCCAAACCATGAGCTAACTATGTTTTGCACGTGAGCTGCCCATGCTGAATCGCTATTCAATCCTGTGCTTTACTGCGGGAGCTTCGCTTCTTACAGCCAAACTCGCTGCAGTCGCTGCCAATCCAATGAGCGCTTCGGCTGTTTTCTTCCCGAATTTTACCGTCATTGTCGTTGTATTTGCGCTGCTATGGGCAGGATTACGAGCGCGGAGCACTCCAGGAGAAAGCCCCGGCTTGCGAAAGCGTGCGCTTCTGCTTGCAGCCGCCGGGTGGGTAATGACGGGATTCATCCTGACTATCGCCTGGGTTGATCACAACCTGGCACAGAGGACCAATGCCAGCGTATACAACGAACATCATAAGGTGTGGGCGACCAGAGGTCTTGTTACTGACGGATCGGATGGCGCCCCGGTCCGTGTGCGCAATTCGATCGACAGCATCGCCTATGCGTTCGAAAGAAGTGCCAGGGGAACCGAACTCGACGTACACTATGATATGGAGATGGACGATTTTGTCGTCTCCCATCCTCGCCGCTACGAAAAACCCAACGGCACCCTGTTGACTCTGGGAGCACTGTTTGACGCTGTCGGGGGAGATGGTTACTTCTGGCTCGACTGGAAAGATCTGCGCCATTTGAACAGAAGCCAGCTTCAGGCTGCTCTCGCACGGCTTAAACAGATTACTGATCGACCTGGTTTTATGAATCGTGTCTACGTCGAAGGGGAGGCCCCTTTCAGTCTTGTGGCAGTCAGGCAGGCCGGCTTTCAAACTATTTATGACTGCAGGCCGCTGCTTGACTCGAATATGCTTGCCCCGGTGGTTGTCGATGTGTTCAAGGCGGTCTACTACTTCGGTGGCTTTACCGCAATGGGCCTGAACAGCGGCACCCGGGAGGAGCCGATCTACGGGCCCGGCACGCGAATCCAGCTGCGCAACATCCCGCTGTTTGTCTACCACGTGCCTGACGACCCCGAATTTCTGGAGGATCTCGCGTCATCAAGGAACGTGCGGGTCATTATTATCCGGCAGGATATTGATCGTTTCGACTTTTTGCCGGGAACCTGGGCGGGCTTTCTTCCCGCAGCTGTTCCCGTAACACGCGTTGGGTGGATCACTGCTATCTCTGCTGGCGAAAGCCAAATGCATTCATTTTTCACATAAAAAATATGTGTCTTATTAATTGTGCCCTGATTCAAAAAAGGAAAGAACACGATGCCTGATCCCCAGTTATGTAACGAAAGCAACTTTATATCTTCGTTTCGTCTTTTGATGCCGGCATTGGTATTCTATGGCAGCTGCCTTGTTATGTTTGCTGTTTTCAGGGCCTTGTTCTGTGTTGTGTTCTACGAAAACATCGCAGATGTTGACAACTTTTTGCTCGTGTTCCCGGTGGGCTTGAGAATGGATACGGTGATGCTCTGCTATGTGTTGGCGCTTCCCGTCGCGGGTCTGATTTTTTTCCCGGGAAAAACTGTCAGGAAAACGCGTCTTGTTTTTTCCGGGTACCTTGCCTGCGCAGCAGGTATATTCGTTTTTTTGGAGATGGCAACCTTTTCATTCATGGACGAGTTCAGCGTACGACCGGACCGGATTTTTCTGCAGAACATGTTTTCGGGACTGGAAGTTGCTCTCATGATTGCCAGGGGCTACCCCGTGATGTTTGCGGCGGCTTTGTCCGTAACAGCCCTGACCGTATGGCTTGTATTCAATAAATCATCCCGTGGTTTTTCCGCATTACCCGCGGCTTCCCACATACAAAGAGGGTTCATAGCCATTATTGTGTTCCCGCTTCTTTCCCTGGGTATGCGCTCTAGTCTGACCCATCGCCCGGTTAATATAAGCGATGCCGCATTTTCAATGCATCCTCTTGTGAATCAGCTTGGCATAAGCTCAACCTACAGTCTTACCTATGCCTTGTATCAGGTAACAAAGCATGAACAGGACCCGGCCGCTGTGTATGGAAAAATGTCAGATGACGAAATTTTGCGCAGGGTCATGTCGCTCAACAATATTGCCCCCGATGAAATCGACGCATCCGATAGTCCCCTGCTCCATTACCGTCAGTCGCAATTTCCCCGCAGCCGTCCGCTCAATCTTGTCATTATCCTTGAAGAAAGCCTCGGGGCAGAGTATGTCGGGTGTTTGGGCGGTATGCCCCTTACTCCTCATCTCGACCGTTTAAGCAGGGAAGGGCTTCTGTTTAGCGATCTCTACAGCACGGGAACACGCACGGTCAGGGGTATTGAAGCTGTTATTTCCGGTTTTTTGCCAACTCCCGGGGAAAGTGTTGTAGCACTTGAAAAGTCCCGGCAAGATTTCTTTACGCTTGCACAGTTGTTGAAGGGCTTTGGCTATCACACTGAATTTATATACGGCGGCAAAAGCACCTTTGATAATATGAAGTCTTTTTTTATCGGGAATGGTTTTACGGCTATTCATGATCAGGATACTTTTAAAAACCCTGTTTTTGAAGGTTCCTGGGGTGTTTCAGATGAAGATCTGTTTAATAAAGCCCATGAAACATTTTGTGCGCACGGCGAAAAACCGTTTTTTGCCCTGATACTGACAACCACGAACCATGATCCGTTTGAATTTCCGGATGGACGAATTGAGCTGTATGAACAGGGCGAAAGCAGCCGCTACAATGCGATCAAATACGCTGATTATGCTCTCGGGCTTTTTTTTGACAAGGCACAACACGCTGCGTATTATGAAAATACTGTTTTTCTGGTTATTGCCGATCATTCCACCAGGCTGAGAGGACAGGATCTTATCCCGATTAAAAAATTTCATATACCGGGGCTGATTATTGCCCCCGGTATTAAAACGGGAACCTATGACAGGGTGGCAAGCCAGATTGACCTGCCACCGACGGTTCTCGACATCATGGGTATCAGCTGCTCGCACCCCATGATCGGTCGCTCACTGGTGAGCATGCAGGAGGATCGGCCGGACAGGGCTGTTATGCAGTATGGAGATACCCACGCATACCTGCGTGACAACAATCTGGTTGTACAGCGGCCGAAGATGAAACCTCTTCAGTTTAGCGTTACAGCGGACAGGCAGCTTGTGCCAACGGACCTTGACCCTGAGATGCAACAAGATGCTCTGGCCTACGCGCTGCTGCCGGGCCTGCTGTACAATAATAAAAGCTACAGAAGTCAGCTGCCTCGGCAACGCCGGAGGATTAATTTATGCGCCGCTCAAAGCGGCGATTGTTTTAATTAGCACCTTGTTTTTAGATTCAGGCACCGAAAAGTGCTGGCCCTGTACAAAAACAATACAACCTTCCTGGGTCATTTCAACCCCTGGGAGAAATCGTTATATAAAAAAGCACCCGAGAAAAACTCCCGGGTGCTTAATTTCCCTTGGCGGGCGATATGCGACTCGAACGCACGACCTTTGGCTTCGGAGGCCAACGCTCTATCCAACTGAGCTAACCGCCCTCAATAACGCAATGCCAAGCTTATAACAAAGTATGTTTGCCCTGTCAAGGACGGGGGCCGGTCCTGAGTGTACGCATCTCAACGCTCCCGTGATCACACGTTCGTGAGCGCATCCTGTTGCCCGCAGGGCAGGCGCAGGGTAAACGTCACACCCTTGTCTTCATTGGCGCGCACCGTTATTTCCCCTCCATGCGCCTCCGCAATACGCTTGCAGATCTGAAGGCCGAGACCGCTGCCGCGCTGCGCTGCTGAGCGCGTCTTGTCCGCCTGGTAAAAGCGCTCGAAAATATGCGGCATATCCTCCTCTGGAATCCCGATCCCCGTGTCGATTACCTGAAAAACGAGCTGGCCCGGGAGCGGTGAAAGGCGCAGCGTTACGCTTTCACCGGCAGGGGTGAACTTCAAGGCATTATCGATAAGATTGCTCACCAGCTGCTGCATGTGCGTCCGGTCGACAACGGCGCCTGCCTGCGGGCAGGCTTCAAGCGTGAAGACGATCTGATGTTCCTGCGCAACCGGTTCAAAAAACTCATACAAATCCCGCACCAGGCCGGCGAAATTAATGTGTTCCTTTTCAAGCAGCACTTTGTGATTATCAAATCGCGAAACCAGAAAAAGATCATTGACTATTTTGATCAGAGCTTTGATCCGCCCGAGTGTTTCGGCAACCATGTCACGGTAATCAGCGGCGGAGCGGTCTCTTGAAAGCACGACCTCCATTTCGCCCTGAACCGCACACAGAGGGTTTCTTAGCTCATGGGCGACATCAGCGGTAAACTGCCGCACCTCATGAAAGGAGGCCTCCAGCCGGCCAAGCATATCATTGATGGTTTCGGTCAATTCGCGCACTTCGCTTTCAATCTGCGGCACCGGCAGCCGCTCCTGCATGTTTTCTGCTGTAATGCGCCGGGTGATTGCATTCATACGCCGCATAATCACAAATGGGCGGCGCGAGGCATTGAGACCTATAAGCAGACTCAGCAACAGCACCACCGGCAAAGCCAGCAGCATTGTCTTGGCCATCTGGCGCAGTGTCTTCATGGCGCGGCCGGCCGGCGTAACTATCTGTAAAATATAGTCTTTATCTCGAACAGTAATGCTGTGCTGGTAGCAGCGAAAGGGCCGGCGCGAGGGCACATTGAAAAAAAAGAACTCCTTGTTCCCGGGGCGGGGCTCAGGATACCGCAGCAGCTGCTGTTGTTTCTTTTTAACTACCGCCCGAAGCGCGAAGGCTTCATTACCGCCGGGGTCAAGAAGGCGGAAAAACATTGGATAATATTTGCGCTGCGATACGGTTTCTGCATATTCGGAGCATCCCGATAATAAATCCTTTTCAGTATTGAGGTCATCTACCAGTTCGCGGGCCTCGTCATACAGCAGCCGGTCAATGTCTTTGATTAACTTGGAATTAAGGCGATACAGGAAAAACGCCGCCACCAGCATAAACAGGCACAGAAGCAGCACGGTATAATATACGGTAAGCCGGACTGATAGCCGGCTGCGGTACAGACTAAACATCCTTGAGAACATAGCCGACGCCCTTGATGGTGTGAATCAGCTTGGGAGAAAAACCCCTGTCGACTTTGGCGCGCAGCCGGTTGATATGCACCTCGATAATGTTGCTGGCGGTGTCAAAACTGTAGCCCCAGACCTTTTCAATAATCATGGTGCGGGTCAAAACCTGTCCGCTGTTTTTCATTAAATACTCAAGCAGATGAAACTCCTTGCCCGTCAGATCAATCATTCGATCACCGCGCTGGGCTGTGCGTGTAAGCAGGTCCAGGGTCAAGTTATCTACCGCAAGGCAGGCCGAGGGCTGCTCTTGGGGCCCCCGCCGCAGCACGGCCCGTACGCGCGCGAGCAGCTCTGAAAACTCAAACGGCTTGACAAGGTAATCATCGGCTCCCAGTTCAAGTCCATGCACCACATCGCGCTTTTCATCTTTTGCCGTCAAAAAAATAGCCGGTGTGATAATTGCCTGCTTGCGCAGGTCTTTGAGCAGTTGAAAACCGCTCAGCCCGGGAAGCATAACATCCAGAATCAGCACATCATAGGAGTTACTGCCGGCCAGATGCAGGCCTTCCTCTCCGTCAAAAGCCGTGTCGACCGCAAAGCCCTGTTCGCCGAAACCTTTTTTAATAAACCCGGCTGTGCCGCGATCATCTTCCACAACCAGAATACGCATATTCATCCCCTCTGGCGCACACTCTTTTTTATTCTTTTGAGGACAGCTTTCATCCCCCGGCCTAACCGGTACAAGAACCCGAATAATCCCGTGGGCACCGGCGCGGCCAGCCGCAGATAGCGCGCGCGCATGCGCTGCGCGGCATGGCGGTCAAGCTCCATGACCAGGCGCATAAAAAGCCCGGGGCTGCCGGGATCCCGGGCAAAAAACGCAGTGGCAAAGTCTATGATAAAAACATCACCTTCAGCGGTAATGATTATATTGGACTTGTGCACATCACCGAACGCCACCCCGCGCGCATGCGCCTGCGCCACAATCGCATCAAGCCGGTCAAATACATCTGCTTTGAGTTCTCCGCGCTTGAAACTGCCGAGCAGGCGGCCGGGAATGTCTTTAATGACAAGGCAATACCTGCCTTCAAGGCCAAAGCATCCCGGGATGCCCGCAATACCTTTAAGCAGTTCATAGGCCCGGGCCTCCCGGTGCAGAGTATATCGGCCGTAGAGGTTTTTTATCAGCAGGCTGCAGTGGCTGAAATCCTTTATGACTAACTCGCAGCCATTGCGCACGATCTTCCTGACACGTGCCTTGGTCCGGTTGCGCGGCGGCTTAATATCACCGCCCGATATCTCCCGTGTGCCGGTAAGCACCGGCTGCCCGTTACTTGCATCCTCCATTTTTACACTCTGCACAAAAAATTTTTCTGGTCCGGGGAGTTGAATTGCCATATCCGGGAAAACCTGCAGTATCTCGGTAGCGGCTATTTTTGACCGGTATCCGTATCCGGTACCTTAAAAAGCGGGCTGCAGCGCCAATCCTGCACATAGCCTTCAGACAGGGCATCCTCCCGTGTGCGCAGAATTACACGGTCTTCAAACTGCAGATCCTTAGCCTGAGAGCATTCGGGGCGGTGGAACACGCGGCGCGACCGGGAACCGACATAATAGGGTTCACTGAACGTATCACGGTAAGCCCACAAGCCCCGGCCCGCCTGGCGGGCTTCCTGCTGCAGCTCCAAAAAAAGCTCGCGGTAGCGGAAATCATCTTCGCTGTGGCCGGCAAGGGCATACCCCTGGCGGATAAGTTCAGCGTTGATAAGAAGTGTGCCGATGAATGCCACAACCGGAAGACGGCGTAATCCCTTGTCCTGAGCCCCCGGCTGCACCAGAACAATAAGGGAGGCATCCTGAACCAGCCGCTGATGAGCCGCCCGACATTCCTGAAAAAACGGTTTGTTCTTTTTACCCGGAACGCTGATGCCGCTGTATACAATTTTGCGGCCGTCAGAAAGTTTTGCCTCTGCGCCAGTATAGACTTTAACAACGCTGAGCCGCTCCGCACAGCACGGCCGGCCGTGCCCCAAACAAACAAGCACACACGCTAACGCTATCATTAAAGTGTAACAAACAGGCCGCATAATACACCAATAAGTACCACGTTCGAATTTTTCATGCAAGCCCCGGCCGTGAGAAGTCCCTCTGGGCATTTTGAGGGTCCTTCTCTGTGATGCCGCTGGTGAAATCCAGTGAACCAGATGAACTGCTGATTTTAGAGCAGGTGCTGTTTGGATTGCGCCACATATCGCAGGCGGTATCCGGTGAACGCCGTCCGAAATAATCCAGCACGGGCTGATATCCTCATCAAAATGCCAGCGAGGAGTAGCGCCGGTTTAGCGATTTTAAAAATGCTTCGGCAGCGGATTATTTTAAAAAAGCCCGGCTATGCGCAACGGCAACTGCGTTACAACAAACTCAACGATCGCGGCTGTCTCACGCCCCCCGCTTTTAAGATAGGCCCAGCTGCCCGGCCAGGCCTGCTGCAGAAATCCCGCCACAACTCCCAGCGCGATCACATTGCCCCACAGGCAGATGGTTGTTGAAAAAACCGGGCCGTGACTTCGGATGTCGGGCTGGTGAAGCGAAAACTCCTGCAGGTTTGTTATAACATGATAGCCGGTGACAAGGCCGAGCATTGCGCAGGCATACACGCCTACCGTGCTGTCAAACAGCGGCATGAGAGCCATCAGCACCAGAGAAAAGAGCGGAACAAAATAAGGGGCAAGGCTGACGATAAAATTATTGCCGTACATCTCCATGCGGCCGCCCGATTCGGAAGCAACCAGCTGCCGGGGCTGAATAAAAAAAATCAGGCCGGTCACCAGGTGGGTAACTTCATGTTCAAACACGTGGAAAAAACGCAGAAACCGTCCCAGCAGCAGCCACAGAAGCATGCCGGCCGGAATCATTGCAAGCCCGAGGCGCGCCTGCGTTGAATGATCAAGCGCGGACGCAATTTCAACATACAGTGCAAGCGCATACCCGGCAAGAGCGGGAACAGCAGCGATTAACAGTACTGTTTTGAAAAATACCCACATGGGCCCTGCACCCCGGTGTGATGATCAAACAGGGCCTGCGAAGGCCCCTGCACTCCTTTAAAAGCGTGCCTGCAGCAATGCCGCGCCTATAACCCCAGCTCCGGCGCTATCTGTGTCATGGCGGACAGGCTCAAAACGGCAAATTCCTCCAGGGATATGCCGATCTTTTCACATTCACGAATATGGTCGCGATTCACCGAGCGCGCAAACTCTTTCTGCTTCATGCGCTTGATAATCGATGCGGCTTTGACGCCGGCAATTTTTTTCTCGGGATAGACCAGCGTGGTGGCAACGATAAGTCCGGTTATGCACTCGGCGCACACGAGCGCATGTTCGAATTCCGTGGAACGCACAAAACCGAGATTGTCGGCATTGTGCGCCTTGATTGCCTGTATAATTTCGGGAGCAACGGTACGCTCTGTCAAAATCCGCTCTGTTTCAAGCCCGTGGCGGGACATGCATTCTCTCGTTTCGTTGTAATCGAGATCGTGCAGCAGTCCGGCCATGCCCCAGACATCTTCATCGGCGCCAAGCCTGCGCGCCAGCGCGCGCATGATGGCCTCGGCGGCCAGACTGTGCTTGCGCATGGCCTCCTGCGGCAGATACTGCAGCATCAGCTCCAGGGCCCGCTCACGGCTGATACCGCTCTCGGCGCTGCAATCCGGCTTCATGGTTTACATCCTGTATGCTGATTTTGAGCACTGTGGTCTCAGGCCGTGCCGAGATAATGGCGCTCGCCGTTAAGCTCGATAAAAAAAGCTGTTTCGCCTTCCTGTTGTACTGACTCAGCCAGACGATAATAGGGTGCTCGCAGGAGGCGGGCCCTGAACCTGCTCTGTTTCACCCGGCAGTAGGGGATGTTTCCAGGGCCGATAGTCAGCGTTTTCAGGTCCAGAGGTTCAACTGTATCATCATTGAGCTTTATGCAAAACTGCTGTGGCTGCCCGACTGACAGCCACAGCGAAACAACCACAAAAGGCGCGTCCTGAACCTCTACCGGACAGACTTCCCGGGCGTTTCTCAACTGATAGCCGCCGGCCGGGGAGGCTTCAAGCAGCTTGTAGAAATACAGTATGATCTGCCGGTTGATAATCGGAAGCCCGTTATAAAACCAGGTGCCCTCTTTATCAATAACAATCGCAGGCTGCCCGTCTTTGCATGACAGAGTCTCTATCGGCTGCCCCTGCATGGGTTTTTCTCCGGCCTATCAAAGCGTTTCAAAAAGGTCCCGATCAACGCTGACGCTGTAGCGGCCTTTGAGCTCCTGAATAAAGCCTTTAAAAGCTTCCTGCTGCTTGGCCTGAACGAGCTGCTGGCGCAAGCCCTCTTTTTCGGCTTCAAAGCCGTCTTCCGGAGGCAGGGTTTTCGTGCGCACACGAACCACAGCAGCGCCGGCCTCTGTTGAAAAAATCCGATCGGCGGTCTGTCCGGCTTCGAGCCTGAAGGCGGCCTGCTTCAGTTCCGGGTTGCGGCCCAGACCGGGCACATGTTCGCCCATGCGGCTCAACTCAGCCTGCTTGATTTCAAGACCGT
Organism: Deltaproteobacteria bacterium; assembly: GCA_016875025.1. Classification (GTDB taxonomy): domain Bacteria; phylum Desulfobacterota; class WTBG01; order CAIYCZ01; family CAIRTM01; genus CAIRTM01. The sequence continues at coordinate 14,356 of VGSH01000027.1, forward strand.
ATTTTTTTGCCGCAGCGTCCCAATCAAAGCTGTTTTCTGTAAGCAGCCGTGCGGCGTCCTGCGCCAGCTGCCGTGCCTTCTCAATGCGCTTTTCCCGCTGCACAGCAGCAATCACCTTGTCGCGCACATTTTCCAGCGGCGCAATATGCGACGGGGTCCTGGCGGTGAGCTTAATCAGAAAATATTTTTTCCCGATTGAAAAAACCGGAGAAAGCTCATCGGGCTGCAAGGCGAAGGCCTGCTGTGAAAAAGCATTTTCGCTCTGTGCGTCCTGCGGAGCGCCGCCAAAGGCGAACGCGCCCGTCTTTCTCAGGGCTAAGCCGTTGGCCTGTGCATAGCCTTCAAGGTCCCGGCTGTTGAACAGGCGATTAAAGGCGCGACGGGATGCCGCGCGCACTTCGCTTTCGGCCATTTCCTGCTGCAGCTCGCCTGCAATTTCCTCCCGCACTTCCTCAAGCGGCCGCAGGCGTTCGGGCTTCTTCTCTTCCAGTTTTATGATGTGATACCCGAACGTGGTTTCCACAACGCCACTGACCTCGCCTGGCTGCAGTGCGAAAGCGGCCCGCTCAAAAGGGCCGACCATGGCTCCCCGGCTGAAAAAACCCAGATCGCCGCCCGCGGCAGCCGTTGCTTCATCCTGTGAATGCTTTTTGGCAAGTGCGGCAAAGTCGGCTCCTTTTTGTATTTTTTCAAGCAAAGCCTGCGCTTCAGCCTGCCGGGCCGGCGCTTTTTCCGGCGCGGCGGCTCTGTCGGCCTTCAGCAGAATATGGCGGGCACGTATCTGTTCCGGATCAAGGAAGCGGGCCTGATCTACCATATAAAAATCCCTGATAGCCTCCTCTTCGACGTTCATGCGGCCCGCAAATTCTTCGGGGTCAAAAACGAGGTACTTGGCCTCGACAGTTTCCTTAACACGGAAACTTTCAGCGTTTTTCCCGTAATATGCCCGCAGCTCTTCCTCGCTTACGTGCATGTCTTCGGTAATATCGGCGTGCGTAAACTCCAGGTAGTCCATGGTCAGCTTTTCGCCGCGCAGCCGGAACATCTCCAGCAGCTCCTGATCTGAAACATTCACCGCCTGGGTAATCATGGCCCGCAGGCTCTGCAGCAGTATCTCCTGCGCAGCCTGCCGTTCATATTCTGCTGCCGTCAGCTTCATGCTCTTGAGTACCGAGGCGTATCTGCCCTCGGTGAAGATACCGTTTTCCTGCATGTACGGCTGCTTCATTATCGCGCCCATAACCTCCTGCCTGGAAACACGCAGGCGCCGGCGCTCTGCTTCCTGCAGCAGCAGTTCCTGCTCTATCATTTCATCAAGCAGATTCTCCCGCAGACCGAGCGTGCGGGCAAGGCTGTCGGGGATTTGATTTTGATACATCTGCTGATACATCTGCAGCATGTTGGCATAGGCAGTTCTATAGTGCTCCGCAGTGATTTTTTTCTCTCCCACGCTCGCCAGAACCGCTCCGCCCGGGTCCTTCTCCGGGCTGTATCCGTAAAAAAAGACAAATGTTATTATGATGGCCGCAAAAAGTACCTTTATAATCCACGATCCGGCATTTTTACGCATATATGTCAGCATTGATGTGTTCTCCCGCAACCAGAAATTTAAGAACTGCGCCCACAGGCCGCATGCGATTTCACCGAGCGATACATGCTAATAAAATATTTACAAATTATCAAGCGGTAATATTTTAATTTTACTTGCACTTATCGGGCAGGTCTGGTACTACACGTAGGGTTAACAGTTTGTTTTCACACTATCTTTTCTGGCTCACCCACACCTACAGGAGCACACGACTATGTTTTTCGACCGGTTCTGGGGCATGCTTTCAAATGATCTTGCCATTGATCTGGGTACGGCATCAACGCTTGTCTATGTAAAGGGCAAGGGCATTGTCGCAAACGAACCCTCGGTTGTTGCCATACGCAGAGAAGCCGGTGGAAAGAAAATACTTGCCGTCGGCAATGAAGCCAAAAAAATGCTGGGTCGCACGCCGGCAAACATCACGGCGATCAGGCCGATGAAAGACGGTGTTATTGCAGATTTTGATGTCACCGAATCAATGCTCAAATACTTTATACAGATAGTTCACAACCGTAAAAGTTTCGTCAAGCCCCGTATTATAGTCTCCGTACCGTCGGGAATTACCCCTGTTGAAAAACGGGCTGTGCGCGAGTCGGCCGAATCTGCCGGCGCACGCGAAATATACCTGATAGAAGAACCCATGGCTGCTGCAATCGGTGCAGGCCTGCCTGTCAGCGAGCCCGTCGGCAGCATGATCGTTGATATCGGCGGCGGCACCACCGAGGTTGCCGTTATTTCCCTTTCCGGTATTGTCTACAGCCAGTCCGTACGCACGGCCGGCGATAAAATGGATGAGGCCATCGTTCACTACATAAAGCGCAAGTATAATCTCCTGATCGGTGAGCGCACCGCTGAACTGATCAAAATAACCATCGGTACGGCTTTTCCTGAAGAGGACATTAAAACTGTCGACGTCAAGGGCCGCGACATGGTCACCGGCATCCCCAAGACACTGGAAATCAGTTCAGTAGAGATCATGGAGGCTATTCAAGAGCCCGTAAATACCATTGTCGAAGGCGTAAAAATAGCACTTGAGCGTACCCCTCCCGAGCTTGCGGCAGACATAGTAGACCGCGGCATTGTACTGGCAGGCGGCGGCGCCCTGCTTAAAAATCTTGACGTGCTCCTGCGCGAGGAAACCGGTCTGCCGATAATCGTTTGCGACAGCCCGCTCACGGCTGTTGTGCTCGGTTCAGGCCGGGCGCTGGATGAACTTGACCTATTAAAAGACGTCGCTTTTGACTGACGCCCGTTCTCGTGAATAATGCTCCACTTTTTTTTCAAGCGTAAACGATTTTTCTTTTTCTTTTTTATAATAATCGTATGTATTTCCCTGATTACGCGTGGCGCTGATAAAAACCGGGAGCGGCTCCCGGGCCAGAAGGCCCTCCAGGTTCTTTTCTCCTACCCGCTCAGCCTGACAACCCTGTGTGTCCAAAACATAACTGCTCTCTGGACCGGTTATGTTTATCTGGTTGATGTCGAAAAACGCAACACCGGCCTGCGGCAGGAAATACAGTTTCTTATCCTCGAAAACCAGCAGTTGCGCGAGCATTTTCTCGAAAACCAGCGGCTGAAAGAGCTGCTTGATTTTAAACAGCAGTTTGAATACACCCTGCTGCCCGCAAAAACAATTGGCAGAGACCCGTCAAGCTGGTTTAAAACCATCCTGGTAAACAGGGGGACCAGTGCCGGCGTTATGCGAGGTAGTGGGGTAATTTCACCTCAGGGGGTTGTCGGGACAGTCATTGATACAGCGCTTCACAGCTCCAAGGTTTTGCTCATATCCGATCAAAACAGCACCGTCGACATTATTGTAAAGCGTTCACGGGTCCGCGGTATTCTTGAAGGACAGGATGAAACAGTCTGCCGGGTTAATTACATTGTAAAAAAAGAAGATGTCCTGCCGGGCGATGAAATCATTACCTCCGGCTTGAATGCCGTTTTCCCGGGCGGCATTCTCATCGGATCCGTAGCTGAAACCAGCAACAATCCGGATGGTTTCTTTAAGCACGTTGCCGTTGCGCCGGCGGTTGATTTTTCAAAACTGAATGAGGTTTTGATTGTCATGAAAACACAAACCGGGACAGGCGACGACACTGAAAACACAAACCGGGACAGGCAACGACAGCCAGCAGCCCAGGCGCTCCCCGGGCAGGGCCCATAGAACGCCGTTGCCTGCACGGAGAGAGGGTTGCCATACACGCACAGGCCTGAAAATGCTCCGCGTCCCGCTTGAGGCACGGGCCTGAAAAACAGGCCCTGTTTTCAGCACTGACGCAGCGTCAGCGCTGTGTTTTCCGCCGACATGTTTAAAATATACGCACTCTATATCGGCTTCACCGCCGGCCTGCTTTTTATTCAAACAACAGCCCTGCTGCCGTTTGGCAACCACGGGATACGGCCCGATCTTCTGCTGTTTCTCGTGCTGCATGCCTCGGTTGCGCTGCCGGCCGTGCATGGCGCCTGTATTATTTTCATCATCGGGGTTTTTTTTGAAACTCTTTCCGGAGCGCCATCGGGTCTTTTTATCGCAACCTACCTGCTTGTTTTTAGTGCCATCAAGCTCCCGTGCAGGATTTTCAACTTCAACACCCTGATAGAAATGTTCGGACTTTTACTGGCATGTTTGTTGATAAAAAATCTGCTGCTCCTTTTCTTTATGCGCTTTATTTATGAGTATCACCATACCTACATAATGCAGCCCGTTTTCAGAGAAGCTTTTTTTACCCTTATTCTGTTCCCGCTCGTCTTTCCGTTGCTGCGCTCATGCATTAACCCGCAGCACACAGCCGGCAGGGCAGGCGCGGAAACGTACAAACATGCCGCTTGAGTTTAAAGAAACAACGCAGGACAAAGTCCTTAAAGGCAAAATTAAAATTGCCGTTGTTATCGTTGCCGTCTTTTTTTCTCTTATTATACTGCGATTATGTTATTTACAAATTATAAAGGGTGCCAAATACGCAGAGCTCTCCACGAACAACCGCATTCGCCAGACTGCTTTGCCCGCCCCAAGGGGCCATATTTTTTCCAGCGACAATCAAACACTTGTAGATAATACCCCCTCCTTTGATTTGATTCTCATTCCCCAGGATACGCTCAGTATCGATGCAGTACTCAACGACGTTTCCGCTCTTTTGTCTATTAACAAAGAAAACCTTGCAGACCTTGTGCAAAGCAGGCGCGGGCGGCCCAGGTTTGAACCCATTGTGCTGAAAAAAAACCTGAGCTGGAATGAAATGAGCACCGTGCTGTCAAAAAAAAATGATCTGCCGGGTATATCCATCGATGTTGTACCCAGAAGGCGCTATCTTACCGATGTGCGGGCACCTCATGTTTTCGGGTTTTTAGGCGAAGCAGATCAACAGGACATCTCGCTCAGCAGCTCGCGCCCCTATCGCCGCGGCGAGCTTATCGGCAAGTACGGACTTGAAAAATGGGCGGAGGATACGCTGCGCGGAACCTGCGGATTTTTACAAACCGAAGTTGATGCTTTCGGAAAAAGAAAAAATGTTCTTGCTAAAATCGAGCCGAGGGGGGGCAAAGATATCTGGACAACGCTGATCCCCGAAGTTCAGAAGGCGGCCGAGCACATGCTGGAGGGAAAAACCGGGGCTGTTGTAGCCCTTAATCCCCGCAATGGCCATATTCTTGCTATGGCCAGCGCGCCGCTGTTTGATCCAAACCTTTTTTCTCGGGGAATAAGCCCTGCGGACTGGCGCTATTTTACCAGCCACCCCCATCATCCACTGATGAACCGGGCAATACAAAGCCAGCAGCCACCGGGATCTATTTTCAAAATTGTGACGATAGTCGCAGCGCTTGAGGAGAAAATAATTGACCCGGAACATACTTTTTTCTGTCCCGGTTATTTTGTTCTGGGAAACAGGCGTTTTGGGTGCTGGAAAAAAGAAGGCCACGGGCATGTGAACATGCAAAACTCCCTGATAGTTTCCTGTGATACCTATTTTTATAATCTCGCTCTGCGCCTCGGCATAGATACCCTTGTAAAATATGCCGAAATACTCGGGTTTGGGTTCCCTGGCGGCATTGAGCTTGGAGGTGAAAGGCCCGGCCTTCTGCCTTCTCCAGGGTGGCTGCGGGGAAAAACCGGAGCCCGCTGGCAAAAAGGGGATACGCTTAACTTTTGCATCGGGCAGGGTTTTTTGCAGGCAACACCCCTGCAAATGGCCCTCGTGTACAGCGGCATTGCCAACGAGGGGCTTGTTTATCGGCCAACCCTGATCGCGCGAACATCAAAAAATGGTCTTGAGAATGCCGAGGTTCTCAGGCGGTTTTCTTTAGCGGAGACGACTTTTGACTTTTTGAAAAACACCTTATGTGATGTTGTGCATGCCCCGAATGGAACCGGGTACAATGCCCGGGTTCCCGGCGCACTGGTTGCCGGAAAAACTGGTACCGCGCAGGTCGTCAGTTTAAAAAAGAAACCCGAAAAAGGGCGTCCGGTACCGCGCCACCTGGAAAACCATGCCTGGTTTGTTGCTTTTTCTCCTGTTGAAGAACCTGAAGTTGTTGTAAGTGTGTTTCTTGAACACGGCGGTGGCGGAGGAGGTAATGCCGCTCCGGTGGCCCGCGAAGTAATCAGGGCCTTTTATGAGTATAAAAAGAAAAGAGGTATATAGGGGTGTTGGTTGATCGGCGTCTTTTTCTCTCAATAGACTTCCCGTTACTTTTCGCCGTCTTATTATTATGCGGCCTGGGCTGCGTGAACTTAAAAAGTATCTGTTGTTTTTCTGAAGCTGATTATTTTTCAAAACAGCTTGTTTGGGTTTTATTGGGTTTTTTGTTGATGGTGGTTATCATAAACACTAACTACATAAAAATACTTCGGTCTTCTTATTTTTTTCATTCTTTCTCTGTCGTGCTTCTTGTTTTCGTCTATTTTTTTGGAACATCAAAATACGGCGCGCAGAGCTGGCTTAATGTAGCCGGTTTTAATTTACAGCCTTCCGAGATCGCAAAAATTACTTTTATTCTTCTGATAGCCAAATGCTTCTCCGAGAATCTTCCTCAAAAAGATATCCGAGGTAAAGACATGATCCTGCCTTTTCTATTGCTTGGATTAACCATCGCGCCAATTTGCATACAGCCTGATCTTGGAACTGCCAGCATGTTTATTATCACTTTTTTATCCATGGTTTTTTTTGTTAATATAAACAAAAAATTTGTCGGTGTTTTCTTTTCTTCTTGTCTTTTTTTGACGCCGGCCGTGTGGTTTTTTTTGAAAGATTACCAGAAGGTGAGAATCAGATTTTTTTTAAATCCCGAGCTCGATCCTTTAAACGCCGGATATCAGCTCATTCAATCAAAAATTGCGATCGGTTCGGGTGGGCTTTTCGGCAAGGGGTTCATGCAGGGAACTCAGAGCCACCTGCGTTTTCTTCCCGAGCAGCATACTGATTTTGTTTTTTCCGTTTGGGCTGAAGAGTGGGGTTTTATCGGTTGTCTTTTTCTGATCCTTATAGTATTTTTTATAATTTACCGCGGCCTTAGAATAGCCCATGAGTGCAAAAATTTATCAGGAACCTACCTGGCTGTCGGCATAACGGTTTATTTTTTCTGGCAGGCAATAATAAATATACTTATGACGCTTGGTCTTTTCCCCGTGGTCGGAGTGCCGTTCCCTTTTTTCAGTTATGGCGGTTCCGGGATGGTTACAAGTTTTATGGGTGTCGCTTTTTTATTAAACATAGGAATGAGAAAAATTAAATGACCGAGCCCGGCTTGGAATCTTTCTGGGAGCAGATTCTGCTCACACTACAAGAAAAAACCTCCCCCCAGGTTTTTGATACATGGTTTAAAAACCTGCGACTGCTTGAAATAAATGGCGCGGAACTAACTATTTCTGCGCCAAACTCTTTTACTTCTGATTGGGTTTTTGCGAACTATAAAACCCTTATTGAAGAAATATTGTTCGATACTACGGGTGGAAAAAAACAACTTTTATTTGTGGTGGAGGCGGAAGAGAAAAAAAAACCGCCAGAGACCGAACCGGAAGGAATGATAGAGGAAAAACATCAAGAGGATAATTCTTCACCCTTTACCTTTGAAAATTTCGTCGTTGGATCGGGAAACCAGTTTGCACATGCTGCCTGTCTTGCTGTTGCTGATAATCCAGGTCGTACATATAATCCTCTTTTTCTTTATGGGGGGGTAGGCCTGGGCAAGACCCATCTCATGAAATCAATTGTTCAAAGTTGTTTAAGAAAGAACCCTCGCCTTACTATTTGTTATGATACCGCAGAAACTTTTACCAATGAAATGATAAACTCTATTCGATATGAAAAAATGCCGCTCTTTAGAAAAAAATATAGAAGTATAGATGTTTTGCTGCTCGATGATATTCAATTTATTGCCGGCAAGGAGAGAACCCAGGAAGAGTTTTTTCACACCTTTAATTCTTTGTTTGAGATAAAAAAACAAATTATTTTATCGAGCGACAAAAAACCACAGGATATTGATGATCTTGAGGAAAGACTTATTTCCCGTTTCCAGTGGGGTTTAATTGCAGACATACAGCCCCCGGACACAGAAACAAAAGTAGCAATATTAAAGAAAAAAGCTCTCTCTAAAAAAATTCATCTTTCAAACGAGGTTGCTTTTCTGCTTGCAAATAGTGTAAAATCCAACATTCGAGACTTGGAAGGCCTTTTAAACAGACTTGATGCGTATGCTTCTTTTTATAAATGCCCCATAACCCCTGAATTCACCCAAGATGTATTGAAGGATTTTATAAAAGTTGAAAACAGGGAACCGGCACCGGAGGAAATTCAAAAACTTGTTTCAAAATATTTCAACATTAAGGTCTCAGACCTGAAAGGCAAAAAGAAAAACAATCTCGTTGTATTACCTCGTCAAATAGCAATGTATCTTATAAGGAAAAAAACCTCCCTCTCTTTTCCTGAGATTGGAGATGTTTTTGGAGGAAAAGATCATTCGACAGTTATACATTCAATAAAAAAAATAGAAACTCTTTATAAAGAAGATTCTCATATAAAAAATACTGTTGATGATCTTCTTAAAAAAACATAAAACCCCGTTAAATATTATTTTTGTTTTTTTTAAACACAAAAAAAACCCATAATAAAATATTTTTCAACATCTTTTAAACAGGAAAAATAAAAGCTTTTTCATAAACTTAGATTATTTATAAACAAAATAAATTTAAACTACTACTGCTTATTTATAAAAATTTATTTTATATATAAGGTATTTATATGAAAATAAAAATAAAAAAAACAATTCTTTTAAATGCCCTTTCCCGTATTCAGGGAATCGTCGAAAAAAACAGTATAAAACCAATTACATCTAATGCTTTGTTTAAAGCATCAAATAAAAAAATAACATTATCGGCCACAAATCTGCAAATAGCAATTAAAACAAATTTATCTGATGTAAAAATAGAAAAAGAAGGACAAATATCTCTTAATGCAAAAAAAATATTTGAAATAGTTAAAAATATTGCGGAAGAATTTTTAATTATAGAAGAAAAAGACAATTTTCATGTTTCTATTTCAGCCGGGAAAACATTTATAGAAATGCTTGGTCTTCCCCCAGAAGATTTTCCTGATTTTGAAGAAGAAAAAAACGATTTTAAGGAATGGAATAAAAATATTTTTTTAGAAATGATAAATCTTACTTCTTTTTCTATTTCACGGGATGAATCAAAACCAAATATTTGCGGTTCTTTTATAGAATATATTGAAGATGGAATTATTCGTATGGTTACAACGGATGGATATCGTCTTTCAATAGTTGAAGAAAAGAGTAAAAAAATATTTGATTTAAATGAGGGAATAACTATTCCTGTAAAAGGAATAAATGAAATATACAAAATACTTTTAGAAAAAAAAGACGAAGAAAAAATTTATGTTTCTGTTAAAAAAAATATATTTATATTAAAAATAAACGATGTTGAGTTATATATAAGATTGTTAGAAAAAAAATATCCAAACTATAAAGTAATAATTCCAGGAGAAGGATATAATAAAAAAATAATAAAACTAGACAAAAATAAATTAAGAGAAGCTCTAAAAATAATGTGCGTTATAGCAAATGAAAATAACAGACCTGTTTATTTTAGATTTTTAGATAATAATCTTTCTTTGCATACAGAAGATAGTGATTTTGGGAGCGCCAGAGAAGATATTATTTTAAAAGATAAAGCAGAAAAAGAAATAAATTTTTGTATTAATGGATCATATTTAATTGATATAATAAATGTTTTAGAAGAAGATTTTATTATAGAATATTTTGAAGAAGAAAACAAACCGATTGTTGTAAAAAAAGAAAAAAAAGATAATGTTAAATATATAATAATGCCAATGAGAATGGATTGATTTTAATAAAAAAAAGGATTTTTATGGAAAGAACGACTTTTGTTTTCTTGTTTTTTATTATTTTGTTTCTTGTTTTTTCTTTTATAAAAAAAAGAGTATATGAAGACAAAAAAAACAAAGAAGCAGTAAAATTATTCGTACCACCGGTTGATGGGGAAAAAAACAATCAACATATCACGGTTGTTTTTGCGGTAATTGCAGCAGCAATGGAAAACAGACCTCATATCATCAAAAGGGTTTTTTTAAAAGGAAATGTGGATGAAAAAATTTCATCATGGAAAATTGCCGGAAGAAGTGAAGGCATGATGAAAAAAAGACTATAAGGTGTTAAAAAGAGAGAGGAGTACTACCAATGGCTGTAAGGATATTTAAAATTAAAATTGAAGGACGCATCTATGAAGCAGAAGTAGAAGAAATCGGGGGGGTATCTGCCGCTGCAAGTTCTGTTTCAACCCCAAAAGCCGTTTCTCCCGTAAAAACCCCTCCTGTTGTAACTGCCGAAGGAGGCGGTGGGGTTAGCGCACCCATGCCCGGGAAAATAGTTTCTGTTAACGTTACCAGGGGTCAGCAGATCAAAACCGGAGATATTGTCGTTATCCTTGAAGCCATGAAGATGGAACAGGAAATTAAATCATCTCTTTCAGGAACAGTAAAAGAGATACTTGTTGCTGCCGGAGATACGGTGAGAAAAGAACAAGCTCTCATCGTTGTAGGATAGGGAGGCTTGTGTGGATACTTTCTGGGGTTCTTTAAAATTTGCTTTAAATGTGTATGTCATTTCTACCTTTATCGTTCTCCTTGTTCTGGGTTTGGTGAATATTCTTAATAAAATCCTGCAGAAAAAAGAAAATTAAAGTAAGGAAAAAAAATGGAAACGCTGTTAATGGATTTTCTCAGCATCTTTCCGGGTCTTCAGCTTTTTACTCAGATAGATGCAACAATAGGGATAACCCGTGTTTTTCTCATACTTCTGGGTTTCCTGCTTTGTTATCTGGGATATAAGGAAATACTGGAACCCCTGATTATGATCCCTATGGGAATCGGTATGGCCATGGTTAACGCCGGCATGTTTATGATGCCGGATCCTTCAAACCCCGAGGTTCATAAAGTGGGAACCATGTTTTTAAATTCCATGCTGACCGACCCCAAGGCCATTATTGACGGTGTTCAGGTCTATTTTTTACAACCGGTTTATACCTTCATGTTTTCTAATGGTCTTATCGCCTGTTTGGTTTTTATTGGTATTGGGGTAATGACAGAGCTTGATTTTTTTATTGCGAACCCCAAGTTGAGCCTTCTTCTTGCTATCTGCGCCGAACTTGGCACCATACTTACCTTCCCCATAGCAACGGCAATGGGATTTACAGCAAACGAAGCTGCCTCAATTGCAATTATTGGAGGGGCGGACGGGCCAATGGTTCTTTTCGCATCGCTGCAACTGGCCCCCCATCTGTTTGTGCCGATCGGCATCGTAGCCTATATTTATTTAAGTATTGTCTATGCCGGATACCCCTATCTTATTAAGCTTACCGTGCCGAAAAAAATTCGCGGCATTGCCATGTCGGAATTTGAGATAAAGGAGGTTTCATCTACGGAAAAAATAGCGTTCAGCCTGGTTGGCGGAACGGTGCTCTGCCTTCTTTTTCCTGTCGCCTCTCCGCTTTTTTGCAGCTTTTTTTTGGGCGTGATTATCCGGGAAGCCAAAATGGCCCGATTTAAAAGGGTGACCGAAGATGTTATTTTATACGGCGCAACCATGTTTCTAGGGTTTACTCTGGGTTGCCTGCTGAGCGCCGACGTTTTTGCCGACCCCAAAATGTTCAAGCTCATTGTTTTGGGATTTATCGCCCTTTTTATTTCGGGCATAGGCGGACTGATTGGGGGGTGGATTGCTTACTGGGTAAGCAGGGGGAAAATAAATCCGCTGATGGGTGTAGCCGGGGTTTCCTGTGTACCCACCACCGCAAAAGTCGCCCATAAATGCGCCCAGGAGGCCAACCCGGCGGCCTTTCTCATTTTGCACGCAATGGGGCCCAATATCGCCGGAGTTATTACAACAGCCATCATTATGGCTGTTTATGTTACAATGGTTCCCAAGTGGACCTTTTAAAAAAACAAGAACTCTCTCAAAACAACCTCGCGGGGGCGTCTCTGCGGGGTTCTTTTATTTGGTTATGTGGAACCGACAAAAAATTCAGGGTATGTTGCTTTCAGCTGCAGGCGTTTTCCTTGCGCGGATAGATGTCTTCCTTTCTGTTGAAAAAAAGCTTTTGTTTTCATTAAACGTTCTGGGTATTTTGATTGCCTTCGTCGGTATTGCCGTGTATGCCGGCGGCATGCCCCGACAGCTAAAAAAATCCAAAGGATGTCCTTTCTGTTTCACCAAAAATGATGCAGCATCAGCAGCATGTAGAAGATGTAGAAAACCATTATAAAAAACAGGAAAACAGTCGACGCAGGAGAATATTCATATGGCACACGAACTATCCGCAGCAATAATAACAAACCGGGGAACCATTAACCTGCAACTGTTTGCCGAGCAGGCGCCGGTAACCGTTGCACATTTTGTAAACCTCTGCCGGCGCGGGTTTTACAACGGGCTTAACTTTCACAGGGTTATTGCCGATTTTATGATTCAGGGCGGATGTCCGGAGGGCAGCGGGCGCGGCGGGCCGGGGTATCGCTTTGAAGATGAGTGTACGCCGGCGCTCAAACACGACAGCCCCGGCATCTTGTCCATGGCCAATGCCGGTCCGTGCACGAACGGAAGCCAGTTCTTTATAACGCATGTCCCGACCGACTGGCTCAACGGCAAACACACAGTTTTCGGAAAGGTTGTTTCCGACAGCGATCAGCTGGTTGTTAACAGTATACAGCAGGGGGATACAATTATTTCGATCTCTATCGGCGGAGACGCCGAGGGGCTGCTGCATAAACTCTCCGACCGCGTCTCTGAATGGAACAAAATTCTGGACAGCCGCAAGCGGTGAGTTTTTGTCAGAGAACAACAGGCACGACTCCTGCAGCCGGGACAAGGTAGTATATGATTAATTTGGAAATACCGGGCTGCGAGCCCCTCGCGATTGAACACCTCGTTCTTGACTATAACGGCACGCTAGCGCTTGACGGGAGGTTGCTGCCCGGCGTAGCGCAATGCCTCCAAACGCTTTCCGCCCGGCTTGCCATTCATGTGCTTACCGCAGACACGTTTGGCAGCTGCGCGAGCGAGTTGCAGGCTCTTCCGCTGACCCTTTCTGTTGTTCCGTCCACGCAGCAGGATGAACATAAAAAAAACTATGTCGAGGTTCTGGGCTCGCATGCCTGCGTTTGCATTGGCAATGGGCGAAATGATTGTTTAATGCTGGAGTGCGCTGCCGTGGGCATAGCCGTTATTCAGCAGGAATGTGCCGCCGCCGTCGCACTTCGCTGTGCAGACATTATAGCTCCTGATATTTTGTCGGCCCTGGGCCTGCTGCAGAATCCTCTGCGCCTGGCGGCCACGCTGCGGCTTTAGAGTAGATTGATTGTTCCTGCTCGATGAATGGGGATTATGACGGGCAGGATAACGTCGGCCCCGGTTTTGATGAAACCTGCGCGCAGCGTATTGTTGCCTTGATTAAACAAGAAGAAAGCTACGCCACCTTTTCAGGGAAACAACGCTGCCGATGAATCAGCACGCCAGCCCCCCTGTCACGCGCTTATTTAACTATCGGCAGGCTGCCGGGAAAGTCGGGAGCTCCACGCAGGCACGGATTGGTTCCTGTTTTTTAAACTCCGGCGCGGCTGAGCTCTTGCACTTGCTTGATGCCGGAGATTATTCGAACCTTTCTGCTTTTAAGCAGCTGCATAGATACCTCGACAGAAGCGCACAATTTTTAATGGTTTACTTTTTGATGTTTTTGTGCATAATATTTTATTTAATATGTTTCTGTTTTACTTTTTCAGGCATTTGAATGCGGTTGTATCCAGCGTATGCCCCTTATCCCCGGTTTTTAATTGAGAGGGAGATCACATGACAGCCTTTCAAAACCAGCGCACCGTTCGGGCGGTTCTTTTCTTTCTGGTTTTTTTTCTTCTGCCGGCGTGTTCGATAAAAACAGGCGGTTCCCCGCGCATCGCGGGATCACCCCGGTGTAAGGGTGCCGCGGTTGTGCAGGATAGTAAAGAGGCACAGAACAGAATTGATGCAGCCATGGGGTTTTATCAGGCCTCAATCGAGTTTTGGGAACAAGGCGAGCTTGAACGGGCTATAGAGACGCTGGACAGGGCCTATGCGCTGATTCTGGACATAGAAACAGATCCCGACTCTGATATTTATCAGCAACGGGAAGATCTGCGCGTAACGGTTGCCCGCCGCATTGTCGAGGTCTACGCTTCCCGGGTGCGGGTTGTCAACGGATATCAGGCCATACCGCTGGTGATGAACGAACACATCGAACGGCAGATTAAATCATTTCAGGGCAGAGAACGAGATTTCTTCATCAGCTCCTATGTCCGCTCCGGCCGCTATCGAGCCGCGATTCTGGAGGCGCTTAAGGAAGAGGGCCTTCCTCCCGAGCTGTCCTGGCTGCCGCTGATCGAAAGCGGTTTTAAGGTGCGGGCGCTCTCGCCTGCGCGGGCACTCGGCATGTGGCAGTTTATTCCATCCACCGGCTATAAGTTCGGACTGCAGCGCAATGCCTGGATTGATGAGCGCATGGATCCGGAAAAATCTACCCTGGCGGCGATTGCCTACCTCAAAGAACTTCACAGCCTTTTCGGAGACTGGACAACGGCCCTGGCCGCGTACAATTGCGGTGAAGGCCGGGTGCTGCGCACTATCAGCACACAGAAAGTCCAGTATCTCGATGATTTCTGGGATTTGTATATGCGCCTTCCCCGGGAAACCGCCGCATATGTCCCGCGTTTTCTTGCGGTGCTGCATATAATTAATGATCCGGCTAAATACGGCTTTGAGCTTCCGCCTGTTGCGGAGCCGGAAACCTATGAGCGCCTGACGATTAACCGCCAGCTTCACCTGAGAACAATTGCAGCCAATATCGGCTACAGCCTGGATGATACACGGCTGCTTAATCCCGAGCTGCGAGATGACGTTACGCCGCCAGAGCCCTATGGTCTGAAGGTTCCGCCCGGCATGGTGGAGACCCTGCTGGCAAAGCTCAACGATATGCCCGTGTATGCTGCCGTACCGGTTGAGCGCGGTATTGAACACCAGGTGCGCAAAGGTGAAACCCTGTCCGGGATTGCCGGGAAGTATCGCATGTCAGCGGCTGCAATTATGGCGGCCAATAATTTAAAAAACGCCAATGTGCTCCGTGTCGGCATGCGTCTTAAAATCCCCTCAGGAACCACCGGCCCGCGTGTGCCTGAGCGTTCCGTTGTAACGGCAAAAAGCCTTCAGCTTGAGGAGTATGTTGTCCGCAAGGGTGACTCGCTCTGGCAGATTGCCAACAGGGCCAATACGACTACCAAGGCCATTCAGTCGGTTAATAATCTAATAACATCGCGGCTTTCGGTCGGTCAGGTGTTGCGTATACCGCGCGCCGATACGCTGGCACAGAACACAAAGACTACAAAGTATCAGGTTAAAAAGGGCGATACCCCGTACATTATCGCCGAACGTTACAAAATGAATCTTGCTGAATTTCTGGGCATCAACAACCTGACCTCGGGCTGTACCATTTTCCCCGGACAGACGCTTCAGGTGATGGTGCAGTAGCCTCCGGCAGTCTTAAAAAAGCATATACACAGAGTCGGGAACAGCATCGACATGTGCGTTGAGCGCAAAGAATGCGGCAGTGCACAGGATGAAAGAACGCCTTGTGCCGTGCGCTTTTTTAAAAAATACGCGCGGTATGTTTTGGGCGTGGAGCGGGTTCTGCGGGCGAGCGGAAGCCGGCAGAGTGGTTTGGCTACTGCCGCACGCGCAGAAACAGATATATGCCCAGCATGCCAAAGATTATGTTGGCGATCCAGGCCGCTATAAAAGGATGCAGTAAGCCTCCCTTGCCAAGGGACAGGCAGAACGAGAAAAACATCCAGTAGGCAAGACCGAGGCAGGTGCTGATTGCAATGCCGAGCGCCATTCCGCCGCTGCGTCCGATCATCAGGGCAAAGGGTATTCCGAGAATCGCCATAATAATATTAATGAAGGAATAGGAAACCTTGGCATGCAGGTCAACTGCATACGAGGCTGACTGATATCCGCTTGCGCGGATTTTTTTCAACAGGCCGCGCAGGTCTGTAAAGCTGAGCTCTTCGCCGGATTTGCGCGAAACATGAAAGTCTTCGGGCGTAGCGTTCAGGGACATCGCCAGCTGTTTGAAGTTTGTCGCGGTCTGGCTGCCGTCAGGATGAAACCGGCGCTCAAAACCGTCCTGCAAAACCCAGGTTTTTCCGTCCCAGGTTCCTGTTTTGGCAAAAACTGCGCGCAGCGCCTGGAAATTATCATCCAGATACATGACGCTGATTTGTCGCAGGCGGTTTGTATCCGGTTCGAAAAAATCTATATTGTAAATAGCGTCCTGCGACCGGTACCAGAAGGCTGTCGTATCGATGAGCTTTGAGCGGGCCCGTCCCTTCATATGCTCGTGGCGGATTTCTTTGAACCGTGACGTGCTGCCCGGTATGATGTATTGCTGCATCAGGAGCGAGACTGCGAATATGCCCGCGGAAATCAGGATAAAAACATTCAATACGCGATAGAGACTTATTCCGTGCGCCTTAAGCGCGGTTATTTCCTGGTTGCGGACAAAAATGCCGATCGTGATGAAGGTTGAAAGCAACACCGCCAGCGGGCACAGCTGGTACATGATGCGCGGCAGGCCGAAGATAAAATACTGCAGTATGAGCCCCGCCGGCACCTGGTGGCTTAGAATGTCCTCGAGGCGGTTAAACAGGTCGACAATCAGGTACAGCGCTACAAATGTTGCCATACACAGCAGCAGCACCCGTAAAAATTCGCGCAGGAAATAGCGGGTTATAATCAGCACGGTTACAGCGTCCTTCCCGTGAATGGTTTTGTTCTGCCGTCCGATGCAGTGCCCGGACGGTCCAGCGCCGCCCGCGGACCAGGGGGGGGCGTTTTTATTTTTTTATCCGGTCAATTCTGTTGATAAGCCTCTTTGCAGCCTCGGCACAAAACGGCGCGATTTTTTTTGTATACACGCGGCCGAACGGATACGGCTTTTCATGTGCGGTGGTATAAAACAGGTATATGGCCAGCGCGCCCATTACCCCGTTGGGCATCCACATGCCGATTGCCGGATGCACGAACCCGCCTTTGGATATTTCCTCTCCCAGGGACAAGAGAAGATAATACAGTGTGACAATGACCAGGCTGAGCATGAAGCCCCCGGCCCGGCCGCCCCTGCGAAGGTACACCCCGAGTGAAAGTCCGAG
>VGSH01000028.1 GCA_016875025.1 Deltaproteobacteria bacterium
CTTCATCCATCCCGCTGCCGTCATCCGTGACGCGAATCTGGCTTTTGCCGCCGTGGCTGACCGTAACAGTGATCGCCTGCGCACCGGCATCAAGCGCATTGTCCAATAGCTCCTTGACGACCGAGGCCGGACGCTCGACCACCTCGCCGGCAGCGATTTTGTTGATGACAAGCTCGGAGAGAACCTGAATGCAACCCATACCAGTACGCAACCTTCAGGGGAAAAGCCCCGCGCATGCGCCGGGCCGAACATGCCGCAAAAATACTCCCTCTTATCAAGCCTGTACCATAAGCCATCAGTGTGTGCGTGTCAAACAGTATCAATGCAGAAAGCCCCGGACATAGTGTGATGCAGTGGCGGCAATCGCCTGGAGTCGCTGGGGCCGGATGCTCTGTTATGCCTGCGCCCACTTCTTCCCCAGCGCCAGAACAAACCCGTATATGAAAATGATTTCGCCGGCGTTGCCGGGAATCATGCCGAAATATGCGTGAGGAATGGCAGCGATAAGCAGCATGAGCACGCTTGTTATGAACAGAAACGGCCAGCCTGTTGTGCGCCAGATGAGTACCGCTGTTGCTATAGTAAACAGATTCATAACAATCGCCGCAATCGGTATGACCGCAGTTGTGTGCGTATAGGTCAGCACGCCGAACACCGTTTTAGGCACAAAGTCCATGGGAGCAAGATCCTGCATAAAACCGACCGCCACAAGCGCGATCGTTAAAGCCCACACCACCCATACGGCCTGCCGGTGCAGTGCTGCAGGCACTCGGGCATCGCGGGCAATTTGAAGGCACAGCACGCAGACAAGCGGGGTTACAAACACGTGCAGGACAAACCGGAGTATA
This sequence comes from Deltaproteobacteria bacterium, assembly GCA_016875025.1. GTDB lineage: Bacteria > Desulfobacterota > WTBG01 > CAIYCZ01 > CAIRTM01 > CAIRTM01. The sequence continues at coordinate 849 of VGSH01000028.1, forward strand.
TTCAGCGCCTTTAAAACCTGCCCCTCGCCCAGCAAAACGCCCAAAGCGCTTACACCGTTATCGTACATGAGACAGGCAATCACGAGCAGCAGAAGCAGCCGGGGCGCCGGGCGGTCAAAGCGCATCCGCAGCACCTGCGACCACAGGACGGCTTGAATCAGAACATACCCGAAATAAATTGCGCTGCCCATGGCGTATTTCCCTTCCGCGCTTGCGAACAGATCACGGCACCGCAGTGCGCAGACGATTTTCCGCTTTCATTTGTTTTGTTTGAGCTGTCCGGCTGTCAGCCGGGCAGCCACGATGTCCAGCCCCCAGAACATGCACAGGACCTTTAAAGGAGTCAGGGGAATGCCGTATCGATTGTAGTAATTAACAAGCACGTACGGCATGAGGTAGAGAACGAAAATACCTGCGGCGGTCAGGGTGTACACCGCATACTGCTTTTTCCCTGCAAGCAGTATCACGATGATTCCCAGAAACGGCAGGACATGCAGCATGAGCTTTGGTGCGCCCGGCGCTTCGATCACCGACGGCTCGTGCTCGCAGTACGGCGGGTATATGATGAAAGCACCGACAAACCGGTTGACAACAGCAGCAACATATTTCCCGGGCTCGGCTGCAAAAGCCTGCTTGAATGTATCCTTATACATGTCCATAAATTTCATCTCACCCAGAACCCTATAGGGGGCAGTCGGATCGCTTTTTATTGTCCAGAGCGGATGCTGGCGCGCAAATGTTGTTTCGGTGAAAAGGCCCCGCTCGGTTTCGTAACTGGCTGTATAGAGATCAAAATACATGTTGGATTTCATCAGGATAAGCCGGTCAAACACCATATAGTTCCTGACCAGCCAGGGCAGGCAGACTGCGGCGCAGACAAGGACCGACACCGGTAAAAGTTTTACCGAATGCCTCCGGGCCATGGTCAAAACTGCCGTTGCACCCCAGACCGCGCCCAGAATCGGGCTGGCAAGCATGCAGGCACCGCCGAAGCCTCCCCAGGCGCACGACTGCCCGAAACCAATGCGGGAGCTCCGTATATGAACCGCCCAGGGGTACAGAATGCAGACAAGCAGCATGAGCAGCCATTCGTCATGCGTCAGTTGAAAAAACCACTTGAAAAATACCAGCAGATAAAGGCAGTACAGCGCAACGGCAACTTCAGCCCGCAGCGCCGTGCGGGTTTTCTTCGCGATCGCATAGATCAGCAGGCCGGCAGCCACAAGAAGTATGTTCTTGAACAACACAACAAAGAAGACAATAAGCGCCTTTGACTTAAGCAGCGCTATGATGCCTGCCAAAATATACGGATACAGGGGCGGCATCCATGCCGTGGGACCGGTCTCGACCTCAAAGGGATTGCTGAAACCTTTGCCGTCTACAATCGCCCGGGCAATGAAAAGGTATTCTCCGCCCAGGTGGTGATTGAAAATCTTGACCACCCCGGGTTTAAATGGCGGGAAAAAAACCTGGTCCTCGGGATTTGTGCGGAAAAAATACTGCGTATTCGCATACAGCGAAAGGCCGAAGACAAAGCAGACAAGAAACCCGATAATCCATTTATGCGTGCGGATATACTCAGCAATCATGGCCTAAAGCACCCCGGGCTCACGGTCTGTTCTTTCATAGTAGGTAAAAACCAGAACACCGTTTTTTGTTGCAGGGAAATAGGCATCATAGTCGCCGGAAACCGGGATGGCTGCCTCTTTGGGCGTATAGAATTTCAAAAAATCAGGCGAGGCTAAAAGCTCCCGGTCAGCCTTGAACCAGGGCTTTCTCGCACCCTCGGCAGGACCCAATATGATATAGTCCGGTTTTCTCGAGAGCACATAGGCTCCGTCGCCCTTGCCATGTCCGGGCATAAGCTGCCAGGGACTGTATTTTCCGAAGACCCTTCCACGGATTTGACGTCGGCCCTCAGCGGTCAAAAGTTCCGTGAGCGCAATATCTATCTTGTAGAGAACCGGGCTCCTGGCTATCGTATAGTCATTGAGGCCAAGCATGTCGATACATCTGAGTTCCGAGAAAAGGGGAATTGCGCCGACAGTATTACAGGCAACAAGCGCATTTTCAGGCCAGTGCTGTTTCATGTAGAGCCCGACATATTTCCCATAATAGGCTGCCGTATCCGGTACCGGCGTACAATATTTGTACGCATAGCTGTGCTGTTTAACAGCCGCAAACTCCTCCGGCGTTTTTACAATCAGCCGGTATGAAATAAAGAAATTTAAACACAGGATACACGCAACAGCGATACGTGCCGCAGCAGGACGCTGAAAACGCAGGTGGGGCACGGCCTGCGCAACCAGGAGATACAGTACCGGCAGCAGAGGCACCATAAATCTGAATCCCGGCATATGGTCACCCCCCACCGAGACCACGTAGGCGGCATAACACACCAGAATGCTGATAAGATAGAGGTTGCTGCGAACAAACCTCTTGAAATCTTTCAATAACAACAGCATGCCAAGCGGAAAGCCATACAATAAGACAAAGTGCGCTGCATAGCGGGCCCCAAACAGCAGCTTTATACTATTGGCTGCCCCGCCCTTGACATAATATGTACACGGCAACAGATATCCAAAATACCAGAAACGCCAGACAAAATAGGGCGCAAACAGAATTAAAAATCCAGCCAGCAGGAACAGGGCCTGCCGTAGCCCTGCGCGCAGATCCCGTCTGTTGTTAAAAAAACAGAACAAAAAGGTGATCGAAAACAGCATCAACCCTTCAAGGCGCGTCATAGAGGCCAGGCAGAAGAGAATCCCCGTGCAGAAAAGATTCCGGGGTATGGGCCGGGCCTGAAAAAACAGCAACACCCCGGCAAAAACAAAAAACGTGAACATAAGCGTCTCAAGTCCCCCGAGTGCCCACAGGGCAAAGCAGCTGTTCGTTGCCAGCAGCAGCGAACACAGGATTGTATTTCTGTTGGCACTGACAAAGGGAAGCATCAAGGCGAGGAGTCCAAACAGCATCCCGGCTACCCGGGATGCGACAACCAGATCAAGGTTGCAGGCGCCTAAAAGACTGATAAACATAAGCCAGAGGAAGCAGGAGTACCCTTCCACCCGTTCACCGGGATTCCAGACAAGCCCCTTGCCTTCAAGCAGATGGCGAGCATACCGCAAAACAATGAAGGGATCATCGTGGTAAAAACCCCACAGCTGCATCAGAAAAAAAAAGAAGCTCAGAAGGCTGAGCGCCAGCAGCGCTGTCCTGAGTAAAGGTATCCGGGCCATGCGGTTATGCTGAAATTTCATGATACCGTGAGATTTTTTTATTGTGTTTGTGCACCAATGCCATCCTTTTTTAGAACAGGGCGGCTGTTTTTAATCTCCTGCTGCGAGGATGCCTGATCGGGACCTGCCAAAATATCAAGCGGCTCGATGACTACATCACCGCTGCTGGTGCGTGATGCCGTATACAATGATCGCCCCGGGAAAAAGGCCGCAAGCTCTCTGTTGCGTTCACCAAGATCGCGCGCGAAAACAACCGGGCTGTCCAGCCCGGGTACATTGTGAAGAAAACCGCACCCGAGATCATTATCCATGAATGCATGGCTTTTCTGAAAAATCAGCGCATTGTCTATATTCATTTCCTGCACTTTATTCATCAACCTGTTATCCACGGACCAGAAAGAGTCCGCATAAAAATTATACAGTCGCGGGACCCGGATACAGGCGGCATATACAAGAAAAACAAGTATCAATACAATGAAGCATTGCGTAACGCGCGCAGCAGAAAGGCACCGGAGTGAAGCTGTTTTTTTAATAATTTCAAAGAGCGCTTTTGAGGTCAAGACAAAAACAAACGGCAGACAAATATAATAAAATCTGGGGCCGAGACAAAGATCCTGAAAAGAATAATAAAAATAGAACAGGGGTGCGGCAAGGGCTCCTGCAAGCAGCAGATAACACCCGGGAGTTTTTTTGAAAAGAAACGGGGTCCAAAAAACAAGAAAAGGCAGCAGTGACGGCACGGGCCACTCAAACAGGTTTTGATTCAACGCGATTGCGTTGCTCATTGTATGCAATAAGCCGCGAAATGGCGAATGGGGCGGCCGGGTAAGCAGCTTAAAGGGCTCACCTGAAAACCCGAAATAATACTCAGTGGGCCAGCGAACGCTGTAACCAAAGGCTAAAAAATCACCGTTTGTCGCATAATTATACCAAAGCAGCGCCAGCAGCATCAGCATGGCGCCGATGGAAAAACAAACCGCACAGGAAAGCTCTCTGCGCCGGATGCCGCGTATGAAAAAAGCCAGGCTGAGGGGAAAGCCCACAACCGCCGCCTCGCCCGGCCTGATATTAAACATAATTCCTATGGCAAGACCTGCGACGAAAGCGCACCCCGCAGAACCGCTCGCCAGAGCCTTTTCCGTGCCGTACAGAAAAAACAGCAGAAAAAAAAGCGCTGACACATGATTCATAAAACTTGCGGACATAAAAAGCACAAAAGGGGAAACACAAAACAGGGCAGCCGACAGGCGGGCTTCCTTTTCTTCACCATAAAAACATGCAAACCCGTACAGCAGCACGACGCTGCCTGCCGCAAACAGGGGATTGATGATCCACGGGCACCCGCACAACACACCGATCATTAAAAAAAAAGGGTGTGCCGGGGGGTATTGCGAATACCACCGATCCGAAAAAATCATATTATCGAAATTGTACTGAAAAAACTCGGGAATGGGCGGCAACGCAGCGGTCAGCGATCCCTGTGCGAATATCTTTGCCTGAAAAAGCTGCGCGATCGAGTCCTGCACATGCGGTATGTGCTCAAACGCCGCATAGGAAAAAAAGTTGGCCCAGCAAAAGATCCAGACTGCGGCGGCTATTAAAAAATACCCGGCAGGAATATGCCAGATTTTTTTACAGAGCGCGGCTGCGCCCGAACAAAACGACTGAGGTTTTGCAAACATATAATTCATAAACGCAAACGCACCCAGGCAACCCGCAAGCGATACCATCAGCCAGCGGTAGTCCTGAAATGGATGCGTTTTGTAAATATACCTTGCCACTTCATTGACCGGGGAGAAGCAAAGGACCAGGTACAACCCAAACGCCGGAATTGCCACCTTTCCGCAAGGTAAAGCAATAACGTCTCTCAATCTCCATCCGGGGAGAAACAGCTGAGCAAACTGATACAGGCAGACAACGATAAGGATCGGGGATATCCATACAAGCACAGGCGGCGGTACTGCGCGCGATTCAGCATAAAGCGCAGCCAGCAGCGACAGCAGCGCTAGTGTGCCATACGATTGAAGCATTCGGTTCAAGATTCGAGAAAACATGTGCGCCGTATCGCCTGTTAAAACAGCCCTGCAGCAGGCTTTCAAAAAAAGCGGCGGAACGCGATGCGTCCCGCGGCACTATCCCTGATCGAGCATGGTTATCAGCGAGTTTATTTTCTGGCGGGCGTCATCCAGAAACACGCGCAGATTATTGCTGTGATTGGCAAGAATCCCGCTGCGGCCGCCATTGGTTACGATGACGGGCTCAAAATAGGACTCTTCAAGTGAGGCGATAATTTCGCGCACGATCTGGTCACTGTTTTTGTCGCTGAGCACCTTCTGGAAATCAAGCGCGAGCGCCTGAAAAACATGGTACAGCGCGTAGCCGATTCCCTGGGCATAATAAAAGTTATCGTCAATATGCCGCCAGGCAACCGGCTCGTGGGCCGGAAGGTTTTCTCCGGATGGCTTGCGGACAGGGCGCGACGCATTTAAAAGCCGCGTATTGGCTCCACCCAGCAGGGATGCGTAGCGCTCAAGCATGGTAATCAGATTATCGCTGCGCGGATAAAAATGCGCGCTGCCCTGTTTTACATTTCCGGCATACGCGTCAAGGAATTCAATTCCGTGCCGGTATTTTGCTTCAGCTGATGGCATGATCCAGCGCCCCGGATCGTTGCTGAAGCGCGTAAACGCCTCATCACAATCAGGGTCAATCTTGTCGGTTGTCCGCTGCCGCGAGAGATTATCCCTGAGCGCGTGCGCGCCGTAGCGCACCACCTCAAGCACGCCGAGCTGAAAGCTGGGGCGGTTGTCAAGCAGCCAGCCCGGCGACAGCGCGATATCATTGGGCAGCCATCCGCCGGGGCCATCCAGCTCCCGTTCCATCAGCCGGGCAAGCGTGTCGGCAACCATAAGCCCGGATGGTCCCTCGGTGCTGCGCTGCAGCACGAACTGGGACGGCTTCAAGGAAAAATACACCATATTGACGGCGTAGAGCACAGCAATAATACCGGCCGCAATTGCGATTTTGATACAGGGTTGTATCTGCATGGGATGTCTTCTCCGCCCGCGGGTAAAAGGTCGGCCAACGTGAAGATACTGCATCATATATTCAATCGCCAGAGCAGGCAAGCCAAAACAAACGAGGGGGGGGAGCGCCATTTTAATGGCATGCGCTTAAAGCATCATGACAGGGGCGCAACTTTGCCCGGGAAGGAAGCTTCAACCGCCGCTTAATAATTTTCCAGAAAAGAGATATTGGAATTTGTAAACAGGTATATTGCCAGCAGCATGGGTTCAAGCAGGTAGGCTTTAAGGCCCGTATCAGAGCGCCACCAGTTACCCGCGTTAAACACGGCATTGGGTGCTCCCATGGCTTCAATGCGCACTCCTGAACCCTTGAAAACCTTTCGGAATGCATACAGCGACCTGCGGGTGTGAAATTCATCGGTGACGATAATAAGGCGGGTGTATCCCTTCGTGCGGCTGTAGTGTAGCAGATCCCAGGCTTCATCAAAGGTTGAGACCGCTTGTGCTCCGCTGCGCGACGGCACGACGGTTACCGGGGCCCCGGGTTCGAAATAATCACGCAGGGCCTGCGCAATTCCGCGCTCACTGCAGTTAAAATCAGGAATGCCGATGGTATACGGCCGGATATCGGTCAGTAAAATGCGCGGGGCATAGCCCTGCCGGTAGAGCTCAAGTGCGCACGGGAATCGGGTTTCGATTCTGCCGCCCAGCACCACCAGGGCATCAGCTCCCGGCGTGGCGTTGTGAACACCGAACAGCGCAGCATACCCGGTGAGCAGCGGCCTGCGGTTGAAACCGATGCAGATGACAACGGCAATGACAAGAACACAGACCAGTATTTTTTTCATACAATCCGACTACCAGGCAAAAGCACGTTTATTGTGTTTATGCTGTGCCGCCACCAGGTCCGACAGCTCCGGCGAAGAAACCAGTCCGTTTTCGACAAAATATTCCCCGATGCAGCGCTGCATCCTGCGCTGCTGCCCGATCAGGGTTGCGCGCTGGCGGCTGCTGATAAAGCCGAAACGCCGGGCGCAGTCACAGAAGCGCTCGCTGCCTGAGCGATGGGAAAGCACGGTGACCACCTGCTGGTTTGACATGATGCCGGACTGCAGGGCGAGCTGACCGATTTTGGGCCGCTGCGCGCTCTGCCACACGATCGCATCGATCAGATCGCGCCACGAAATCCGGCCCGAATAGTAGAGATACTGACCCAGCAGCAGCGAGCGCTGCGGAAGCCTGCCCTGATAATAATGATCGGACGCGCGCCGCGCGCCGCGCTGACGGTGATTCCGGGCTGCATACTGCTGCCTGCGCCGGCCGTTGAAAACCGGCTCGCCCGTGATGCGGCGGCTGCGGTTTTCAACATACTGCAGCAGCACGTCATAGGCACTGCGAACCTGCTGAAAACGCTGATGCATGTCAGCGCTGTGATCGCCCACGGCTCTGGCCCGGTCAGGATGCGTTTCAAAGGCGCGCTTGCGATAGGCTGTTTTCAGGCCGAACGGCTGGAGGTAACGCAGAAAATCGTCCGAAACCGAGACTTCAGGCCCGAAAATTGTTTTACAGGCATCGAATAATTCAGCGCGATTGCGTGCCAGCATTGTGTTCCGTGACCGGTTTACGTGATTCCTGAAACCCCGCTGGAAAAATATAACAGGAGCGCGTCCGGCAGACAAGCAATAATACGCCTGAGACCGTATTGTCGGACCGGAAACGAAACAGTCGTGAGCAGAAAAAAATCAACGGGCAGGCTGAAAGTTTATGCGGCTTTTTCGGATGAGTCCGGAGAGGACGAATCCTTGGCCGCGGCGGTTTCACTGCTGCCGGAGGAGCTGTCAGCGGTGGCGGCTGCAGGCTGATCGTCCGCTGCCGTTTTTTTGCCGTTGGTGCCGTTGGACGACGTTGAATCCTTGCGGGCATAATCGGTCACGTACCAGCCGCTGCCCTTGAGCTGAAATGAACAGTTGGAAATCAGTTTGCGGATATTTTTTCCCGCGCAGTATTTACATTCCTGCACGGCTCCGTCGCGAACCCCGACAAACACCTCGAAATTTTTTTGACAGTCATCGCACGCGTATTCATAGATGGGCATACCCATTCCTCCCCGATACCATACAACAGCCAGCACGGCCCGCAGGGCCGCTTTCTGTAAGCGTTACAAGATAATCATTTCAACTGCATCTGTCAACACCTCTGCAAAAAAAATCCCCCGCTTCATCCGGCAAGTTCGCAGTAGAGCTGTTCCTGGCGCCGCACCATGGCAGTGATGTCAAACTCGGCTGTCATGCCCTGTGCGGCCCGGCCCATGGCGCGGGCCTCTTCCGGGTGGTCAAGCAGATAGATGATTTTTTCAGCCATCAGCCCGATTTCACCCGGCGGGACCAGAAAACCGTTGAGCCCGTCGCGCACAATCTCTGGTGTTCCGTCCACCCGGGTGGCCACAACCGGAAGGCCCGCGGCGCAGGCCTGCGGCACGACCTGCGGCAGGCCCTCCCAGTAGGAGGACAGAACGGCCACCTGAGAGGCGTGCAGCAGCGCGGCGACATCACGGCGCCAGCCCGGCAGAAAAAAATGCTCCTCAAGCCCGCTTTCGACAACCGCGGCCTCAATCTGCTCGCGCAGCTCGCCGTCGCCGGCAAGCAGAAAGCAAGCTTCGGGGTGGCGGCGGTGAACCGCGGCGCAGGCCCGGACAAAATCAAGCGGGGCTTTCTGCGGCTTGAAACAGGCGACCATGGTTATCAGGGGCGCGTCCGGCGGAATGCCAAGCTCCCGGCGCACGGCCTGCGGATCAGCCGGCGCGCTCGCAAAAGCCTCGATATCGATGCCGCTGCGGATCAGGCAGGCATCCTCTTTTGAAAAAATGCCCGCCGCCACGCCGGTTCTGAGGTTCGCCTGTGATACGACAATAAAGCGTGTCGTGATCCATGCGCTGAGGCGCTCAAGCGCCTGATACAGCAGGCGTACCGGGCGCTTTTGATAGTCGTGAAACCCGAACCCGTGCACAGAATGCACTATCGTACGCACGCCGGCAAGCCACGCAGCCCAGCGCCCGAGAATGCCCGCTTTTGAGCTGTGGGTATGCACGATTACGGGCACGCCTTCAGGTGCATCCGCCATGATACGCCTGATCTCGCGCCTGATCTGGAGCAGGGCCGCAAAATCACGCCGGGGGGAAACTTCGCGCAGCATATCGGGGATAAGCCGCCAGCCGGGGCAGGCGCGGGCCTCCTCCAGCAGCTCTCCGTCCGGGCCGGTCAGCAGATAGACCCTGAACAGCTGCGGATCAAGATGCTGCACCGTATAGAGCGTATTGCGCTGCGCGCCGCCCAGTTCCATTTTTGTGATGATGTGCACAACGGTAATCAATTGAGCGGCCATAGACGGTACAGACATTTTCTGTTGCAGCCCTGTTAGTTTTGAGCCTGGAGTTGGGAGTTCGGAAAGATGTGAATATGGAGCCGCAACGTTTTTTCACCTCCGAACTGCAGGGCAACCACAGGGGCTGCCCCTATGGACTCACACGATAGCGATAGCGACCTTAAACGGGTTTTGCTCCCAACTCCGAACTCTCTACTCCGAACTGCGTTACTCCATCCGGATGCGTATCAGCCACAGGCTGAGCCCCAGGCCGCAGGCCGCGACACAACACAACAGCACCACGCTCAGCATTGCCGTGGAAGCCAGCTGCATGCCCAGGGCTGCCGCTCCCAGCACGCCGGCTGCGGCATAGGTCACCAGAACAGTCTGGCGCGTTGAGAGCCCGCTTTTCCTGAGACGCAGCGCGAAATGGTCCGGGCTGCCCTGAATGACCGGTATGCCTTTACGCCGGCGCAGATACATCACCAGCATGGTGTCATAGAGCGGAACCCCTAAAATCAATAGCGGCGCCAGAACGCCGGCCTGATTGTTATCGCCATACACCCCGATCATGGCCAGCGTGCCCAGCATCAGGCCGATAAACATGCTGCCGGCATCACCAAGATATATCGTGGCCGGATTGAAGTTGTAGCGCAGGAACCCGAGCAGCGCGCCTGCAAGCGCCAGGCTCATAACCGCCATCATCGCATGGCCGTTTATCAGGCCGACCACAAACAGCACCAGCGCGGCGATCAGCCCGACGCCGGAGGAAAGTCCGTCCATGATATCGATGATATTGAATGCGTTGATCACGGCCAGCATCCAGAAAAAAGTCAACAGGATGTCAAGCCAGTCCGGCATCATTATTATGTCGATATAAATATCGCATTTAATCAGCACGAATATCGCGATAATCTGGCCGACCAGCTTTATCTTCGGCCCCAGCGGCTTGAGATCATCAATAATGCCCAGCAGAATGACCATTGTCGCGGCCAGCAGCAGTCCCAGCACTTCGCTGCTGAAATCAAAGGTAAGTGCCAGCGTTGCAAGGAATGAGAGATAGACTGCCATGCCGCCCAGGTAGGCCACGGGCCGCTGATGCTGCTTTAAATTGCCGTCGGGCCGGTCGACGATATCGTAGGTGAGTGCGGCGTCGATGACGATCGGCGTGATATACAGGCAGCTGCACAGCGCGAGCATAAAAATAAAAAAATACAGAACCATTTATCCGCTCCTCCTTCCGGGTTGCCGAAGCAACAGTCGCCCATAGAGCGCCTGTGTTTCGGCAACCGTGCGCGCAATATCAAAGCGCTTTTCAACGTCACTGCGGGCGGCTGCGGCAAGCCTGCGCCCCAGATCCCAATCATCCATCAGGCGCATGATCGCAGCAGCCAGCGGCTCGGCCCTTCCGGGATCGCACAAAAGCGCGCTCTCGCCATCGCGCACCAGCTCGGCAATGCCGCCAAGGCGCGTTGCCACGATCGGACGTGACGCGGCCATGGCCTCCAGCAGCACATTGGGCATGCCCTCCCACAGCGAGGGCAGTACCACAATATCAATACCGGCCATAAATGCAAGCGGGTCATCCACAAGCCCGGCGAACGTAACGGATGCGGCAATACCCAGATCCCGGGCCTTCTGCCGCAGGTGTGCCTCGTCAGGTCCTTCGCCGGCGAAGAAGAGCTTCGCCTGCCGGCCGGAGCTGATAATAATGTTCAATGCATCCAGCAGCACGCTGTGGCCTTTCTGGCAATGCAGCCGTCCGATCAGCGCCAGGCGCACGGGCGCACCCGCAATGCCGACTGGCCCGGCAGGCAGATCCCGGCCCCGGCATTCAATGCCGTTATAAATGGTGATGATGTTGTCAGGGTCGATATGCGCGCGCTCGATCATGGAGTGCCGCACCTCGTCGCTCACGGCCGTATAGCAGGCTACCAGCGATCGTGTCAGACGCTCAAGGATATACTTCAGCGCACTTCGCTCCTGAACGCGCACACCCGCGATAACAGCTGCGCCCGGGCACAGAAGCGCGGCCAGGCGGCCCATCATGGATGCCCGGAACAGAAAGCAGTGCACAATGCGCGGTCGTTCATGCCGCATGATACGAATCAGGCGCAACAGAGCCGGAATAAAATTTATCACAGCCCGCAGTCCGCCTGCTTCGCCCAGGCCCAGATGATAAAATCCGTTAGCATGCGCGGCCAGCCTGGCTGCATAGGCTCCGGGACGCTTCAGGCTGCACACGACCACCCGGTAGCGCGCGGGATCAATGCGGCGCACAAGCTCGCTCAGCGCCTTTTCAGCCCCGCCGATATTGGTGCCGGTTATGACATACAGCAGAGTAACGGGCGCATTCATGGCTGGCGGCCACCGTTTCAATGTGGTCAGCGCAACTGAGGCGCGAGCGCGGTTCAGGTACGCCGGTTGCGCAGGTAGTCAACCGCGTTGCGGAAAAGGACAACACCCTGTCCCTCATCGGGCAGCTCTTCGGCAGTCCAGCGCGGGTGATTGGTGCGGTGCAGAAAGGCCTCCGCGTGCGGCATCATGCCGAACACGCGGCCGCTTGCGTCGCATATACCGGCAATGGCATCGATGGAGCCGTTCGGGTTTGCCGGGTAGTGCATGGTCTGTTGTCCCTCGGCATCGGCATAGCGGACTGCCACAAGCTGCTGCGCGTGCAGGCGTTCAAGCACCGCATCATCGCGCACCACGAACTTGCCCTCGCCGTGGCGCACCGGCAGATACAGCCGTTTGATCCCGCGCGTAAAAACGCAGGGAGAGTTCTCATTGACCTGCAGATGCACCCAGCGGTCCTCGAACCGGCCTGAATCATTGAACGTGAGCGTGGTTTCCTGCTCGTGAGCGCCTGCCAGATCCGGAATCAGGCCCAGCTTCACCAGCAGCTGAAAGCCGTTGCAGATGCCCAGAATCAGCTTGCCCGCGGCAATGAAGCTGCAGATCTGCTCGTAGAGACTGCCGCCCTGCAGGGTTGCCGCGTAGCGCAGCCGGGTCGCATTGGCCTTGGCTGATCCCAGATCGTCTCCGTCCAGAAACCCGCCCGGGAGATTGAGAAAGTCATAGTCGGCCAGCCGGGTTTCCCCGCCCAGCAGTTTATAGATATGAACGATATCAACCACATCAGCGCCGCCCAGCCGGCAGGCCGCGGCCATTTCACGCTCGCAGTTGGTCCCATTGCCGGTCACGACGAGTGCGCGTACAGTATGTGCCATGAATGTAATCCCTGAAAAAATATCCGCGTTATTGTCCTACCAGCGCAGAGGCGCCTGCCAGGCATCTTTGAGTTCAGCCGTCGCAGCCTGCACCACCCTGTCACCTGATGTGCCGGTTATGGTAAATTGAGTATCTGCGGTTACCTCACCCACGCACGCACAGGCTTGTGCTGCCAGGCACTGCTCAAAAGCGGCTGCATTGCCGGGCGCAACTGTTACCACAAAGCGGCTCTGAGTCTCGGAAAACAGCAGCACATCATCATCCATGTGCCCGTCAACAGGCACGTTTTTTAAATCTATGCGCATGCCGAGTTCTCCCGCAAAGGCAGTCTCGGCAAGCGCGACCGCAAGCCCTCCGTCAGAGCAATCATGACAGGAGCGGACCAGTCCGGCGCGCATGGCAGCGTTCAGGGCCCGGTACAACCTCAGCGCCCGCTGCGCTTCCACTTGCGGAACCCGGTTGCCGACAGCACCCAGCATGGCGAAATATTCCGAGCCGCCGGTTTCCTCGCGCGTTTGCCCCAGCACATAGACAAGATCCCCGGGGCGCTTGGCGTCCATGGTGCAGGCCAGGCGCACGTCATCAATGGCGCCGATCAGTGAAAACAGCACGGTCGGCGGAATCGATATTTTATGATCGGCGATCATGTAATCGTTTTTCATGCTGTCCTTGCCGGAAATGCAGGGAATAGTATAGGCCGTGGTGTAATCGTACAGGGCCTGGTTGGCGCGCACGAGCTGAGCCAGCTTGTACTCGCCGTCCGGCGTTTTTTCAGACTGCACCGGATCGCACCAGCAGAAATTATCAAGCCCGCCAAGGCCGTCAAGATTACCGCCCGCGCTCACGAAATTGCGCAGCGCTTCGTCAATGGCGCAGGCCATCATGTGATAGGTATCGATATCGGAGTAGCGCGGGCAGATACCGTGACTGACGACCACGCCGCGCATGCTCTCCAGCACGGGCCTGATCACGGCCGCATCACTGGGCCCGTCAAGCAGGCGCCCGCACAGGGGCTTTACCACGCTGCCGCCCTGCACTTCGTGATCGTACTGGCGCACCACGTATTCCTTGCTGCAGATATTGAGCCTGCCCAGAAGCCCCTTGAGCACGCCGGTCAAATCTCCCGTCGGCCGCTGCGCGGGCTCAGGGTACCGGGGCTTGCGCCATACGGCCCGCAGGCGCATTTCCGGCAGGCCTCCGTGCAGAAAGTCCATGCCCAGGCAGGCAACGGTCTGCTGCCCGTAGCGCACATGGAAAAAACCGCTGTCGGTAAACGTGCCCAGCACGGTTGCTTCAACCCGCATTTTGGACGCCAGGTCCAGAAAAGCCTCCCGGTCTTCCGGCGGCACCGCAAAGGTCATGCGCTCCTGAGATTCTGAAATGAGTATTTCCCAGGGCTGCAGCCCGCTGTATTTGAGCGGAGCCAGCTTCAGGTCAAGCTCGCAGCCGCCTGAGAACTCGGCCATCTCCCCGACCGAGGATGAGAGCCCGCCCGCGCCGTTATCGGTTATGCAGCGGAACAGGCCCCGATCGCGCACCTCCATGATGAAATCAGCCATGCGCTTCTGGGTGATGGGATCACCGATCTGCACGGCCGTCACGGGCGAGCCCTCATGCAGCTCCTCTGAGGAAAAGGTCGCGCCGTGTATGCCGTCCTTGCCGATGCGGCCGCCGGTCATGATGATCAGGTCGCCGGGAAGAGCGGTCTTTTCCTCGGACGGCTGTCCCAGCACCGTGACCGGCATCAGCCCGCCTGTGCCGCAGTACACCAGGGGCTTTCCCAGGAAGCGGTCGTCAAACACGATTGAGCCGTTCACGGTCGGAATGCCGCTTTTGTTGCCGCCGTGCTCAACGCCCTCGCGCACGCCTTCAAATATGCGCCGCGGGTGCAGAATGCGCGGAGGAAGCTCACGGCTGTAAAAGGGATCGGCAAAGCAGAACACGTCCGTATTGAAAATCAACCGGGCCGACTTGCCCGTGCCGAGCGTATCGCGGTTCACGCCCACAATGCCGGTCAGGGCGCCGCCGTAAGGGTCAAGCGCAGAGGGGCTGTTGTGCGTTTCAACCTTGAACACCAGGTGATACTCATCGCTCCAGGCAATCACCCCGGCATTATCCTTGAACACGGACACGCACCAGTCGCGCTCACCCAGGCGCTCGCGTATCGCGCGGGTGGAGCCTTTGATACAGGTGTCGAACAGGCTGCGGATTTCAGTGCAGGCACCTGAGCCGTCATCGTAGGTAATGGTTGCGTTAAAAATTTTATGCTTACAGTGCTCAGACCAGGTCTGGGCCAGCACTTCGAGCTCAACGTCGGTGGCCGGACCGGCCATGCCCAGACCGCGCCGCACATCTCTGACATCAGGCCGCGTAAAATAGGCCTGAATGGTTTTCATCTCCTCAAGGCTGAGCGCCAGCAGGCCATCGCGGCTCATGCGCATCAATTCCTCATCGGTAATTGCGAGGTCTATCAGCGCAACATGCGGTTTTCCTTCGGCACTCACGCGGGGAAGGGGCACCTGCAGGCCGCCCGCAGCATCGAATGCAGCCGCGCTCACAACGGTGCAGCTTTGAATCAGGTCATTGGCAAGCAGCCCGGTGGCAATGCGCTCGACCTGCTCGCGCTTGAGCGCGCCTTTGAACAGATACTGGCGCGAGGCATATATCTTTTCATCCTCGCGCGTGCTTCGGCCCAGGCGCAGCATGGCTGCCTCAAGGGCCGTGCGGCCCACATTGTCGGTCACGCCCGGCCGCAGTCCGACCTCAACCAGCCAGTCGAATCCTTCGGCCAGAGGGGCGTTAATGCTCCAGACCTGAATAATGGGATCGCTGAACGGGCCTGCGGCCAGATGCTCAAGCTCTTCGGCGCTCAGGTCCATATCCAGCGTAAACACATCAATGGTGCGCACCTGTTCAAGCGCAATGCCCAGATCAGAAAGCGCGCGCTCGCGCATACGCTCTCCATGGGCATCACGACGTGTGCGTTTAAAACCGACCTCAATTCTGTGTGCCATTGTGTATCTTTCGCTATTTTTTATGCTACAGTTAACTTTGATGAAGTCGTAAAAAGGTAGAAAATGGTTGTTTATGCCCATTTCGACCGAAGGGAGAAATCCTGAATTTTTATACAGTTACAAGACCTCTCTTTTCGTTCGAGGTGACAGTTGATGACTTTTTACGGGACCATCAAATTTTAAAAATAATAAAAAAATATTTAATATTTTATATTATAAGTTATTTTTATATTATAATATTTAGTAAAGCATTTTACGTTTTATCCCGTTGACGGTCAAGAGAAAAGACCGCTGTTGGGCTTGTGCCGCTCTCTTTTTCCCGTCATCAGCTGCTGTGCCTGTGTGTTGATACAAGCAGTAGTTTTTGCCAGTTTTTCCGGCAACGCGCTGGTTTTGAAAAATAGTCAAAAACCGGTAAAACGTAACCTCTTAATTTTTAATTGATTTTTTTTTATTATTTTTATAAGATTGACTTTGTCTTTTTGGCAAGGTCCTCCCGCATCGGGTTGGCCGGGTACCGGGTACCTCTCTACAACGGACACATTCATGAACGATAAAGAATTCTGGCCGGGCTTTAAGGTCTGGATCCCGGCGCTCTTTATCATTGCCTGCATTCTGCTCTTTTCGTTTGCGAGCAGAAAGGTGCTGGTGCGCAACACCGGCGAAGCCTTCAATCACCAGCAGCTGGCCCTGGTCAGGGAATCGGCCAAGGGCATCAGCGAATCGCTTCGCAGCCTGGCAACCAAGCTGCGTATTGCAGCCGCAATCATAAGCGACTATCCGATTGAGCGCGTATGCTCAGCTGTGCTGGAGGAGAAACGCCCGCTGATCAAAATGCTGTTCATTACCGATTCGGACGCGGACGTGCTGAAACCCTGCCCGCGCGATGCAGTTATGCCCGTGCAGACCGCCGCGGCCTGCGCCGCGGCACTGCGCGGCCTTGAGCCCGGCGCAACCATGTTCATCACCGACCCCTTTGCCGAAAACGCAGGCTCGATGTTTCCTGAGGTTTTTGTGCTGGGCGTGCGTATCGGTACAACCGGCTCGTGGCTGTGCAGCATTGCCGACTTTACCTATATCAAGGAAAAATTCGTCTACCCGCTGCGCTCGGCCCAAACCGGCTATGCCTGGCTGATCGACAGCCACGGACTGCTGCTGGCCCACCCCAACCGCGAGATGGAGGGCCGCCGGGCCGTTGAGGTGCTGCGCGAGCTATGGCCCGGCAACGCTCCGTTCGTGATGGACGAGTTGATCAACGAACAGATGGTCCCCGGCGTGGAAGGCAGCGGCGAATATACCGGCTGGCATCTGGGCCGCACAGAGCCGGTCCGCAAGCTGATTGCCTACTGCCCGATCGACGTGTTCGGTCTGAAATGGTCGCTGGCTGTTTCAGCGCCCTACCACGAGGTCATGGAGCCGCTGATGAACAGCATCATCGGCCTGGTGGTTTTTTTATGCTGCTTTATCGTTATCATTCTTGTAGGCACGGGCCTGCTGCAGCTTGAGCGCGAGCACAAGCGCCAGATCGACCAGGAGCTGAACTGGAGCAACGAGGTGTTCGACAGCATCACCGACGGCATTTCCATTATCGACCGCGACTACAAGGTGCTCATGGTCAACCGCGCGATCTCGCACTGGCACGGTCAATATAAGAGCGCTTTCCACGGCCAGCCCTGCTACGCGGTCTTTCAGCAGCATCAGCAGCACTGCCAGGGCTGCCCGGCGCGCGAGGCCTTCGCCACCGGGCTGCCGGCGTTCCGCAAAGGCGTCGCGACCGTTGTGGGAGACCAGAAGTACTATTTCGACCTCACGGCCTTCCCGCTCAGGGACGCTCAGGGCAATACCGTCAAGGTGGCCGAACTGGTCAAGGATGTCACGCGCGAGGTTATGCTGCAAAACGAGCTTTTGCAGCATGAACGCAAGGACATGATCGTGAAGATGGCCGCGCAGATCGCGCACGAGATCAGAAACCCGCTTGGCGCACTCACGCTCAACATCGACCTGCTCGAGGATGAAATCGGCGGATTGGCCGATGGCACCGAAGTCGCCAGCCTGCTTTCCACGATTAAGCAGGAACTCGACGCGCTCAACCGCGTGCTGCAGGAATACCTCGAATGCGCTCGCTTTCCCCGTATTAATCAAAGCCGGCAGGATCTGCACGCCATTATCGAAGACCTGTTCGGCCTGCTGGAGCAGGACCTGCGCCGCCGCAGAATTCTCTGTACGCGCAGCTTTGAGTACAATCTGCCGGCGGCCTGGATCGATCCCGATCAGATCCGGCGCGCATTTTTAAATATTCTGCGCAATGCCATGGACGCGCTGCCCGACGGCGGCTCGCTTACGGTTGCAACCCGCTGTGATGACGACACGGTGACCGTTATGTTCAGCGACACCGGCGAAGGCATGCCCGCTGAGGTGGTGGACAAAATCTTTACGCCCTTTTTCACCACCAAAAGCGGCGGCACCGGCCTGGGCCTTTCGATTACGCAGCATATCATCAGCGAGCACCGGGGAGAGATAACCTGCGAAAGCACGCCCGGCCAGGGATCGACCTTCACCGTAATTCTGCCGCGCGCGCATGCATCCCTTGAATCCGGGCACAGCGAGCCTGCCGACGGCACTAATGATCACGGCGCGGCATAGTCACAGCCGCGCTATTGAGTGGAGAAACATCGTGGAACCACGAGATGAAAGCCCGATTTTAATCGTTGACGACACGCCCGGCATTCGCGAGGCTCTGCAGAAAATCCTGACCAAGGAGGGCTTCACCGTGTTCGATGCCGAAGACGGCGAGCAGGCGGTCAAAATCCTGCAGCAGCAAACCATTGCCGTGCTTCTGACCGATCTCAAGATGCCCAGGATCGACGGGGCCGAACTGCTGAAAATTGCGAAAACTATTTCACCCGACATCGAAGTGGTGCTGATCACCGGGCACGGCACCGTGGAAATCGCGGTCGATGTCATGAAGGACGGCGCCTTTGATTTCATCCAGAAGCCGTTCAACCGCATGACCGTGCTGAAAACCGTGCGCAAGGCTCTGGAGAAGCGCGCCCTCGTGCTTGAAAACCGCAGCCTGCATGAGCGTCTGCGCAGCTCGCAGGCGGTCGAAGAAGTGATCGGCCGCAGCACGGCCATGCGCCATGTAATGGAGCTGATCAGCCAGGTCGCTCCGAGTTCGGCTACGATCCTGATCACGGGCGAGAGCGGATCAGGCAAAGAGGTCGCGGCCAAGGCCATTCATGATGCCAGCCCGCGCCGGGGCAACAACTTCATCAAGGTCAGCTGCGCGGCCCTGCCCGAGACACTGCTGGAAGCCGAGCTGTTCGGCTATGAAAAAGGCGCCTTCACCGGGGCCATCAGCCGCCGGGAGGGCCGCTTCGAGCTGGCCCACGGCGGCACCCTGTTTCTGGACGAGGTCGGCGACATCAACCCGTCCGTACAGGTCAAGCTGCTGCGCGTGCTGCAAAGCGGAGAGTTCGAGCGCCTGGGCGGCGGTAAAACGTTCAAATCAGACGTGCGCCTGATCGCGGCCACCAACGCCTCGCTCAAAGACCTGGTTGCCTCACGCCAGTTCCGCGAGGATCTGTACTACCGCCTGAACGTCATCAATATCGAAGTGCCGCCCCTGCGTGAGCGCATTGATGACATACCGCTGCTGGCCAATCACTTCCTGCGCATGTACAGCAAAAAGAACGACAAGCCAATCGAGGGCATTTCGCAGGACGCAATGCAGATCCTGCTGGGCTACGGCTGGCCGGGCAATGTACGCGAGCTTGAAAACACCCTCGAGCGCGCCGTGGTGCTGACGCGCGGCACACTGATCACGCCCGGCGACCTTCCGCAGGATTTGATCGTGAATTCTGAAAAGGTCAGGGAGGTATGCGGCGAGGAGCGCGTGCTCTCAATCCCGATCGGCAAGATCCCGTTGCGCGATATTGAAAAAATGGTGATGGATGAAACCCTGAAGCAGGCGCGCGGCAACAAGAACGTGGCCTCCAGGATTCTGGGCATCTCAACCCGGACGCTCTACCGCCGCATTGATGAGGAGGAGTAGAAAAGAAAGGCCTGCGGCCCGCTACGGGTTTGTGATCGCATACACCATGTCACCGACAAACCGCTTAAACGACTCATTCTCTACAAACTGCTTATACACCTGCGTGTCGTCCTTCAAGAGGTGCTGCATCACCTTGGCCAGCGCCTGGTCATGCGCCATGCGCGCGGTGTGGGGGGTGTTCTCCTTCGCGTTCAGGTAGGCCGAGTCAGCGGCGACCTTTGGCGCTATGTCGTCGCGAATCCGTTTCGCAACCCGGTCTGTGTCAGTAAACAGCGTCCCGAATTGCTCGTTAAAAGACTTCAGGATATTGCTCAGCCTGTCCAGCTCGGGTTCAGGCTTATGCCCGCCCGCCGAGGTCGGCACCGGCTCAATCTCCGCGTCCTCGTTTGCAAGAGCAATCTGCATTGCCGCTTTTTTCTCGACGCGATAACTGTCCATGTCGATGGCTTCGAGGATGCCCCTGGCAAGGTCCTCCTCTTTCGGCGCCGGCAGTTTGGGCGTGAGCAGGTCGAGGAATATCGAGAGCTTCTCCCACTCGGCGTTATTGTATGGGATCACCGACGAAAGGAAGGCGTAGGTGCGGCAGAATACCTTGGCCTTGCCCTTAAACTCAACCTGGCCGTCCTCGTCGAGCCGGTCCTTATAAACCGCGACACATGCATCAAGTACCGGATCGAGCCGGTCACGGTCGGCGCCGCCAAGAAACAGTTCCACCACCTGCCTCACCTGCTCGGGCGAGTACACCTGCGCGGCATCGAGTGCAGTCTTCAGGTCGTGCAGCTTGTTCGGGTCAGTTTCGCCGGCAAGCAGCGTGGTGCAATAGTAGTCCTGGAAGGCGAAGGTTATCGTCGCGCAATTGTTCTGGAAGTCGAGCACGAAGCAGTCGTGCTTCTGCGGATGCGCGCGGTTGAGCCGAGACAGCGTCTGCACGGCCTTGATGCCTGAGAGCGGCTTGTCCACGTACATCGTGTGCAGCAGCGGCTCGTCATAGCCGGTCTGGAATTTGTCAGCGCATATCAGAAAACGATACGGGTCGGTCTGTATCTTCCCGGCGATGTCGTTACTCGAGAAGCCGTTGAGAGAGGCCTCGCTGACCTTCGTCCCGCCGTATTCGTGCTCGCCCGAAAAGGCGACAATCGCCTGGCAGGGGCTTTTGCGCTCCGCCAAATACGTCTTGAAGGCGTGAAAGTACTGAATGGCGCGCTCGATCCCGCTCGTGACCACCATCCCCCGCGCCTGCCCGCCGATCTTTCCGGCAGCCAGCACCTGCTCGTGGAAATGGTCTACCATGATCTCGGCCTTGAGCCGGATCGCGTGGTCGTGGCTCTCCACATACCGGCGCAGCTTCTTGCGCGCCTTCCTGGTGTCGAACTCCGGGTCGTCCTCGGTCTTCTTGACCAGCTTGTAATAACTGTCTACCGGCGTGTAGCTCTTCAGCACGTCGAGGATGAAGCCTTCCTCCACCGCCTGCTTCATGGTATAGCTGTGAAATGGCTGGTGCTTGACTTTGCCCTCCTCGTCTGGCGGCAGAGGCTCGCCGAACATCTCCAGCGTCTTGTTCTTGGGCGTGGCGGTAAAGGCAAAGTAGCTGGCGTTGGTCAGCATTTTGCGCGCGGCCATACGCTTCTCGAGGGCAGCGTTCACCGTGTCTTCAGGGTCGTTGCCCTCGTCCTCATCCACAGCCGGGGCGCCGAGCGCCTGGCTCATGGCCGATGAGGTCTTGCCGCCCTGGCTTGAATGCGCTTCGTCGATGATAATGGCGAAGGTCTTGCCGCTTTCGGTCTCGATTTCATCCAAAATCCTGGGGAACTTCTGCACCGTCGAGACGATGATCTTCTTGCCCTGTTCGATGAAGTGGCGCAGGTCGCCGGAACGCTCAGCGTGGCCCACGGTCGCGCCAACCTGCATGAACTGCTTGATAGTCGCCTGAATCTGACTGTCGAGTATGCGGCGATCGGTCACCACGATGACCGAATCGAAGACCTCCCTGTCGTCACGCTTCAGGCCGATAAGCTGGTGCGCAAGCCAGGCAATGGAGTTCGACTTGCCGCTGCCTGCCGAGTGCTGGATCAAATAGCGCTGCCCTGCTCCTTTAGCGCGCACATCGGCCAGCGCCTGCCGCATCACGCCAAGCTGATGGTAGCGCGGCCAGACCTGCTTGCGCTTCTTCTTGCCCGTCTTCGGGTCTTTCTCCTCGACGATCTGCGCGTAGTTCTCCAGAATATTGGTCAGCCCCGCAGGGGTGAGCACCTCTTTCCACAGGTAGTCGGTCTTGAGGCCATGCGGGTTAGGCGGATTTCCGGCACCGTCATTGCAGCCCTTATTGAAGGGTAAGAACCACGAACCCTTGCCGCGCAACTCGGTGCACATCCGTACCTCGCTGTCGTCCACCGCAAAGTGCACCACGCAGCGGCCAAACTCGAATAGTCGCTCGCGCGGGTCGCGGTCGCGCTTGTACTGGTGCACAGCGTCCTCGACTGTCTGCTTGGTGAGGCTGTTTTTCAGCTCGAAGGTGGCGATGGGCAGGCCGTTGATGAACAGGCACAAGTCGAGCGCGCGACGCGTCTCGTCCATGCTGTAGGCAAGCTGGCGTGTGATCGAAAAGCGGTTCTCAGCGTGCAGCTTACCGGCCTTCACATTGCCCGGCGACGGCGTGCCGTAAAATAGATCAAAGTGCAGCGGCCCGTGTGCCACGCCCTTGCGCAGCACGTCTATCACGCCGCGCTTGCCGATTTCGCTGGAGAGGCGGGCGAGAAACTTCAAGCGATTAATACCCTTAGCGTCGTTCACATCACCCAATGCAAGCTTCTTGAACGTCTCCGGCTGCGTGGCGTGCAGGAAGGCGAAGAGCTGTGGTACGTCAAGCGCGTGGGCGCGGTCGTAGTCCTGCGCGGTGCCTGCAATGTAACCGGTGCCGCCGTAGGTCGGAGGCGCTTCCGCAGCCATGTTCGGCGCGACGGCGCGACCGTCCGTGCCGGTCATGTGCCGCATGATGAGCGTTTCCAGACCTTTTTCGCTGATGTCGGTGGTCATATCGTAGCCTCGTCGTTGTCGGCTTCGGGCTCGTCGCCCGGTTCGGTGTCGTCCTCGGTTGATTCAAGCGGCGCTTCGTCGGGCAGCCGCGCCGCCGCCTCGCGCACATCGAGCTTGCCGGTCACCACATCGGCCACGAGGCGCGTGCGGTATTCGCGGAGAAGCTCGATCTCGCGTTCGAGGCGGGAGACGGCGGTGTTGCAGCCGAGCAGTTCGCTATCTAACGTTGCAGCGATTTTTTCCTGCTCTGACACTGGCGGAAGGCAAGTCCAAAGACTGCGTAGTTCGTCTGGGTAGATATGTTTGATAGTCGTGCCGCGACACATAGTTGCTTTTTGGTGGGCTGCGCCGTAGCTGTCTAGTGCGTACCCAAGAAACGCAGCATGAACGGCGACTGTCGGCCGGAAGATCACGATATCTCCACCGCATACCGCCGCCTCTCCGTAAAGATTAACGGCTGACTTGCCGATCTCCTCGACGCGTTCGCCAGATGCCGCGAAAAGAACATCTCCGAAACGAATAGGCGTATACGTAGCTGCTTTATCCGCGCTGACGAATCCACGAGGCTGGAGGATGAAGTGCCTATAGTGAAAGTAGAGTTCTCCATAGCGAACACAGGGCACACCCTCCGGGGTAGCGTCTTCCTTGCTGCCTCCAACCCCCTTATGCAGGCGTCCCATATGGCGTAACTGCCGCACATCCCAATGCTGCGGAATGTCGCCGAGCCAGGGGATGCTGGAGGGTTTGAGGGGAACGGAGGAACCGAGGCCGCGGGTGACGGCGCGATGGATGATGGCCTGCTTCTGCTCATTGAGCAGCGCAATAACCTTCCGCTTCGCCCGGATCGCCCGCTCCAGCTTACCAGTAGCCCAGTCCAGAAACCGCACAATCGCCGCCTGCTCGTCGGGTGGAGGAACCGGTACTGGCATTCTTTTAAAGTGAGAAAAGTCCAGGTTTTGGCGAAGCCCTGAGCCGTATTCATAGATCGCCTTGCTCGTATCCCAGACATTCAGAAATTGAAAGCCAAACTCCGGAATGACTCCCGCCTTCAACTTTAGCGCCAAATAAGCGGAAGTAATGATTCCACGGTTTCGCACCATTCCGATTCGCAGGCTTGTGTGGTCGTTTTGCAGATCGGTCGTACGAATCACAATATCGCCGGGATTCACGATCTGATAGGTTTCGAAAGACTCGGGAACAAGACCATGCAGTTTTTCTGGCGGTTTGATAACGATTCGACCATAACTGAGGGAGAGCACGGTCTTCTCTTTCATGCAAAAATTGCGCTCGCGGTTGGGCATGAAGGCACCAAACGCGGGGCGCGTCTCCCAATGCCCCGGCACTTGCCCGAGCCACGGCAGTCCCGACTCCTTGTATTTCGCATACGGTTTGAGGTCGGCAATCATGGCCGGCCTCCTTGAGCAGCGAGCCAGGCGCGCCCTTTTTCAGTGAGGCGGTATTTCTGTAACCGGCTGTTAGGTTTATCAGGGATGGTCAATTCGATCCAGCCCTTATTGAGCAGGTTCCGAATGGCATTCTTGAAATTGCCGGTTCGTTGCGAATATCCAAGCCGGCCAAGCAAAGTACTGCGGCCTAGAGATTCAGCGGTCAGTGCAGTCATGATATTGGTTTCGGTTGCGGATAATTCGACTGGGGCCTCGACTGGGGCCTCGACTGGGGCCTCGACTGGGGCCTTCTTCTCGGGCCGTACGTCTTGCGCCGTGACTGCACCCACGCCTTCGCCCGTGACTTGCGGCAGCTTGCGCCGGATCGTGGCAACCCACACCCCCGAATCAATGCGGATTTCCGGTTCCGGCAGTCCGACGTCGCGGCAGCGTTGGATCATGTCGCGGATACCAGTGCCCATGCGCTCGATGTGTTTGGTGAGGTAGAGCGGTTCCGCAATGAGCGGGTTCGCGGGCACCGAGTGGTGCGGTTTCCTGAGCTTTTCGAGCGTGAGTCCGGGCGGCAGGCTGCCCGGATTCCATATTTCCAGCCGGTCTTTGAAAAGCATCACCTGCACGCTGGCGTTGCTGGTGTAGTCGCGATGGCAGACGGCATTGACAATCGCCTCGGCGACAACTTCCTGCGGAATTTCGTAGGCGGTTGGCACTTGAACGCCCTGGGAGCGGTCGCCGGTCCACAGATCAATTTTTGAGAGGACAAAATCCTTGGCCTGATCCACCAGATCGAAGACCGTTCCCTTGTACACCTGATAGGAAGGAATCGGTTTTTCCACCTCGAATCCGTGAAAATGAGCGCAGCGGACTTCGGAGTTGATCAAAAAACGCTGGGGCTGTTTACCGAAGAGCAGTACCGCCGCATGAGTCGGGCGCCCTTTATCCAGCAGGTTAAGATGGGTGAGCACCTCCAACGGCGGGGTCTCTTCCGGTAATGGAAAACTGCGGCCGCGCCGGGCCAGACCGAGAAAGCGGGTGATTTTTTCGTTGTCCAAATCTTGCAGCGCGGCATTGCGGCAAAAAGAAGCATCGAAAGGTGAAAAACGGATGAGTTCCCGCTCTTCCAGCAGCCGGATCAGGCTGGCATACACTCCTGAAATCAACCCTTCAGCGGAATTAAACCGTTTGCGGATCAACTCGGCCCCGGCCCGTTCAATCAGAGCAGTCATTTTCGGATTGCGGCCTGCGTCATCCGCCCCTTTGACATAGATGAGCCGGTATTTCTCGAGCTCCGTTGCGCGCTTAAACTCCCGGTGCGTCGCTGAGAGGCCTTCGGTATCTTCCCGTCCGTATTCGTTACCGAAAATTCCAAGATAGATGTCGCACCGCTGAACTTCTTCCAAATAACAAGCATCGGTCCGTTGATCGGCTGCGAGCAGGTTTTCGAACAAAAACGGCTCGAAAAAACGTCGCAATAAGGCATCGCCTTGAAGATAATCCCTTAGAGCAACGCGTTCTTCCGCCAGTTCCTTTTGAACGCTGCTGATGAAAATTCGCAACATTACGCCCGGCCTCCCTTGAGTAAACCATCCAGCAGTCCCTCCGCCTCCTTCTCAATAGCGAGTATGTCGGCGCTGATCTCCTCCAGTGTGCGCAGGGGCTGCGGCTTGTAAAAGTGGCGCGTGAAGCTGATCTCATAGCCGATCTTGGTGGCGTCTTCCTTGATCCACGCGTCGGGCGTGTAGGGCAGCACCTCGCGGCGTATGAAAGCCTCGATGCCCCCGTCTTCAAGCAGCGGTACCTGTTCGGTGTCGCGCAGGTCGGAGTCGGGCTCATATTCGACGATAGCGGGCTTGCCGTCCACGGTCGCCTCGAACAGTCCGCGCAGAGGGTCGGCCTTGGCCTTGCCGGACTTATGCACCTTGGCGATAACGGGCGGTGCCGTTTCGACACGCCAGCTCACAGCCTTGAGAATCTGCTTGCGATCGGCGGCGGTGAGCTTGAGGCCGGCTTTTTTGAGCTCTTCGTCGACACGGTCGCGGAAGAGGTTGTGGTCCTCGAACAGCGCTTCGCCCAGCTCAGCGCGCAGCCGGGTGGCGACTTCGACCAAGCGGCCGTCGCGCTCCCAGGTTTTGGGGTCGAGCAGCTTCTTGCACTTCTTCTCGGGCAGGCCCTTTTTGGCACTGCCGCCCTCGTCATCGTCGCCATCATCCTCGTCGCTACCCCAGTCAGCAAGGCGCTTTTCCAGCGCGGCTGAAACCTTGGAGAAATTGCCGAAGAGGTCGTCGCCGAATTCTTCGTAGAGAGTCGTGCGGATGTCTTCATCACCCGAGGTGAAGCGCAGCGTCTCGATGGCCTTGAGCGTGAGACGGCTGTGCAGCCTGAGCGGGCGCTCGACCGTGACCTTCCAGTAGCCGAAAGCGGCGTTGGGAAAGATCTTCGACTCCGGCGTCTCCTTGAACTCGAGGAATGTGCGGCTGATGCGCTCGATGTCTGCGGATGAAAGCTCGCAGTTTTTCTTGCCGAGGTTCTTGCGCAGCGGTTTAAACCACTGGCTGGCGTCGATAAGCTGTACCTGGCCTTTGCGGTGCTCGGGCTTGCGGTTGGACAGCACCCAGACATAAGTGGCGATGCCGGTGTTGTAAAAGAGATTGAGCGGCAGGGCGACGATTGCCTCGAGCCAGTCGTTTTCGATCAGATAGCGGCGGATGTTGCTCTCGCCCTGCCCGGCGTCGCCGGTGAAAAGCGAGCTGCCGTTGTGGACCTCGGCGATGCGGCTGCCCAACGGCGATTTGTCGTTCATCTTCGAGGCCATATTGGCCAGGAAGAGCATCTGGCCGTCGCTGGAGCGGGTGACAAGCGAGAGTTCCTCGCCCCGGTGCATTACCTTGAAGCGCGGGTCGCGCATGCCGTCCTTGCCGCCCATTGCTTCGAGGTCCTTCTTCCAGCTCTTTCCGTAAGGCGGATTCGAGAGCATGAAGTCAAACTCTTGCGCGGGAAAGGCATCGTGCGAAAGTGTGGACCATTCCGCGCCGCCGACGATGTGGTCGGCGCTCTCGCCTTCGCCCTTGAGCAGCATGTCCGCCTTGCAGACGGCGTAAGTCTCGGGGTTGATCTCCTGGCCGTAGAGCAGGCACTTGACCTGCTGCCCGCGCCTGTCGCCGATGGCGGTGAGCGTCTCCTCCGCGACGGTGAGCATGCCGCCCGTACCGCACGCGCAGTCGTAGAGCAGGTATGTGCCGGACTTGATCTTGGATTCTATGGGCAGGAACACGAGGTTCGCCATCAGGCGCACGGCATCGCGCGGCGTCCAGTGCTCACCCGCCTCCTCGTTGTTCTCCTCGTTGAACTTGCGGACCAACTCCTCAAAAACCGTGCCCATCGAATGGTTGTCGATACCGGCCGGCGAGAGGTCGATGTCGGGGTCGAGGAACTTGTTGATCAGCGTGCCGATGGCGTCGGCTTTGGAGAGCGTGTGCAGCTGGTTGCGGAACTTGAAGTTCTCAAGGATGTCCTGCACGTTGGGTGAGAAGCCGTTGAGAAAGTCCTCGAAGTCGGCAAGGAGTTGTTGCTGGCTGCCGCGCGACTTGAGATCGCGCAGCGTAAACTTCGAGGTGTTGTAGAAGGCTTGTCCGGCAGCGTCGCAGAGCGCGGCGCGCTGCTCGGTAATGCGCGCATCGTCAAGCATTTTCTTGGTTTCGAGCACCTTCTTTTTGGTCGGCTCAAGCACCGCGTCCATACGCCGGATGACGCACATGGGCAGGATCACATCAGGGTACTTGCCGCGCTTGAATAAGTCGCGCAGGACGTCGTCGGCGATGCCCCATATGAAGGAGACGATCTTATTATGCGTTGCCTGGTCCATTAGTCTGGTATCTCCATTGCATTTCTGGGGGTAAAGGCGAGCCGACTGCTTTTATCAGCCCCAATGCCGGCACTCGAGTTTTCTTTTAAGCCCAGCAGAGTAATTCTGCGCCGCTTTTAGGCGGTCGCGTGGATTGTTTCGCTGGGTGTTTATAATTTACTGCCTTCTTCGGAAATTGCAGTAATCTCCGGATTTGTTTTTCGAACAACGCGGATAATGCTTAAAGGCCAATTCACAGGGTTTTCAGAATTACCTCCGGTGATCGCACGCACTTCTTTGGCACCGAACACATAAAAACCAAGCTCTTCTAATTCTTTTATGGTTTGAGATAGTCTGAACGCCATTTCAGTCCGACCACTAGGATCTATGTCGCTTCCAATGTCAACCCAATCGCGAATTATATCTAGAAATTCTCCGACAATTTTGACTTCATGTTGGGTCTCCAGCTCATCGTGATCATAGGAACCAGCGCATGAACCTTCGACAAGATTCAGTATTTCCCTGCCGGTATTCATCCTTGTTAAGAAGGATACTGTCTGTCCTTTAATTCTTCTGATTTGTATAGGTTTGGGACCATCATTGCCGGTAAGCTTAGCAGTTACCCATTTCTCGTGGTTTTCTTTAATTTGGAGCAGTAGTTCGGCCAAGTATGTCTCGTGTTGGTCGTCGATCATCTTGTGATGTACTCGGCAAAGAAGAAGGAGATTTTGATAGGAGTCAATTCCTTCTTGATGATAAAGTTTATTGTACCTAGGACCATTCTTTTGCCCTGAAACAATATGGCACTCTTCTCCTACAATAGATTCATCGTCATAAGGCGTTGCATCAAGGACAAGTTCCTTTTTACAGATAGCACAGCGATTCCCTGACTTACCCCACAGTATCTTGCGTGTCTTATCTGATATGGACATTTTTGGTTGCCCTTGTCCAACAAGTATTAAGTAAGGGTTTGCGTAATTGCAGGATTGTGCTTTGAAGAGTTATTACAAAAGATAATAATTTTGTCAAATTGATACGGTTGAGGTCCGTATTTTGCGGGTAAGACCGTGGTATACGGAACTCCATATAATACGGGGAGGGGCTATGGCTGTCGATGAATTGCACACAGACAAAAGGGCTGGATGCCGGATCGAGTCCGGCATGACAGCGGGCAGGATTTTGTTTATTGAGGTCAACGGTGGACACGCTTCGCGAGTTCACCCTACGGATTGGGGCGGGACAGGCGGGTGTTTTTCAACGGCCTGAGGGCTATTCGTAGAAGTCCCAGGACTGCTCCTGGTTGAGCACCTTGATCGCGCAGAACTCACCGCACATGGTGCAGACTTCACTGTCTTCAGGCCTGCGGCTGTCGCGCATGGAGCGCGCGCGCTCAGGATCGAGCGAGGCCGCGATCTGGCCTTCCCAGTCAAGCTTTTTGCGGCAGCGGGCCATGCGCTTGTCGCGCTCCAAGGCGTCCGGCACGCCCTTGGCGATATCGGCCGCGTGCGCGGCGATCTTTGAAGCGATCACGCCTTCGCGCACGTCTTCGACCGTGGGCAGGCGCAGGTGCTCGGCCGGGGTGACGTAGCACAGAAAGTCCGCGCCGTACATGGCGGCCATGGCACCGCCGATGGCGGACGTGATATGATCGTAGCCGGGAGCGCAGTCGGTCACGAGCGGGCCCAGCACGTAAAACGGAGCGCCGTTGCAGAGCTGTTTTTGAATTTGAATATTGGTTTTGATCTGGTCGATGGGCACATGGCCGGGCCCCTCGATCATCACCTGCACGCCGGCCTCAAGCGCGCGTTTGGCCAGCTCGCCCAGCGTGATCAGCTCCTGAATCTGGCCGCGGTCGGTTGCGTCGGCCAGGCACCCGGGCCGCAGCCCGTCCCCCAGACTCAGGGTCATGTCATAGGCGGCTGCAATTTTCAGCAGCCGGTCATAGTGCTCGTAGAGCGGGTTTTCTTTTTTGTTGTACGCCATCCAGGCAACCGTGAATGAGCCCCCCCGGCTGACAACATCCATGATGCGGCCCTGGTTGCGGATGCGGGTGGCGGCCTCGCGGGTCAGGCCGCAGTGCACGGTGATGAAGTCAACGCCTTCCTCAGCCTGCTGCTCAATAACCCTGAACAGGTGCTCGACTTCCATCTCGACAATCGGCTTTTTTTTACGCGTGGTTTCAATCGCAGCCTGATACAGCGGCACCGTGCCGATCGGCACGGTTGAATGCCTGATGATTTCACGGCGGATGGCTGAAATGTCGCCGCCCGTGCTCAGGTCCATGACCGTGTCGGCGCCGGCCGCGATGGAAACCTCGAGCTTTTTCAGCTCTTCATCAAGATCGGTGCAGTCTTTAGACGTACCGATATTGGCATTGATCTTGGTGCGCAGGCCCCGGCCGATTCCAAGCGGAACTGCGTTTGCGTGTTTGATATTGCGGGAGATGATGCAGTGGCCGGCAGCGATCCGGTCGCGCAGAACCTCGGCGCTGATCTGCTCATCAGCGGCAACGCGC
>VGSH01000029.1 GCA_016875025.1 Deltaproteobacteria bacterium
TGCAGGCCTTGCCCTTTCGATGTCATCAACTGCAATAGTCCTTCAAACCCTCAAAGAAAAAGGGCTCAGTTCAACAGAGGCCGGCAGAAGCTCGTTTGCGGTGCTGCTTTTTCAGGACATTGCCGTTGTACCGATACTGGCCCTGTTGCCGTTTTTAGCCCTGCAACCCGGACTTGCAAACCAGGAGAATCATTCCATAACCATCCTTGAAAACCTGCCTGTCTGGCTTCAGGCATGTTCCGTCCTGTGCTCTATTCTGGCAGTTGTTCTTATAGGCAGATATGTCATTGTCCCCTTTATGCGCGTTGTTACAGGAGCAGGGCTGCGTGAGCTTTGTGTTGCAGGATCACTTCTGATTATTATTGCAACAGCCTATCTCATGAAGCTTGTCGGCCTTTCGCCTGCTCTCGGAGCGTTCCTTGCCGGCGTCGTGCTCGCGAACTCGGAGTTCCGCCATGAACTTGAAAGCGATATAGAGCCTTTCAAGGGACTGCTGCTCGGCCTTTTTTTTATCGCCGTCGGCGCTTCTATCAACTTCGGCCTTATCGCCGAGCGCCCCCTGCTCGAATTCGGCCTTGTCGCCGCGATCATTGCCGCCAAGGCCTCTGTGCTGGCTGTGGCCGGACGCCTGTTCAAGCTGTCGTTTGATCAAAACAGCATCTTTGCCGTGTCTCTTTCACAGGTCGGCGAATTCGCCTTTGTCCTGTTTGCCTTTATGGGAACACTGGGGATACTGTCAGGAGAGTGGCTGGATATCCTGATGGCGGCTACGGCCCTGAGCATGGCTGTAACACCGGTTCTGATGCTGCTCAATGAACGCCTGTTTCTGCCGCGCTTCGGCACCCGGCAGGCCGATGAGCGGCCCGGCGATCATGTAGACGTCAGCAATCCGGTAATCATTGCCGGCTTCAGCACGTTTGGCAGCACCGTCGGGAGGTTTTTGCGGGCCAACGGCATCGAAGCCACGATCCTTGACAGCAACTCCGACCAGGTTGATTTGCTCAGGAAAATGGGGTTCCGCGTTTTTTACGGCGATGCGACCCGGCTTGACATGCTGCATTCAGCCGGTGCCGACGACGCCTCGATTCTGATCATCGCCATTGATGATCCATCGACCAACTGCACCCTGGCTGAAGTCGCCCGCAAAAACTTTCCGCATCTCAAGATCATGTCACGGGCGCGCAACAATTTCGGCGCATATGCCCTGATGGAACACAGTGTAAACCGTGTATACCGGGAATGTCTGGACGCATCCATACGCCTGGGCATTGACGCCCTGGTGCAGCTGGGCTTCAGGCGCTACAGCGCAACCCGCGCCGGCCAGAAATTTACTGCCTACGATGAAGCAGCGCTGCACAAACTCGCCCGGCACCGCCACGACGAAAAGGCCTACATCCACACCACGCGCCAGGAAATACAAATGCAGGAAGAACTGCTTGCAAACGACCGCACCGCCGCCCATAACATCAATGACCACGCATGGGAATCCGACCGTTGATCAGGTGATCAATAAAAAAAGCACACCGGCGGACCGCTGCGTTACACTCCTCGGTCCCTGTCTGGCCATATGAGCCTGTGCAGCTGGAGGCTGCAGCGGACATTCAGGCCGTCAGTCAGAATCCAGGCGGCCAGATCCGCTGCGGCAAGGCGGGAAATAACCGGCGAGAAGTGCACGGCTGCGAGGGTGATCCCGGACAGGCGCGACAGGAAATCGCGCGCAAATTCATAATCGTTTCGATCAGACAGCACGAATTTCAGCTCATCCTGTGGGCTCAACCCGTTAAGAACTGCCGGATTAAAACTGTCCGCCTCTCCGCTTGCAGGGCATTTCACATCCACGATCTTCACGCAGCGCCTGTCAAGGCCGTCCAGGGCGATTGTTCCGTTTGTTTCAATCAAGACGCTGAAGGCCCGGTTTAAAAGCTCAGCGGCAAGGCGTGGGGTATATTCTTGAAGAAGAGGTTCGCCACCGGTAATCTCGACCAAACGGCAGGAATATTTTGAGACAGCTGCGATTATGTCCTCAACAGTATAGTCTGTGCCCCCGGTCTGGGCATAGCCCGTATCGCAATAGGAACAGCGCAGATTACAGCCGGCAAGGCGGATAAAAACGCAGGGGTATCCGGCGAGGGTTGACTCGCCCTGTATGCTGTAAAAAATCTCGCAGACCTTCAGCGTCATCGTTTCAACCGCCGACGCCGGCGTGCGGCAACCTCGGGCGCTTCGACAATCGTATGGCCGAGCACCCGCATACCCATACGCAGAAGCTCGGCCGTGCTGCGCGCGAACACCGACGGCCCGCTGCCCACGTCCTGCCAGCCGTTTTCATCAGGGGTAAGATTCTCCCAGTTCTTGAACAGGCGGCCCCATTCGCTGTTCAGGCATTCCAGCATCTGGGCCCGACTGTTGCGCGGATACCAGTACAGGTCATGGTAGATAACGGAGGCGATATAGGCCCAGGGCGCCATCCATGTTTTAAGCGACCATTCAATCGCGTTTTTCAACCGACCCCAGTAGATGAGATGCTGCATGCGCGCGGCAAAGGTGATATCCTTCATGGGCCCGTCAAAATTCCAGTTTTCCGCGGCGGCGTCGACATCGCCGACGATCTCAATATCGCGCGGGTCGCCGCAGCCAAGGCCCATCTCGTGCGCGATGCGGATATACTTCAAATCAAGCGGGTTCATACCCATCAGCTTGGCCGCGACCGCGTCAATGGCAACCTGGTCGGAGGAAGCAAGCAGCACATTTTTGACATGCGGCCGCATGCAGCGCGGGCCCGGACCGTCGCCGGCGAATGTGCCGTCCATAACGGCGAACACGCCGCGATGAACCTTCTTTTGAATCATCAGCAGGTCAACCAGCGTCTCATGAATTACGGGATGCGTCCAGTGGCGGTGCTCATTCAGGAGCCCGCCGAAAGCATTTTTCATGGCACCGGTAGTGGTCGTAAAAACATGCGTCTTGATGGTGGGAAGATGAATAATATTTTCACCGATAAAGCGCTTCGGGATCGAAAAACCGTCCGGATATACTTCATTCAAACAAATAAATTTATCAGCCAGGTCGCCGACCGCGTCACGGATGTGAATCCACTCCTCGCCTTCGTATAAATGCACATTGCGCAGGCTGTGCGCCTGAATCACATTAATCTGCTTGTTTTCGCGCTCCCCGAGATGCGCATCGATCACGACCGTGCGGTTATGGCATCCGTGTATAAGCTCGGAGCTGTAACCGTCCTGCTGCATGGCACGGATTACACCTTCAAGCTGCCAGGGCGTGGTGGATGAGCCGGGAAAGAAAAAATGCCAGGAAATATTGATTTTAAGCGCGGTATCGGCATCGCGGGCGATGACGTCCTGATAGCCTGCCAGGTTCATCACCCGGTGATAGTCGCTCAACACGGTGGCCGGCTTTGTGCGCACAATCGCAACCTTTGATTTTGCCATGCAGGGAGTACCTTTCGGAATGATTAATTTTTACGGAGTATATGCGGACTTGGGGAAAAAATAAATATAAAATAATCGTGCGCATAACGCCATATCAGAACCCGACAAAGACCGTTGCATCCGTCATGATTTCATTGTATACAATCTGCACGGAACGCATAACACAAGCCCAAGGGGTTAAAACGCATACCAGGAGACACTACCATGAGCAAAAAGACTTTTACACGATTGCTACTTCTGGCTCTTCTGGCCGGCATGCCTGCGCGGCTTTGGGCCGAAAACAAAGACCAGGCTGCGACCAACCCGGTCTTCATCATCACGACAAACCTGGGAGCCATAACCGTTGAGCTTGACCGGCAAAAAGCACCCATAACGGTCAAAAACTTCATTCAGTACGCTGAGGAGGGTTTTTACACCGGCACGGTTTTTCACCGTGTTATCCCCGGTTTCATGATACAGGGCGGCGGTTTCACGCGCGACATGCAGCAGAAGCCGACGAAAACAGCCATTAAAAATGAAGCTCAAAACGGGCTCAGCAATAAGCGCGGAACAATCGCCATGGCGCGCACCTCCGTGGTTGACAGCGCGACCTCCCAGTTTTTTATCAACCTTGCCGATAATGTCATGCTGGATCACGGCGTTCGTGATTACGGCTATGCCGTGTTCGGTAAAGTTGTTGCCGGTATGGAGACCGTGGATGCAATCGCCCGCGTTACGACCGGCATCAAATCAGGACATCAGAACGTGCCTGTCGAACCTGTCATTATAACCGGCATTGCAAGGAAATAAGCCTGCTGCTGCATCAGCCTGGGCAATACAGTATTACGGATTCCACAGGTACATGAACTGAAACGGGAGTATACCGGAAAAATCACCGCCGATAGTGAGCAGATTAACCGATGAGTGCGAATAAATATTATTTTTATAGCGATTCGGCCGGTGGTACATGACAACCCGTGACCCGGGCCTCAGACCTGCACGCCTTTCAGCTTCATGAATGGCATCATCAAGATATCCGATCACATCTACCAGCCCGGCCTCATGCGCCTGAGTGGCTGTAAAAACACGCCCGTCGGCCAGAGCGGCAACCTGCTGCGTATCGAGCAGTTGCCGGCCGGAATGCACCACGTCAGTAAAACGTTTATGCAGTTCATCGAGAATAGACTGCATGATTGCGCGCTCCTGCGCGGACATTCCCCTGAACGGTGACATGCTATCCTTCAGGACGGCCGAAGTGATTGTTTCATCAACCACGCCGACTTTGTCCAGCAGGCCTTTAACATTAAATTTCAGAGCGATGACGCCGATACTGCCGGTCACCGTGGTCGGATGCGCGTAGACACTGTCGGCGGCCATGGCGATATAGTAGCCCCCAGATGCGGCAATATCCATAAGGCAGGCGACAACCGGCACTGAACGGCGTTGTTTAAACTCCACCAGCTCACGATACATGATATCGCTGGCTGTCACTGTGCCGCCGGGACTGTTGATCCGCACCACTACTGCCTTTATGCTGCTGTCGCGCTCGGCTTTTTTCAAGACCTCCTTCATCCGGGCCACATGATCGGGCTGCTGGCTCAAACCACCGAGCGAATCCCGGCTTTCACCTGAAATAACTCCGGCAATGTCAATAAGCAGTATTTTCTCCCTGCCTCTACCCTGTACTGTGTTTTCTACCAGCGGCCGCGTGCCCGGCACAAACGGCACCGTCACAAAAGCACAGCCCTGCAGGGCCGCAAGCAGCGCGATTCCCGAAACCAGCAGACGTGTTCGCATAGATAGACTCCTTTCAGCTGTATAGATGTACGCATGAAAAAATGCTATGGTAATATACATGCCCTGACCATGCCGCACCTGATGAGGAAAAACCGGGTGACAATTCTAATATACAGAGCGCGGAACGATTCAACGCTAATCCACACAACACGCTTCATAAAAAGCGGGCCGAAACAGGAATGACTCCTGTTTTTTCAGTAAAGCCCCGGCAGAATCAGTTCGATACGTACATAACAGAGCACCCGAACCCTGGTAGTGAGAGGCCATGAAAAGCCATGTCCGGCAAAGCAACCGACAAAGAAACCCAGCTGATTATTGAGCAGGCCGCCCTGCTGGCAGAAAATCTCAAGATCAAAAAAATCCTGGTAGTCTGCGAATCACTCAGTCTCTGGAAAGCGCTGCTTCCGCACTATGCTGATTACCAGTTTATCATTGTGCTTTCAAATAAAAAAATGGCGGAAAGCATTACCGTGGAAACATTCCTGTGCGACTTCAACGGAATAACCCGCCGCGACCGGCTGGATTATATTCTGCGTTCTGCCGTTGAAGCCGAAAAAATAAAAAAAGGGGAACGCATACTGTGTCTGTTCAGCCTTTCCGGACAAAAACTGCTCGACACGATACGGGTCCAGCGAATCCAGGAGTATTACGGACCAATTTCACCGCATGACCTGAAGCGGATCAGTAAAACCATTCCGGTTGATCTGCTGTTTTTGGTCGTCAACCTCGCCATTGAAATCGGACAGGAAGGCCGTGAAGGGCTGCCGGTCGGCACGATATTTGTAGTCGGAGACACTGAAAAAGTGCTGGAACTTTCAAAGCCGATGATTTTCAACCCGTTCAAGGGATACGGCCCTGAAGAAACCAATATTTTCGACAACAAAGTACAGGAAAGCGTCAAAGAACTGACCCTGATTGACGGGGCCTTCATTATCCGCGAGGACGGTGTTGTCCTTTCAGCCGGACGTTTCCTGCATGCCGGAGCTGGCAAATCGTCCCCGATGCGGGGACTGGGCGCGCGTCACGCTGCAGCACTCGCCATTTCACACCATACAAAGGGTGTGGCGATAACGGTTTCTGAATCAACCGGCACTGTCAGGATATTCAGCGGCGGAAAATCAGTTCGAACCATACGGGCGTTCCGGCCCCCGGCCCACATCCACAAGAAAAGCTGAAGCCAGACGGGTGCTGAGCAGTTACAGCCAATGCACCATGATATGCCGTGCACATTCCATGACTGACCCCAGTTCCTGCGCGCTATGAAAACCATCATACTCCTTGGCGATGATATTTTTTTACCGGTGGTGCGCTACTACATCGCAGATCAGAACGACGTACTGATCGTTTCGTCGCAAAGCGCCACACTGTACAGCCTGCACGCCTTCAAGGAAATTAAAACGCGCTACTGTAAAAACCTGTCTTCGCGGGAGCTGTTTGAGAGTCTTGCGCTTGATGAAACAAGCCGCGTCATTATCTGCTTCGCGCACAACGATATACTGATCAGCTGTCATGAAACCCTGCGCGAGGTCAACAAGGACGTCCCCGTTGTAATCATGGGGCTCAACCGCCAGGATTTCAAGGGTATTGCCCCACCCCACAACACGGCACTGTTTTCAGTCGAACATCTTGTACATAAACAGCTGGAGTCATTATGGTCGGCTATTGACAACCGCAGCCGCCTGAAGAGGTTGCGCGACATTAATGAAGCCTGCGAAAATATTCTTATCCTGATTCAGCATGACCCCGACCCCGACGCGCTCGCCAGCGGCCTGGCACTGCGTGTCCTTCTCGGACGCAACAAACAGACCGCCCCGATTGCCACGTTCGGTGAAGTCACCCGCAGCGAAAATCAAAACATGATCAGGCTGCTGGACATTCCGGTCATGCAGATCACCGCCGAGGACCTCAAAAAATATTCCAAGATCGCCATGGTCGACGTTCAGCCGCCATACTTTAAAAACCAGGCATTAAAGGCCGACATCGTCTTTGATCATCATCCGGTCAGCGAGCCCTGCGATGCTGAATTCAAGGACATTCGCACCGCCTGCGGATCAACATCCACCATTCTGGGCACATACCTTATAGACGGTAATTTTAAAATTACGCAGCGTCTGGCAACGGCCCTGACATACGGCATCAAATCCGATACCATGTCGCTTGAACGCGATATCAGCGATACCGATATCGAGGTCTTCACCTCGGTGTATCCGCTTGCAAATCTTAACATGCTCCGCCAGATTGAAAACGCCATGCTGGCCTACCATGAAATCGGCGCATTTGTCAAAGCCCTCAAAAACACAACCGTTGCAGACAAAATGCTGTTTGCCTGGCTCGGCACGGTCGTCAACGATGATATCATTCCGCGGGTTGCCGACTTTTGCCTGCAAATCGTCGGGTCAGAATGGGCCTTCGTGACCGGCGTGCATGACAGGAAGGTGGTTTGCAGCGTCCGCAATGTGGGCTATGTCAAACATGCCGGCGAACTGGTACAGAAGGCGTTCGGAAGCCTGGGAAGCGCGGGCGGTCACCGGTCAATGGCTAAAGCCGTCATGCCACTGACGCAGTTTAAAAAATATTTCAATATCAAACGTATAGCGGATATCGAGAAAGAAATCATGCGCTGTGTTCTCACTGCAGCCGACAGTTAGTACCAACCTTGCCAGCATCCTCTTTGACAGGAAACGCCCGGCGCACGTAAAAATGCAGCGGAACGGCGACGGCAAGCACGGCGCAACAATTAATAAAAATGTCGACTGTCTCAAAACTGCGGTAGGGGAACGCAGACTGCACGCATTCGATCATAATTCCGAAAAGCATGCATAAAAACACCGCACAGGGGACGGGACGGCGCACCATGCGATTGGCCAGCCACAAGCTGGCGAACCCGCACAGCATGCCGTAGGCAAGCATATGTACCCACACTCCTGAGTTGATGATACCGAGATGTTCTGTCTGCAGCGGCGGCACTACTGAGAAAACAAACAGTGCAAAAGCCGCGCCGGCCGTACATATCCCATATAGTGCTGAAATCATAGCCATACCGTTCTGCTCATTATGCCAACTACAGCCGGGCGAGAGCTTCCCGCGCTGCATAGTAAGCGCCATACACCCCCGCATCGTTTCCAAGCTCAGCTCTGAGCAGCCTGAGCCGGCCGCGTGCGCTGCTGAAAACACGCTGATCAATGTCGTCCATAACCATGGGGCTGAAATAATCATAGGCCCGGCTTATACCGCCGCCTACGATAAAGGTGTACATATCCAGAAGATTGTGCACATCGGCAATGGCAATAGCAAGGCCCCGCGCCATGGATTTAAAAATGTCCCGGCAGACGGCATCGCCTGCACGCGCAAGCTGATAAACAATTTCCGGAGTCAAAGCAGAGGGAGTATCAGCATGGCAGCGCAGTTCCGTATCGCTGTGCTGCCGCATTGCCTCAACAGCCATGCGCACAATGGCAGTACCCGAGCTGTGCGCCTCCAGGCAGCCCCGTTTTCCGCAACCGCACAACGCCCCTTCAGGATACACCGTTAGATGGCCGAACTCGCCGGCCCTGCCCTGCTCGCCGCGCCACAAACGCGAATTCAAGATCAGCCCTGAGCCGATGCCGGTGCCGAGGGTGAAAAAAAGAAAATTCGCATGCCCTCGTCCTGCCCCGGCCTGCAACTCACCCAGGGCCGCCGCATTAGCATCATTTTCAATAATGACCGGGCAGTGCAGCCGCTGCTCCAGATGAGCCTTAAGCGGCATACCCCGCAAAACCGGCATGTTGGGTGATTCAATTAACGTGGTGCATTCGGGATCGAGTATGCCAGCTATGCCCAGCCCCACGGCATCAACAGCCTGGCCATCAACAAGGCCCCTGACGAAATCGCACAGGCTGTCTATAAAAAACTCCTGGCCGCTGTCGTGAGGTGTTGCGATCTCATTCCTGGCAACGATTTCTCCAAATTCGGCAAATAGAGCGCCTTTAATTGCTGTGCCGCCTATATCAAGGCCGATAATAGGTTTGTTCACGGCAAATGTTCTCCCTGTGCAGCTGTAAGCAATATATGTGCATCATTCACAGGTTTTTTTATCACATGCCCGTATGCAGAACAACTGTTTTAAAATCCGAGGTTCGCACACGCATCAGGCATACATAATCACAGAAAATATCAAGGTCCCTGGCATTGCCTGCATATGCACATCCACGCACAAAACACACTTGCAAATACGATAGTACGTGTTAGAATTCCGGGCTGTTCGCACCTCAACGTTTTTTCAAACCAACAGAAAGGTGAATAAACGGTATGCAATTCAAATCAACTGTGTCTGCAAACGTATTCGTTGTTCTGCTGGCGTGCATGCTCGCCGCCTTCGCTCCGGGTGCAGTGCAGGCCCTGACAGACGCTCAACGCATTGACAAAAAACCCGGTGAGGCACCGGCCATAGTTTTTGAAACACGGGAGCATGATTTCGGCACAGCACAACCGAATGCCCCTCTGACGCACAGTTTCGTTTTCAAAAACCAGGGCAAAGCCGCGCTGCTCATTAAAAACATCAAATCCGGCTGAGGCTGTGCGGCAGCGCTGGCCACGGCCGGCGAGATTCCCCCGGGCGGGGAAGGAAAAATCGATGTAACCTTCAGGCCGGGCAGCCGTGAGGGTGTGCAGAAGAAAACCATTCAGGTTGAAACCAATGATCCCGCCGCCCCTAACCTGAATCTTGAGGTGCGCGCAACCGTTGAGTTGGTCCTGGCAATAAGCCCGGCATCGATCGTATTTCCGGCCTTTGCCGGCGCGAAAGGCAGCACCGAGCCGCTCTATGCGCGCATATCGGGCAGCCAGAGCGCATCGGCAAGCATCACCGCTGTTGAGTGCCCCAGCAAACTGATCAGCGTGGAAGTCAACCGGAGCGGATTTGACGGCGACCCAGACCGTCAGGTTAAATTCAGCGTTCTGCCGGGCATGCCGATCGGCCGGTTCCGCGAACGGGTTGTGCTCACGACCGACAGCGACAAGGTACCTTCGCTGAGCCTGTTCGTGACAGGCGAGGTGCTGGGAGCAATCAGCGTTACACCGCGGCATCTGCCGCTTGGTACGATTCAGGCAGGCACACCGGTGCGCAAAATCATCCGGCTGCAGTCCACGCAGCCCGATAGTGAGTTCAGGGTCGTTGATGTCAAAAGCACCGTTAAGGGCTTAACCACGGAGCTGACAACCATAACGCCGGGCCGGGAGTATCAGGTCACGGTCGGGCTTGCCGAAGGATTTTCCCAGACGGTTATTCGCGGTGAGATCATCATCACGACCGATGACAAAGACCAGACAAACATCGCTGTACGGGTGTTCGGTCGTACACTGCCTGCGCGGCCGTCCGGACAGGCTGCCCCTGCAGACATGTCCGAGGATAAAGCCCCGATCTGAGATAGCGCCAATACAGCGCTGTATCCACGCACGCAGGATGGAGTGCCTCAATGTCAGCAAAAAAACAGCGGCAGCTTGAAAAAATCCTGCAAGACATGGGAAGCGTTCTGATCGCTTTTTCCGGGGGCTGCGACAGCACCCTGCTGGCAGCAGTCGCGCACAAGGTGCTCGGTGACCGCGCTCTGGCAGTAACCGCGGTCTCGGAAACCTACACACAGCGCGAACGCGATGAGGCCAAACAGCTTGCCGCCGACCTGGGACTTATACACTGCGAAGTTGAGACCTGCGAGCGCGCCAACGAGAAATTCCGTGAAAACCCGCCCGAACGCTGTTACTATTGCAAACTCGAACTCTACGGCGTGCTCGAAAAATTGAAAAAAAAGACCGGGGCGGCATGCATTATTGACGGCACGACCACGGACGATTTTTCAGATTACCGTCCCGGCATGCAGGCAACACGCGAACACGGGGTTCGCAGCCCCCTTGCGGAAGCCGGTTTTTCAAAGGATGATGTTCGCGCGCTTTCCCGTCAGATGGGCCTGCCCACAGCGAATAAAGAAGCTCAGCCCTGCCTTGCCTCACGCATCCCCTACGGCACGCCGATCACTCCTGAACGCTTGAGTGCCATTGATCGGGCCGAAGCCATCCTGCGTGACGCAGGATTCTCGCAATGCCGCGTCAGGCATCACGGCTCTGTCGCCCGCATTGAAGTGTCCCCTGATCAGATCAGCCGGTTTGCCGACCTCGAAACCAGACGACAGATCATGGAGCAGCTGCAGGCGCTGGGATTCACCTGGGTGGCACTCGATCTGGGCGGCTACCGCATGGGCAGCATGAACGAAGCGCTGCGCACGCAAGATTAACCCCTCATGATTCTGAAACATGTTTTTGACAGAGGTGACGTGATTTAAACCATGAAACACTGATTACGAATCAGTTGCACGAACGTATCTTAGCGCTTCACAACACTGTTGCCCAGCTCATAGGCTCTTTTCAAATACCCCTGATTGCGTGCGCAGTCCTCCTCAGCCCGATCCGGGTCAAGCCCCAGCTTACCATACGCATGACGCAGC
Source organism: Deltaproteobacteria bacterium (assembly GCA_016875025.1). Lineage (GTDB taxonomy): Bacteria > Desulfobacterota > WTBG01 > CAIYCZ01 > CAIRTM01 > CAIRTM01. The sequence goes on from VGSH01000029.1 coordinate 11,705, forward strand.
TGAGCGGCATCCATAGTGATCTGCCCGGACAGGGCCAGTTTGGTTGCCGCAACCACGCTCAGCCGGTTTGACGGGCCGAGCACGCCGGTCATGTATTCAAACAATTCCACAACCGGACGGGCATCTTCATCCGATGGCGCGCCCATGGTCAACAACAGCACAAAATGCTTGCGCCACTCCTGCCAGGGCGTATGCAGGAGTCCTTGCTCCGTAATGCGGACCTGCATAAACGAGCGGAACCGGTCAAGTATCATTTTCAGCGGACCGGGTACATGGTGGAAATAAATGGGCGCTGCGAACACCAGAACATCTGCGTCAAGTATTCTCGCGCTGAATTCAGGCCAGCCGTCATCACGAATGGCACAGCGTTTGATGAGATTACAGCGCAGGCAGCCGCGGCAGGGTTTCAGGGTGCAGCCCTGGGCGTCAACGGTCTCAAGGCTCCCGCCTGCCGCCTGTAGACCGCATGCAAATGAGTGCAGCAGCGCTTTTGAATTCGCGTTTGAACGTGGGCTCGATGAAAAGGCAAGAGCGTTCATGGGGCCTGCAGGCAGAGACTAGAGCATGTTTCTTTGTCATATGACCACACATGCAATGTCATCTCGACCGCAGGGAGAGATCTTGCCGTCTTGTTTGTACAAAAACAAAGATTTCTCACTCGCTCTGCTCGTTTCGAAATGACAATCTGGCTACGACATTTAGCAAAACGCTCTACCGCGCTGAATTGACAAACGACGTATCCTTGAAATAATCGCTGATAAAGGTGATAAGATTATCCGCGCACTGCACAACCGTTACACCGCTGTTGCGGTACGGTTGATCGCTGTCTATCCGTGCGCTGTTGGTCCATACAATACAGGCTTTACCGGACGATTCAATCACATCCTGAACAATAAACTCGATATCGGAATACTTGCGCAGCAGCGCCTTAATAAAAACCAGAACCCGCTTTTTGCCTGCGATAACGCCTGCGCCGGGAAAGTCAAACCGTACATCATCGGCGAGATGCGGCTCCAGCAGAGACACATTTTTGGAGTTCATGGCATCAAAGATGATGCGCGGGGCGGCGGTCTGTAGATTCATGATACTGCAATCGGATTGAACATCATTAAGACGTATCCCTTATGATTCAGGCCGGACATTGGCAAGAGCATCGATAATAAAGCGGGCCCGGTCAAGAAATGTTTCGGGCACTTCAATAACTGCCCAGCCTTTCTGGGGAACATAGATGCCGTCAAACGATGTATCCTGAAATGTGCGTACGAGAACCGGAATCCCCTCTTTGCCGAGAGCATCCTTGATGACATCGGCCTCAAACCGGTCGCCGGCCGTCGCCGCCCGTACAAAAACCTCGTTCGACTCAGCGATGCGCCGGGCCTGCAGCTCACGCCACTTCTTTTCACTGATAAGCTCACAGCCGCACTCCTCGCAGCGTGAAACGGTTTCCAGAAATTCACCTTCGCATTCCGGGCAGTATTTCATAACAGCCTCCCATAGTGCTGACGTTTATTCAAAACGTATTTCAACAACCGTATAGCTCCGCACACCGCCCGGAGTCTTTACCTCGATAAAATCATCTACGCTCCTGCCGATAAGCGCCCGCGCGATCGGAGAACTCACGGATATTTTGCCCTGTTCAACGTCAGCCTCATCAACACCGACAATCTGATAGGTTACCTCGCCGCCGCGGTCTTCATCCTCAAGCACCACGGTCGCGCCGAACACAACACGGTCTGATGATATCGTTGAGGGATCTATGACCTGCGCGCCTGCAAGCCGCTGCTCAATCTCCTTGATCCGGCCTTCGACGAAGCTCTGTTTTTCCTTGGCAGCATCATATTCGGCATTTTCGGACAAATCCCCGTGTGCAGCGGCCGTGGCGATCTCCTTGATGATCTCCTGACGGTCGACCGTCTTCATCCTGCGCAGCTGCTCTTTCAGTATCTCATGCCCCTTGCGGGTCATAACGCTGTCATGCATGGTTCATACCCCGTGCTGTTAACTATGCGAAAAAGAACGGATGACCGGCGCCGGTCATCCGTTCTGAATTATTTAATATCGCCGTTTTTTCTAAAATACCGTGACAATGAATATATGTCAATACTATTAGCAAAGGCTATGAGCACTACAGAGCCGGAAACACCGCAATAGCGCTTGACATCGTCGTTCCACAGCTGATATTTACTACCTGCTGAAAACGGCAAAACCACTGAATTTTCATCAGCGAGCGCATGACACTCCTGCCGGGCACCTTGCTCCGTGTGATCGTCAACCCGGCAATGTCTCCGGTGGAACGACGCGCTGCAGACTGCCGCAATTATTATTCACCAGGCCGGATATACCTGAATCAATGACGTCTCAAGCACACCTTCCGAAACTGCTCCAGATCGAGCCGACCACCGCCTGCAATTTTAATTGCGAGATGTGCCTGCACGACTCCACTTCGCAGTCACCCGATCGCTTTCTTGACATGCATGCATACCGGCGTCTGGCCGATGAGGTGTTCCCCGCGCTCAAGGGTCTGATTCTTTTCGGCTGGGGTGAGCCTTTGATGCATCCTGATTTTCTTGAAATGCTCAGGTGTGCCCGAAGGAGCCTTCCCAACGGGGCTTTGATTAAAGTTACCTCAAATGGTTCCCTGCTGAGCAGCTCGTCAGTCGATGCTGTTTTAGAAGAACGCCTGATCGACCACCTGAACATCTCCTATGACCGGCCACCGGGAGATACGTCGGAATTTCCCGGCCACCACAGCGCCTCCGATCTGGTTCTTGGCAATCTGGACTATATGCTGCGCCACCCGCTGCGCTCGCGCATGCATATCAGCATTGAAACCGTCATCATGCGCTCAAACATTGCCGCGCTGCCCGGTCTTGTCGAACAGTTCGGAGCTCTCGGCGTAGACAGCATATTTGTCAGCCATGTTTTTCCCTACCATCCGCAGCTTGAGCCTGAGATGCTCTATACGCTCATGTCGGCGGAGGCCCGGGACGTATTTGAAAAGCTTGGAGAGCTTGATCCGGCCGCATGGTTCGGCCTGCAGCAGGCAAAAAGCAGCGCCGCCGCGGTGCCGGGCCTGACGCCCCGGCAGCAGATGCTGCTCAAGCAGGCCCGGCTGGATGATATCAAGCTCAACTACGCCCTGTTTCAAAATATAAAAACGCGCATGTCTGAATTCGAAAACACGCGTGCTGTTTTTGAGCGAACCCGCAGCGCGGCTGAACGCCACGGCGTGCTGCTTGACCTGCCACCGCTTTTCGGCGTGCTGAAAGAGCGCTCCTGCCCTTACGTACAGGCGGATGCCGCTGTCATCCGAGCTGACGGCTCCGTGGTTCCCTGTTTTAAAAACCTCTATGCCCACCGCGCATATTTTAACGGCCGCACACGCGCATATACCCCGCATGTTTTCGGCTCCATAGAGCATACGCCTTTCCCCGCTATATGGAACTCAGCCGCATATTGTCAGTTCCGCTCCGATATGCTGGATATGAACGCAAACATCGGCTGGTGCGGCGACTGTTCTTTTTCGCTCTATTACTGCTATTTTTCAGAAGAAGCCCGGCACGACTGCATGCTCAATGAGCCCTTCTGTGCTGACTGTCCTTTCAGTCTCAATCTTACACGCTGCGTTGTATAATATCCGCTTGACTTTAACGGTTGTGTTTATTACCTTACAGCAACCGCATTTTGGTTAGTATCAATACGGGACACCCGTGGATTTAGATCCAACCATCTATAAGCACATACTCGACAATCTGTCTGAAGGTATCTACTTCCTGAATACCAGCAGGCAGATAACCTATTGGAACGAAGGGGCCAGAAAGATAAGCGGCTATTCCTGCGGTGAGGTTATCGGAAAATGCTGTTCAAACAATATTCTGGTACACATCGATCAAAGCGGCAATCCTTTATGTGAAAACAACTGCCCGGCAGCCCAGACCCTGTCTGACGGACAGCGGCGTGAAGCCGAAATCTACCTGCGTCACAAAATGGGCTACCGCCTGCCGGTACGCACCTGTATTGATCCGATTATCGGAAGCACAGGCTCAATTATCGGTGTGGTCGAGCTGTTTACCGATATTTCATCCAGCATGGCCCTGCGCAATCAGGTACATGAGCTGGAACAGATGGCCCTGATTGACACCCTGACAGAAATCGGCAACCGGCGTTACGCCCAGATGAATCTGCACGCACGGTTTAATGAAAGAAAACGATACGGCTGGGACTTTGCCCTTTTATGTATCGACATTGACAGTTTCAAACCGATCAACGACCGCCACGGGCATGCGGTGGGCGACCATGTTCTGAGAATGGTCGCAAAAACACTTGCAAGCAATGTGCGCTCTTTTGACTGCGTGTGCCGCTGGGGCGGGGATGAATTCGTCGTCATGCTGGTTCACGTTGATCCTGTCGGGCTGCGGTCCACTGCGGATAAACTGCGCACGCTTGTCAATACATCCTCATTTGCTGAACACAACGAGCAGATACGTGTAACGATTTCAGTCGGCGCGACAATTGTCCGCGATTCCGACACGCCCGATACGCTCCTGCAGCGCGCAGACGCACTGATGTACCGAAGCAAAAAAGACGGCCGCGACCGCGTTACCGTCGACTGAGCCGCCCTGAGTATCTCTGCCCGACAAAAACCCTTATATCCCGTTGAATGAGAGTATTGAACTTTTTTCTGTGCTCTTTTTCGAAAGGAAGTAAGCCCGTTCAGATTTGTCCAAAATAAATTATTCGATCGCTGATGAAGGCCCTCTGGCCGGGGCCGTGCCGTCCCGTCCGGCTATTGTGACAAAGTCTTTTCACCGGTGTGACAACTTTTCACGGGACCATCAATTACTGAATAAACAAATTTTTACTGGAGAATACGGCATCGCTGGTCACGTTGACGCCAAGCCTGCGCAACCCCTCCTCGTCACCTCGTGTCGGAATATGCGTGCTGTGCATTTCGCAGCCGCGCACTTCCGGCAGGCGGTCCAGGGCAAGTTGAGCCGCCGGGTTTGACATTGCGCTTATGCTCAGCGCGATCAGGGTTTCCTCAAGGTCAAGGCTGGCGCTTTTCATATTCAGGATGCCGGTTTTAAAGACAGTAACCGACTCGGTGATGTTTTTCGGCAGAAGGTGCAGCTGCTTTGGTATGCCTGCCAGATGCTTGATGGCATTGATAATAAGGCTGGAGGCTGCGTGCAGCAGGGGTGAATTATGCCCGGTTATGAACGTCCCGTCAGCAAGCTCAAGCGCTGCTGCAACCACGGTGCCGTCACTGCCGGCCAGGCATTCGCGCTCGCGCCGGGCCTCCGCATCGGCTGCGGCAATGACGCGGCGCTCTTCAGGGCTGATATCAAGCTCGCGCATGAGCAGTTCGACGCGCTGAACCGTGTCATCATCGACAAAACCCATCACGCGCTCACACCGGTAACGCAGAAACCGCCGGATAATTTCCTGGGCTGAGGCCTCGCGAACCAGCGCGTCATCGGTTATGGCAAATCCCACTTTATTGACCCCCATATCGGTCGGCGAGCGGTACACCGACTGCCTGCCCGAAATCCGCTCAAGAATGCGCCTGAGTACCGGGAACACCTCCACGTCACGGTTATAATTGACCGAGGTTTTGCCGTAGGCCTCAAGATGGAAGGGATCAATCTGGTTGCAGTCGCTGATATCAGCGGTGGCGGCCTCATAGGCAACGTTGACAGGATGCTTCAGGGGAAGATTCCATACCGGGAAGGTTTCAAACTTGGCATAGCCCACCTTGATACCGCGCTTGTGTTCATGATAGAGCTGTGACAGGCAGGTTGCCAGCTTGCCGCTGCCCGGGCCGGGCCCGGTTATAACCACCAGCGGATTCGTGGTTTCAATATACTCATTGGCGCCGTAGCCTTCCTCGCTGACGATCATGTCGACATCGGTGGGATATCCCTTGGTATAGCGATGCACGCACACCCGGATCCCCCGATGCTCGAGCTTGTTTTTAAACACCCGAGCCGCCGGCTGATCATCATAGCGCGTAATGACCACCGCCGTAATATGAATGCCCCAGTCCTTGAGATCGTCGATGAGCTTCAACGCGTCGGTATCATAGGTTATGCCGAAATCAGCCCGCACTTTGCGGCGCTCGATATCGCCGGAATAAATGCACAGGATAATATCGGCTTTTTCTTTGAGATTCTGGAGAAGACGCATTTTCACATTAGGGTCAAACCCCGGCAGCACGCGGGCGGCATGGTAGTCATACAGCAGCTTGCCGCCGAATTCAAGGTACAGCTTGTCGCCCATCGCCTCAACGCGCTCAAGAATTGCGGCGGTCTGTTCGCGAAGATATGCCTGATTGTCAAAGCCTGCGGGTTTGGACATTTTTCTTCCTGCATTAAGGTTGCTGGTGCCGGTAACGCTTGATTGTCACGAAACTATAATGCACTTCCGGCTACAGCGTCAAGCCATTATCTCGGCCGCAGACATTATGGTATGCCGGCGCAATTGCTTGTCAACAAAGGGGCGTTTATGATAAACAGTTTTTTTCGCTCATAACCGTTACACGGCATCACCATGGCCCGTATCACTGTCGATGACGTACATTTTTTTTACACCGCACAGGGCCCGGCCTCCGCGCTGCAGCCGGCCCTGGTGCTGCTGCACGGCTCCGGCGGTGACAGCTCAGTATGGCATGCGCAGATTGAAGCGCTTGCAGACGCGCGCCGCGTTATCGCCGTTGATCTGCCCGGCCACGGACAATCCGGAGGAAAAACCGCCGCCTGCGCTGAACACTACGCCCACTGGCTCAAATTGCTGACTGAAGCTCTTAAACTGCCGCCGTTCGTACTCGCCGGTCATTCAATGGGCGGCAGTATCGCCCAGCAGTTCGCACACATCTACCCTGAAGCGCTTACAGGACTGATACTGGCCGGAACAGGCCTGCGTTTTGAAATTCCGGCCGGATACCGCAAGCTTCTCAGGCAGAATTTCGATGAAGCCTGTATGGTCTCCTGCCAACAGGCCTATGCAGGCCCGATGACGGCCGATGTGATAGAGCGCGGCCGTGCCATGCTGCTTCGCAATGGACCCGACGTGCTTGCGCGCGATCTTGACCTGTGCGCAGGCTTTGACAGCACGGCCTGGGCGAAAAACCTCGCACTCCCCTGCCTGATCCTGTGCGGCGCGCAGGATGCCATAACCCCCTGTGCGCTATCGCAACGGCTTGCCGACGCCATTCCAGTCAGCACACTGAGATGCGTCGAGGCAGCCGGCCACATGGTCATGCAGGAGCAGCCGGACCTGTTCAACCGGGAAATCTCAGGCTTCATGGCGCATCTGTGCCGTGAGAACCCGAGTGCCGAAAAAAATAACCGCTGAAAGAAAAAAGGACTTCCATGCCCGGCATCACAACACACTGCGCACAGGCAGCGCTTTCCAGCGCGGTCATCTATCCGTTTGCCGGCGGCCTCAACGCTGCTGTTTTCGGGCTTGCGGTCGTACTGATCGACCTTGACCATGTCATTGAATACGTGCGCCAGACCGGATCGTATAAACTATGGGGTGTGTTCCCCAGCTGCACTATCGTATCGAACAACCTTTCCAGGGGATTCTATGTGCTCAACGCCTTTCATACACTGGAATTTCTGCTGATTGTCGGCGTTCTGGGCCTGCTGCACCCGGCTTTTTTCTATGCCGCTGCAGGAGTGCTGTGGCACTGCGCACTGGACCTTGTCATGCTCGCCAGAAAAAAAGTGACGTTCATGCGTGCGCTTTCAATCGTTGAATACATCATCAGGGCACGCGCCCCGGGCACTGTCACCCGCTTTCATGACCTGATGCGAAAAAAAGATACTGTAATTCCTGAAGGCGCCTGGAACTACCCGCGCTGGATCGAGCACTGGCGGCGCTGCACGCCCCTGTGCTGAAGCTGCAGGGCTCAGCTCCGGCGATGCTTCATTTCAAGGGCCTTCACCATGGCGGTTACCACCCCGTTGCAGGGCGCCGGGCAGCCAAGCCGGCGGGCCTGTTCAACGATAAATCCGTTCAAAGCGTTAATTTCGGTTTTCTTGCCGCGCGTTATATCCTGCAGCATTGAGGGCAGATGGTCAAACGTGCGCGGTATCAGCTCGCCGAACAGCACCTGCGCGTACTGCTCAGGGCTTGCATAAGGCAGCTCAACGCCGCAGCCGGCCGCGACCGCGAATATCTCTTCAACAATCCGCAGCATTGCATCCTGCAGGCCGGTCTCAAGCAGGGAGCCGTAATGCGTGTTCAAAATGGTCGCAAGGGCATTCAGCGCGCAGTTATACAGCATCTTGCCCCACAGCAGCTGCTCAATGCCGTCGGTAACCACGGTCCTGATACCTGCTTCAGAAAACAGCTGAGCCAGATAAACGGCACGGCTGCGGTCGGCGGTTCCGGAGGCAGGCACACCCAGGGCGGTTGTGTCCGCCTCGACCGTAACGCGCACATGTCCGTTTTCAACGAACACGACCCCGAAGATTACCCGGCCGCCGATAACACGCTGCCAGCCCGCATGCGCGGCAATGCATTCAATGTTGCCCAGCCCGTTTTGCAGCGACACAAAGGTCGCACGTTCCGGAAGCAGACCCGCGCTTGCGCGCATAAGAGCGTCCGTGTCGTATGACTTTACCGTGACCAGGGCCAGCTCGCAGCCGGCGCGCTCCTGCTCAGGCATCTGGTCCAGGGATGTATAGCAGGCCAGACTGCTGACGCGGTGCTCGCCCCAGATGCCGTCGATCAGCAGACCCAGTTCCTGAATCGCCTGGATGTGCGCCCGGCGGCCGACCAGCACTACCCTGTGCCCGGCCTGTGCGAGCAGACCGCCGAACACCGAACCGATCGCTCCTGCGCCAAGAACGACAATGTGCATACCAGCTCAACCCCGTCTTTCACTGTTGGATTACCGGAAAACCCGCACAGCATCTGCCGGGCCGAAAAACAGCATTATAATGCATCTGCCGGCAAAGGACAAACCGCTTCTGCGGCGCAGCCTGCCTGCGCCCATGCCGGCCGCCCATGGCACCCGCGCAAAGGAAACAATGACTTTTACGCCACGATATGCTATAGTCCGAAACCACACAGCAGCCGCAGCTAATAAATGTATAAAATAGAAAAGTAATTAAAAATCAAATATATGCAAAACAATTCAGAAGAATCTGCTTTATATTCTCAGCTTCCGCATGTTTCCAAGGCATCGCGCTATCTCGGAAACGAGATCAACAGCGTGCGCAAACATCCGGACACGGTTGACATTACCTTTGCCTTTGCGTTTCCCGATATTTACGAAGTCGGCATGTCGCATACCGGCCTGCATATTCTCTATGAGCGCATGAACAGTTTCGACTGGATCGCCTGCGAGCGGGTGTTTGCCCCCTGGGTCGACATGATGGAGCGCATGCAGGCGCGAGGACTCAAGCTGCGCACGCTTGAAAACCGGCTGCCGGTCAGAGACTGCGATATTGCCGGCTTCTCAATCGAGTACGAGCTTGCCAGCGCCACGGTGCTGCGCATGCTTGAACTCTCGGGCATTCCGCTCACAGCGCCTGAGCGCGACGGCTCCTGGCCGCTCATCATTGCCGGCGGCCCGTGCACCTACAATCCCGAACCGCTGGCCGATTTTTTTGACGCGTTCGTCATCGGCGAGGGTGAAGACGTGGTGATCGAGCTCTGTGACGCAGTTCGTTCGTGGAAATCACTCGGCCCTGGGCGCGACAAACGTGCCCTTCTTAACAGCCTGAGCGCAATACCGGGCATCTATGTGCCGCTGTTTTTCAAAACCGCAGACAGCGATACCGGCCTGCCCCGCTCTGTTACACCCTGCAAGCCGGGCTACGAGCAGGTAACCAAGCGCATTGTGCGCGGTTTCAGCCATGCGCCGGCCTGCACCGCGCCGGTTGTGCCCTATCTGCAGATTATCCATGACCGCGCCGCCGTGGAGATCGCGCGCGGCTGCACGCGCGGCTGCCGGTTTTGCATGGCCGGGATGGTGTACCGTCCGGTGCGGGAAAAGAGTGCCGCAGCGATCGGGGATCTCGCGCGCTCCTGCCTTGCGGCAAGCGGCTATGAAGAATTGGGGCTGCTGTCGCTGAGCTCATCCGATCACAGCGCCATACACAGCGTGCTGCCTGAGCTGATGCGGCATGCCCGGCGGGACATGACGGCTGTTTCACTGCCGTCGATGCGCGCAGACTCGCTTGCGCCCGACCTGATGGAGGAAATCAAAAAGGTCCGCAAAACCGGCTTTACCATCGCGCCCGAGGCTGGAACGCAGCGCCTGCGCGACGTAATCAACAAGGGCATCACCCGCGATGAAATCCTGGCAACCGCATCCCGGATTTTTGATGCCGGATGGAACCTGGTAAAGCTGTATTTCATGATCGGCCTGCCCACGGAAACCGACCAGGATCTTGACGGCATTGTCGATCTTGCGCGCTCCATAGCCGGATTCAATCGACGCAAGCAGGTAACGGTCAGCATTTCAACCTTTGTGCCCAAACCGCACACGCCCTTTCAGTGGGAGGCGCAGGACAGCGCCGATGAAATAGTGCGCAAGCAGCGCTACCTGATGGAGCGCCTGCGGGCCAAAAACATTCAATGCAAATGCCATAACCACCATCTCAGCCTGCTTGAAGGGGTTTTCGCGCGCGGGGACCGCAGCCTCGGCCGCCTGCTGATCGAAGCTCACCGACTGGGAGCCGGATTTGAGTCGTGGTCCGAGCATTTCAAGCCCGAACTCTGGGCTCAGGCGTTCAGCCGCGCCGGTATCGAACCCGGCGCGTATCTTCGCGCCCGGCCGCTTGATGCCCCCCTGCCCTGGGATCATATCCGCTGCGGCGTCAGCCGTGAATTTCTCACAATCGAGCGTGAGCGCGCCTTCGCACAGCGCGCAACCCCGGACTGCCGCCGGGACGAATGCCAGGGCTGCGGGGCGTGCGGCTGTCTCGACGCACGCCTTGAAATTGCGCAGCAAGAACCTGCGGACGCGCCATCCGGCGCCTGCACGTCATCTGATGTCCATGACGTTGAAGCTGCGTATCGCTACCGCATCGGCTATTCCAAAACAGGGCCGGCCCGCTTTCTCAGCCACCTTGAACTTACCCGCGTTTTCTCTCGTGCGCTGCGGCGCGCCGGGCTGCCGCTTAAATATTCAGGCGGATTCCATCCCATGCCGCGCATCACGTTCCACAGCGCGCTGCCGGTCGGACTTGCAAGCGAAGAGGAATACTGCGATGTGCTCCTGCTGCGCGAGCTTGCCGCCGAAGACATTATGGCGCGCTGCGCCGGCCTGTTTCCCGAAGGCATACGCATCCTGAGCATGGAAGCAATTGCTTTGAAAAACACGACCGTACCTGCTAGAATGCGCTCCTACCGTATCAGGCTTCCGGCTGATTCGCCCGCGGCATCAGACCCGCAGCGGTCCCGGACACTGCTTGGACGGTTCAGCGCGTGCACTGAACTGCCGGTTGAGATGCAGTCCAAAAAGGGGCCGCACACCGTCGACCTGAAACAGGCGGTTCAAGGTCTGGCGTTGGACGATGACGGCTCGCTTGTGGTGCACATCAATCCGGACGCCGAGCGCGTGCCGCGGGTCAATGACATCATCGGGGAAATCCTTGAACTCTCCGCCGACGAGCGCGCCGCCCTTACAGTGACAAAGCTGCGCGCATAAAAAACCGGCCCGCTGCGGCGGGAAAACGCACCACAAGGGCGCACTATGCCTTCAGAATTGATCATCAATGTCACATCGCATGAAACGCGCGTTGCGCTGATGGAAAACGGCGTGCTGAGCGAGCTGCACATTGAGCGCGAGTCCGACAAAGGCATTGCCGGCAACATCTACAAGGGGCGCATCCAGCGCGTGCTTCCGGGCATGCAGGCGGCGTTTGTCGATATCGGCCTGGCGCGCTCGGCGTTTCTCTATGTGGGCGATGTATATACAGACAACGCTGCCGAAACCCTGCACAGCATCTTCAAGGATGAACAGGATGATCTCGAGATTGCGGGAGATGAGGTCTATGAGCACCGGCGTCAGCACACAATCCCCATAGAAGAGCTGCTCAGCGACGGGCGCGAAATTCTCGTGCAGGTCATGAAAGAGCCCATCGGCACCAAGGGCGCCCGCATTTCCTCGTACATCTCGCTGCCGGGCCGCTATCTCGTCTATCTGCCGGGCATCGATACCATTGCCGTATCACGCCGCATTACTGACCCGGCCGAGCGCGAACGGCTGGAGAACATCGCCAGAAGCATCCGTCCCGGCGCTTGCGGCTTCATCGTCAGGACCGCGAGCGAAGGCGCAGCCGAGGATGAGCTGCGCATGGATATGGATTTTCTTGTGAAACTCTGGGACAGCATTCAAAAGCGCACGCAGGCCGCGGCCGTGCCGGAGCTCCTGCACGAAGACCTGAGCGTATCCCTGCGGGCAATCCGCGATCTGCACAGCAACAGCATCAAAAAAATTATTGTCGACTCAGAGGCGACCTATCAAACTATCACAGACTTCATCGAAACGTTCACCCCGCAGCTCAAATTCTCAGTCGAGCTCTATGACAGCCCTGTGCCGATTTTTGACGCCCTCGGCATTGAGCTTGAAATCAGCCGCGCCCTGAACCGCACCATATGGCTCAAATCAGGCGGCTATATCGTGATTGAACAGACCGAGGCCCTGGTGGTCATCGATGTCAACACCGGACGCTACGTGGGCAAGGGCAATCAGGCCGACACAATTCTCACGACAAACCTCGAGGCGGTCAGGGAAATCGCCTATCAGATCCGCCTGCGCAATCTCGGCGGGATCATTATCGTTGATTTTATCGACATGGAGAGAAAAGCCGACCGTCAGGCCGTGCTCAATGCCCTGCAGGATGCTCTCAAGAAAGACCGGGCGAAAACCAACATCAGCGGCATTTCAGACCTTGGACTGGTGCAGATGACGCGCAAACGGGTACGGGAAAACCTGCGCGGCCAGATGTGTGAACCCTGCGCGCACTGCGCGGGGCGCGGCACTATTAAATCCGTTCAGTCGATTGTCTATGATATCCTGCGCGCGGTGCGCAGGGAGGCCGGCACGCACAGCGAAGAAAAAATCCTGGTCCTCGCCCACCCGGATGTCGTAACCTACCTGTATGATGAAGAGCGCGACTACATCGACGCGCTTGAAAAACGCTTCCGGAAAAAAATCGTCATCCGGGCGGACACCCGCAATCACAATGAACAGTTTGACGTCTTCTCACACTGACCCGGCCGGTCCCCGGACAGAACAGCGCTCGAGCATGCACGTCTGAAACTCCGCAGCTACTCGATACGCCGGCGCAATGTCCGCAAATAATCCATACGGCTGCGCATCCCTGCTATCTGCTCTTCCTGCAGCTGAATGTTATCAAGACGGTTTTGGATGAAAGCATCGATGTCCTCGATGGTTTTTTCGATCCGGCTCACGGTCGCGAGACTGCCCGCATCGCGCGAAACGCCTGAACTCTGAAACCGGGTTTGACTGTGCGCGCTGCTGAGCCCTTCCACGGCCACGGCGCGCTTCATTTCCGCATCCTGAATATCGTCCCGGTACTGATCAATTGTGCTGAGCCGGGTTTTGATGGCAAGCGCGAGCTGGGCAATCTGATTGTCGATATCGCGCCTGGACTGTTCCCTGTCCTGCCGGACAATATCCGACTCAGGCTCGCGCTGCAGCCCCCGGGGGGTATGCGCGGGATCTTTAGGAACCAGTACCAGCTGGCCTGCCTGTGCGTTGATGCTTACATCAAAGTTGCCGAGGAAGTCCATGCCGAGCAGGCGCAATTTGCCGACTGCGGCCTTGAGATCTTCTACCCGGGCCTCGCCGACCTCGACCGTTGCAAGACGCACAAGCGGCATGTCCACGACACTGCCGTCGGCAATCAACCCCTGTATCCGGCGTGTCGACTCAGTCGAAATTTCAAGCATGCGCGCGTCAGCCTCGGTAATCATGGTGTTGGTCGCACCGGTATCGAGTAAAAATACGACGGGGTGCTGACGGTTAAGAATGGCGTGCACAAAAATCGCGCTGCCCCTGGCATCATAGTTTATAACGATGCGCTGCGGCTCCCGGGGGTCGCTTGCGCGCACGGGCGCCTCTGTGGTGACATCAATAAATGATGCATCGGGGGCTGTGTCCGGCAGCCGGCCGGCCGGAATAGTGGCTGGATTGTCAGTATAGCGAACCTGTCCGCTTTCATCGACATAGCGGTAAAATCCCGACTGCGCATAGCCTGCGAACGGGCAGGCCGCGCACGCAAGCAGGGCCGCAACCAGCAGGCATATGAACGGTACACGGTTGCAACCCGCTGGCGGGCGAGCGGACATTACGGCTCTATGCCCCTGTCGCCAATGGTGCCGGATACGCCGTTGCGCTCAGGGCCGCCCTGACCGGAAGAGCCCCTGCCCTGCTCGATCCTTTTTCTGCCCAGTTTGGCGAGTACTATAATACCGAATCCAAGGCACGCTCCGACCCCGATCTTAATAAGTACGTCATACCAGTCCATAGCTGTTCTCCCTGTTTACCCTGTCTGTGTGTCGTGCAGATTGCGTCGCACCCTATACAGGCGGCAGGAGCTGCACTGTCGAACCCTGCACGGCGCGCCTGCAGTATCTGGCCGCTCATGGCAGCGAACCCGAACCTGACGGCACGGGAAACGCAATGGCAACGGTTGTGCTGCCGGGTGAACTGTCAACCCGGAAACGGGGTGTATACGGACTCAGCAGCCTGCCCACACAGGCAATGCCGTTCAAGGACCCGGCGCCGGATGCCGGCGGATGCTCAAGCGTGCCGACGATATCACGACGGGTCTGCTCTGTCATGCCGCATCCATTATCGCCTATGGCAACAACGATACAGCCGCCGTCAGTGTGCACATCGACAGACAGTATTTTCTCTTCGACAGCACGCATGGCTGTCTGGGCATTTTCGATAAGCTCGATAAAACTATTGGAAAAATGCACATGGGCTCCCATAAGCCGCGGCACGCCCATGTCGAGTCGGAAGCGTTTTTCGGTATTATGCTTAAACTCCATATCCGACATGAGAAATTCAAGATCATCGCGCAGCACAGCGGCAATATTGACAGGCTGCATTTCGTTGTGCACGGATGTTACGCATCGATGCACAACGCTTTTTACAAGTGTGCTGACACGTGTGCTGTTATCGATAATAAGGCTGATATCCCGCCGGAATTTTTCAAGTTCCTCCAGCGCCCCCGGATCGGTTACCATGCTGGTTACCCTGTCAAGACGCAGCCGCAGGATGTCGGCCCGTCCCAGAATAGATGAAAGCGGTGTATTGATATTGTGCGCGGTGCCCTGCAGCATTGACCCGGTATAGGCCAGGCTGCTGATCTGATCCCTGTCATAATTTTTAAGCATGTTTCAACTCCCTTAGCTGTACGTTGACGATCGGGACAGCAGTATTGTTCTATAAAAAGTTTCGTTTTTCAACATTTTTAACGCGACAAAACCTTCAGGTGCACTACATATAACACTATCCCCCGGCAGATCACAGCCATATTTCCCACAGGCGAGCTGCCGATATACCGCGACTGCGGCACGCCCGGTATATGGCTGGTTGACAGCGGCATTCTTTTTTGATATTTTTTGATGATTTTTCAGCAGATTTGTCCAAAATAAATTATTCGATCGCTGCTGAAGGCCCTCTGGCCGGGGCCGTGCCGTCCCATCCGGAAAAGAAGACCTCATGTCATGTTCGGCCCGTGTGCGGCACTATTTCAAACGGCCAGGCACGCCCCGGCGATTGTTGTAGACAGCAGTGCGCCCGGGCCGTGTATACAATGAATGTTACAGGACGTGCCGTTGCATCGGCAGTGCACAAACTTCCGGATGGGACGGCACGGCCCCGGCCAGAGGGCCTGTTCTGAATTATTTTGGACACTACTGATTTTTCAGATAATTAAAAGGAGCTCCCATGGAGGTATGTCAGGCCATTGAGCAACGCCGCAGCATCCGGCGCTATACAAGCGCGATGCCCGCCAGCAGCATCGTGCGGCAGGTGCTCGAAGCTGCGCGCATGGCCCCGTCATGGGCCAACACGCAATGCTGGGAATTCATCGTCGTCTCTGACGCAGGCCTGAAGCAGCAGCTGGCCGGAACACTGCCTGAAAAAAATCCTGCCCGCACCGCCATGCTGCAGGCGCCGCTTGTGATTGCTGCCTGCGCCCGCACGGGCGTGTCCGGTTATTTCAAAGGCAATCCGGCTACCGACAAAGGCGACTGGCTGCTGTTTGACACTGCACTGGCTTTGCAGAATCTCACGCTGCGCGCCCATGATCTCGGCCTCGGCACCGTCCATGTCGGTTTTTTCGATTCTGTCAATGCCGCCGGCATATTGCAGGTGCCCGCCGGCATCACCGTGGTAGAGCTGATGCCGCTGGGATACCCGGCTGACGCGGGGACGCCTACGGCGCGCAAACCGCTTGAGGAATTCGTTTTTTATGACCGGTACGGCGCGACAGGCTCCGCCCTGGACAGCGACCGCACATAAAACGCATTCGACCTTTTTCAAAAGGCTGCATCTGAATGTTCATTACATTTGAAGGAATCGAAGGCTGCGGCAAGACAACCCAGATCAGTCTGCTGGCCGAATCGCTTTCCCGGCTGGGGGTTGCCTGTATCGCGACCCGCGAGCCGGGCGGTACCGCCATCGGCGAGGCTATTCGCGCAATCTTTCTGCACTGCAGCAACGATGACATGCTGCCGGTTACGGAACTGCTCCTGGTAACAGCGGCCCGGGCACAGCATATCGCGCAGGTGATTAAGCCCCGCCTGAGCTCCGGCGCAATTGTGCTGTGCGACCGCTATATCGACGCAACGGTCGCCTATCAGGGCTATGCCGCCGGGCTTGGCCGCGAGACGGTCATGCGCAGCCACGATCTTTTCGCCGGCTCACTGATGCCTGAGCTGACACTACTGCTTGACTGCCCGGTGGAACTCGGCCTTGCGCGCTCGCGCAAGCGCAACCGCGCAACGGGAAAACACCTTGATGAAGGCCGGTTTGAAGACCGCGACTATGCGTTTCATGAACAGGTCCGCAACGGCTATCTTGAGCAGGCCCGGCACGAGCCGGCCCGCATTGAACTCATACGCGCTGAAGGTACTCCCGACGATATTCACCAACGCATTGTCAGCGCGGTGCTGCCGCGCCTGCGTGGAGCCGGCCATGCCGTTTGACGCCATCATCGGCCAGAGCAGGCCGCTCATGATCCTGAAACGCATGCTGCACTCCGGCAATGTCGCGCACGCGCTGCTTTTCTCCGGTATCGCCGGCGTGGGCAAGCACACAACCGCGCGCGCGCTGTCCCGGGCGCTGAACTGCGCCGGTGGCAGCGCGGATTTCTGCGGTGTCTGTCCGTCCTGTAAAAAAACAGCGACCGGCATGCATCCCGACATCATGGAAATAGCGCCGCCGCCGGACAAACATGTGATTAAAATTGATCAGATCCGCTCACTGCAGAACAGCATTATCTACGCCCCTGTCGAGGGGCCCTGGCGCGTGGTCATTATTGATCAGGCCGAGCGGCTGAATAAAGAAGCCGCCAACTGCCTGCTCAAAACCCTTGAAGAACCCCCTCAGGCAACCGTTCTGATACTCATTGCCAGCAGTGCCGCACGGCTGTTGCCGACCGTTGTGTCGCGCTGTCAAAAAATAGCTTTTGCGCCCCTGTCAGGCCATGATATCCGGACACTGCTTGAACGCGCGGGTATCCCGGCAGACACTGCCGCCCGGGCTGCCGCACACGCACACGGAAGCCTGCACAGGGCCCGGCAGCTGCTCGATGGTTCGCTGTTAGAGGACTTCAACCGGCTCGCGTCCATGATGATCGCGCGCAGGGCTGCTGATGAGTGTTTTGAAATGGCCGCCACGCTCGCCAAAGCACCTGACAGGCTGCCCGCCCTGCTGATACTGTTGCTTGAATGGCTGCGGGACATGCGCCTGTGCAGGCACGGTGCTCATGCGGAGCAGCTGTTCAACCCGGGCCAGGCCGATGCGCTTATGCATGCCGCACGGCAGATTGAGCCGTTGCGCCTCAACCGTCAAATCGCGCAGGTGTGCCGGCTGATGGACGACCCGCAGCGCACCTACAACATGCAGCTCGGCCTTGAGTCGCTGCTGCTTTCATGAACCCCGGCCGGCCCTGCAGGGCTGATCGCCGGGGAACAACGGAGAACGCAATTGTATGGGAACTGTTATAGGTGTTAAACTGAGAAAACGAAACCGCCCCACACGTGCCGATGCCGGCGAGCTGCAGGTGAAGCTCGGCGACAGGGTGCTTGTCGAAACTGCGGACGGTATCAGCCTGGCCGAAGTGGTGCCGCGGCCCGGATACACGGGCGCCTGCGCATGCACGAGCGCCCCATGTGAAAAAGTGATCGGGTTTGCCGAGGATACCGACATACGTCAGGAGGATCTCAACATCCGCATGGAGCGCGACTACTTCCAGATCTGCCAGAAGAAAATCGCCAGGCATGCCCTCCAGATGAAGCTGGTTGACGTGGAAATCGTACCCGACGGCACCAAGGTTGTTTTTTATTTCGTGGCTGAAAACCGCATCGATTTCCGCCAGCTGGTCAAGGAACTGGCCGCGGATCTGCGCACGCGTATTGAAATGCGGCAGATAGGCGCGCGCAGCGAAGCACAGCGCATCGGAGCCATCGGCTGCTGCGGGCGCGAGCTGTGCTGCTCGACGTTTCTGCAGAAATTCGCACCTGTTACGGTGAAAATGACCAAGGAGCAGGGCCTGCCGCTTGATCCGGAGAAAATATCGGGTGTGTGCGGACGCCTGATGTGCTGCCTGGCGTATGAATATGACTGCTACCTCGACATGCGCAGAGGCCTGCCCAAAATCGGCAAACGCATACAGACCGCCCAGGGGGCCGGCAAAATCAGGCAGATCAACGTGCTGTCGCGCACCATGCTGATTGAGATGGATGACAACACTATGACCGAGCTCAAGCTTGATGATTTCACGCCGGACATGCTCTTAAAAAAACAATAACCGCCGGACAGGACAAACCGATGGCAAACACCCTATGGAATCTTCCCAATATACTCACCCTGTCACGCATTACCGTGGCACCGGTCGTCTTTATTATCCTGCTGTACCGGCCCGGCCCCCTGGTGAGCTTTC
>VGSH01000030.1 GCA_016875025.1 Deltaproteobacteria bacterium
GGAGAGAGTTTCTGGTCGCGCGGGTACTTTGTGTCCACATGTGGAAGAGATGATGAGGAAGTCAGGGCATACATACGGCACCAGGAGAGCGCAGACAAGCGGCTCGACCAATTAAAACTGTTTGATTAAAGCCACCTTGGGTGGCTCAAGGTTTATCAATCCGCTTTGAGCGGTTCACATGTTTCAAGCCTCCGGCTTTGCCGGAGGTATATGACTTAGAACAGGCCCTCTGGCCGGGGCCGTGCCGTCCCATCCGGAAGTTTTTGCACTGCCGATGCAACGGCACGTCCTGTAAAATTCATTGTATACACGGCCCGGGTGCACTGCCGTATACAACAATCGCGGGGGCGTGCCTGGCCCGTTTGAAATATTGCCGCACACGGGCCGAAAATGAAATGAGGTCTTCTTTGCCGGATGGGACGGCACGGCCCCGGCCAGAGGGCCTTCAGCAGCGATCCAATAATTTATTTTGGACAAATCTGACCTGAGATAACCAATAAAGAAATAATCAATTGACAGCTAACTTAATCTTAACATACTCTTAACTCTAAGACGCGTAATGCGTTTGTTTGCTCCTACGGGGCAAAAATAAACACGCTTTTTGGCTGTTTATCAGTTAAATATTGTTGAAAAATAATTACTATATGGCTGAAAAATTAGGTTTTTTAGCCAACTGTCAGTTTTTTGTTCGCTTTCAAAAATAAAAACTGTCTCGAAACAAAGCTTTTCGCAGCAGCACGTCATCAGGGTAACACCGCAACCAGTGCTGGCACACATTGTGCAATGTTTGTTGACTGAGTTGTAAGATTCCGTTCTTGTTTTTTGGTATATGACCAGCAAGCACAGCAGAAACAAAACACGTTCAGCTCTTTATTAACCGGCAGTATTTAAGCACACAGGAGGAAAGTATGAACAAAAGGACACTATTCGCGTTACTCGCAACGGCGCTGCTTGCGTGGAGCGCCCCTGCCAGGGCAGGGGAAGTTGACATCTTGGTGCAGAAGCTGGTTGAAAAGGGCGTTTTGAACCAGCAGGATGCCGACGTGATTTTACAGGAAACCAAGGTTGAGGCTGAAAAGGAGCGCAAGGAAACAGTTGCGGCAACGAAAGAAGCGCTTTTGAACGGCAAGGATGGACCCTTTATGCTGGCTGAGGCTGTACCTGCGTGGATCAAGAACACCCAGATCAAAGGAGATTTCCGTCTGCGCTATGAATCCGTGGAGCGCGACGGGCAAACGGACCGCCATCGAGGCCGTTACCGCTTTCGTCTTGGTTTTGTGACCAAGGTTAATGATAAGGTTGAAGTGGGCTACGGGCTGGCCACCGGCGACGGCAATCCGCGCAGCACTGAACAGTCGTTCACGAATTCATTCGAAACACCCGATATTCGTCTCGACTATGCCTATGCCTCATACAGGCCCTTTAGCTGGCTGCAGCTCATCGGCGGGCAGATGATCAATCCGCTGTGGACGCCCGGGGGCTCCTTCCTGTGGGACAGCGACATCCGCCCTCAGGGCGTTTCAGCCGTTCTGAATCGTACTGTCGGCGGGGTCGAGGTGTTTTTGAACAGTGGTTTCTGGGTTCTGGATGAGATCGGTAATGATTCCAACGATCCGACTATGTGGGTTGTGCAGCCCGGCTACAAGATCAACCTCGGCAAACGAGCCTACTTCAAAAACGCAGTGGCTTTGTATGAGTTCTCGAACGTCAGGGGATCACTGCTTGATTATTCCAGCAATACGAATACGCGCGTCGGCGGAGTGCTGGCCGAGGACTATGACTCGGTCGTAGTGTCGGGGGAGCTTGGCTATAATACCGGCATTTCGTTCGTGCCGTTTGTTGCTGGATACGGTGAATATGTCAACAACCGCGCAACCAGCAAAGACGACAGCGGGTACGGCTACGGCATCAAGTTCGGCCACGAGAAGGTAAAAAAGGGCCTTTGGCAGGCGTCCCTGCACTATCATCGCCTTGAACGGGATGCCTGGCTTGATACATTGCCGGATGGTTCTACGTACGGCGGTGCGACCAATATGAAGGCCATCATTGCATTGTTTACTTACGGCCTTCTGGACAATGTTGATTTCGCGCCGAGATATACACGCAGCGAGCCGCTGTCCGGTCCAAAACTGGAAGAGGATCTCTGGCAGGTTGACGTGATTTTTAAGTTTTAAAAAAACCAATCCATCTCTGAATAAAAAAGAGACCCGCAAGGGTCTTTTTTTTATTCTATCATCTGGGGGGTTGTGGTTTTTAGAGAAAATTAATTACTCTTAAGGCACAGTTTTTTGTGAAACGCCAATTATCCAGAATTTCGATTATGATATTGACAAAACATGCTATTAAGTCTATTATTTCTATAGATTTATGGGTATTGCTATAATTTATTATTCGTCAACCGGTGCTATTTGTAAATTGAAAAATATATTGAGCTGGCAGCATGAACAGTGCTCTTGTGAATAAGGGATGTCATGAGGCGGATTTATCTTGATTATGCAGCCACCACGCCGTGTCTGCCCGAGGTGGTTACGGCCATGCTGCCCTATTTCAGTGAGCATTTCGGCAATGCCTCATCTTTGCATGCGTTTGGATTTCAGGCCCGAAAAGCGCTCGAGAAATCGCGTGCAACGGTTGCATGTTTACTCGGCTGCGCGCTTGATGATGTGTTTTTTACCAGTAGTGGCACAGAGTCGAACAATATGGCCCTGCAGGGATGCCTGTCAACGGCAGCCGTGCGGCCGGCCCACATGATCACCACGGTCATGGAGCACACGTCGGCCTACGCTACCTGCCGGTATCTTGAAAACCTGGGCCATGAATTGACGGTCCTGTCGGCGGATTCGGAAGGCCGCATTGATCCTGCTGGAGTTGAGGCCGCCATACGGCACAATACGGTCCTCATAAGTGTACAGTATGTAAATAACGAAATCGGTACAGTGCAGCCCATAGAGGCGATTGCAGCTGTAGCGGACAGTGCAGGTATTTTGCTGCATACCGATGCGGTGCAGGCGGTTGGCAAGCTGCCTATTGACATGCGGTCGCAAAAAATAGATATGCTTTCGGCCTCGGGGCATAAATTCTACGGCCCCAAGGGCACAGGCCTGCTGTGCCTTAACCGAACCGCTGCCGCCGCAAAAATGCACGCAAGAAAGCACCTGTTCAACGGCGATACCCTTTTGCAGCCGCTGATGCACGGAGGGAAGCAGGAGGCAGGGCTGCGGCCGGCTACTGAAAATGTGGCGGGGATTGTCGGCCTGGCAAAAGCTCTTGAGCTTGCCGCTGCAGACATGGCGCAGGAGTCTGCCCGCCTGGAAGCACTTAGAGATAATGCCATCGACTGGCTGCTGCAAGCAATAGTCGGCGTCAGGCTGAACGGACCGCGCATTGGGCGGATTGCGAACAATATCAATATCTGCATACCCGGCGTGAACGGCTATGAGCTCATGCTGCTGCTGGACCGGTACGGTATCGCATGCTCGACGGGAGCGGCGTGCTCGACGCAGTCTGAAAAGCCTTCGCGCGTACTTACCGCCATTGGGCTCAGCCCTCTGGAAGCCTTGGAATCGCTGCGGCTGACGCTCGGTAAATATATTGTGAAAGATGATATCGATTATGTTATTGGAAAGCTTGTTGAGTTGATCAGCACATTGAAACAGACATGAGAAGAATATGCGACGGATAAAAACGTTGGCGGAAGCCCAGATCGACCGGTATTCGCGACAGATACTGCTTGCGGAAATCGGCGGCCAGGGTCAGAAGAAACTGCTGGGCTCCCGGGTGACAGTGGTGGGAGCGGGCGGATTGGGATGCCCGGCTTCGCAGGCCCTTGCAGCAGCGGGAATCGGCACTATACGCATTATCGACGCAGATCGGGTTGAGCTTTCTAACCTGCCGCGTCAGTTTCTGCACCACACCAAGGATGTGGGGCGTTACAAGGTCGATAGCATACAGGAAAAGATCGAAGCAATGAACCCCGATGTAACTGTGGAGGCCGTTCGCAGGTTTGTGGACAAAGATAATATTGCCGACCTGCTTTCAGGTAGCGATTATGTTATCGAAGCCTGCGACGGCCAGGCCGCTAAATTTCTTGTGAACGATGCCTGCGTGCATCTGGGTATTCCGTTTACCATTGCAGGGGTCGTGCAGTTTCACGGCCAGATCATATCCGTCACACCCGGGAAAACGAGCTGCCTGCGTTGCCTCTTTCGCGAGCCCGCGCCAGAAGACCCGCAGAACAGCTGTTCCGGGGCTGGTGTTATAGGAGCTGCTCCGGGCATGACCGGCATGATACAGGCAAATGAAGCCATTAAATCAATTACCGGCGCCGGAAAACTTCATACCGACAAGCTCTTGATGTTCAACCTTATCGACTGCTCATTTGATGTTCTCGACATCGCAGGCCTGCCCAGATGCGCTGCCTGTGCCCAACCGCGGGAGCCCTTTTATAAAACATTTGATTATGGGGCCTGCGTGACTATGTGTCACCTGGATTCTCAAAAAGCATAAAAACCGGAGAGTGCATACATGACAGCCACTTCTGTTGTAAATAAAGGCGTACCCTGCACCGCGGCAGAGACAGCGGTTGATGCGACCGCCGACCTGCGCGGCAGAAAATGCCCCATGACCTTCGTATACACGAAGCTTGAACTCGAACGGCTGGAGCGAGGCCAGATCCTCAAGGTCATACTTGATTATGCGCCGTCGTTTACTAATGTGCCGCGATCTGTGGAGTTGCAGGACCTGGGGGAGGTCATTTGCAACCCGGCTGAACAAGGAGGAGAAAAAACCCTGTGGATAAGGAAAAAATAACAGCTTTCTGCGAGGTTCCCTGCAGCAACCTCCGTGGCATATGAGCAGCTTTCAATCAGTGCATAAAAAACTGCTGCGCCGGGTCGGAACGGCGATCGAAGATTTCAGCATGATCGTCGATGGCGACCGGATCATGGTCTGCCTGAGCGGCGGCAAAGACAGCTATACCATGCTTACCCTGCTGCGGGACCTTCAGGCACGGGCTCCCGTGCATTTTGAGATCATCGCCGTCAACCTTGATCAGGGACAACCTGGTTTCCCGGAAACAGTCATTCCAAACTATCTTGAGCAGTTGAACCAGCCGTATCGGGTCATCTCGCAGGATACGTATAGCATCGTCAAGGAGAAGGTGCCTGAGGGCGAGACCACCTGCAGCCTGTGCTCGCGTCTGCGGCGCGGCATTCTCTATAATGTCGCGGTCGAGCTGGGCTGCTCCAAAATCGCTTTAGGGCATCATGCCGACGACATCATTGAAACCTTTCTCATGAATTGCATGTTCTCGGGAACGCTGAAGACCATGCCGCCCATCTTGCGCAGCGACGACGGCCGCAATACGGTGATCAGGCCTCTTGTCTACTGCCGTGAATCTGAGATCATCGGGTTTGCAGCGCATATGAACTACCCGATTATCCCCTGCGATTTGTGCGGCTCCCAGCCCAACCTGCAGCGCAGGCGCATCAAAGAACTCGTCAGCCAGCTTTCCGGGGAAATCCCCATGCTGCGTGATACCATGCTCGCGGCTCTGGGGCGTGTCGTGCCGTCGCATCTTTTGGACCTGAAGCTTTTTGATTTTAAACAGTTTGGCGCTGCCGGACACGTCGAACCAACAATATTTTCGGAGGGAGAGCAACATTCGGGAGAGTTCGAATTATTCACTATCACGTAAACTGAGCATGCAGTTCAGGCATGCATTGGATTGTAGCACAACGGTGCGCTTTACCATGGACATGAGAAGCATTCAGGTGGAACTTCAGAGCTTCGGCCTACGGCTGCCGCCTTATTTCCCGGCAAGAAACGGCGGTGCCGGGCCCGCAGAAGGCTGCACCATCAGAATGGCGGGCCGTGCTTTGACCGTACCCACGCAGAGCCACTATGTGGGGTCATCGCCCTATAGCCTGCAGACACAAGCCGGTGGCGCCGTTGTGTGTCGTGAGGGGGTCGCGATCGCTGAAGTGGAAATTCCTGTGCGTCCGCACTTTTATGACGAAACAACACCGCAGGGAGAATCATTCAGCAGTATTGCGCTGCTGCATGGCGCCGACTGCCTTGCTTCAACGGTGTATCAGAATTGCGTGTACTGGGAAACGCAACAGGCCTGTAAATTCTGCGGTATCGGCTTGTCATTTGACAGGGGAGCCACGGTTCTTGAAAAAGATCCCGATATGCTTGGCTCTGTTGCGGTACAAGCGGCAGCACGTGATGGCGTCAGACATGTAACGCTTACCACCGGCATGCACAGTGATGAAAGCTATACGGTAGGTCATCTTGCCCGCTGCGCGCAGAGCATAACGGCGGGAAGCGGCTTGCCTGTGCATGTGCAACTCATGCCGCCGAAGGATCTTTCACTGCTGGATGAGCTGAAGCAGGCGGGCGTGGCCACCATCGGATTTCATCTTGAAACCGGAGATCCCGGCATTCTGGAGAGCATCGCTCCGGCAAAGTCCCGTTGTGGCATACAAAGGTTTATGGATGCATTCATGTATGGGGTTGAGCTGTTTGGTTCAAATCAGGTGAGCAGTTTTATTATTGTCGGGCTTGGAGAAGATGCGGATTCAATTGTACGGATTGCCGAGAAGCTTTGCCGGCTCGGCGTATTTCCCTATGTGCTGCCGCTCCGGCCTATCCCGGGGACGCCATTAAGCAGCCTGTGGCCTCCTGATCACCGGCAGATGATTGCAATCTATAAACGAATTGCAGAACTGCTGCACGATTATGGATTATCGTCCGCTGCAAGCAAAGCCGGTTGCGTTAGATGCGGTGCATGTTCATGCATGTGTCTATTTGAAAAAGAAACATAACTGCATGCATGGCACAGGTGATCTGCTAATCATGCCGAACCGTCAAGGCTAAAGATTTGTAACCGCTGCTCTACCCGATGAACCCGCTCCTGAGTTTTTCAATAACACCGCGCGATACCTGCTTCGGCCCAGTCGCCCGCATCACCACGAAAGCCTTGCCGCTTTTTTTGCACAGCCCTTTGACTACCTCAAGGGCACAGTGGCTGTTGATCCGGGTGATAAAGACCACCACATCGGCTTTGCCGGCTGCCGCCCGCAACCGGTTGACCCCCGCGCCGGCGATAACGCCGTCATGAAAAAGCAGTTCAGCTCCCAAAGCCTCGAAGGTGGACCTATACTGCGCCTCCAGGCGGCCCATACCGCCGATAAGCGCAATTTTTAATTTCTCCAGCGGGCAATTGCCTGCTGCCGGGCAGCAGCATGATCGGGTATTGAGAACGCCATGCGCCTGAATGATTATATGCTGTGCGGGTTTATGAGCCTTCCTGTTCATAGGTTACCTTCGTGGGTTGCGATACAAACTCGTAGGACAGTATAGCCCTATAATCATGCCGATGAGTTTCTATGCAAAAAGAGATCCTGCTTACTTCTAAATAGTCGTCTGGTATATCCAGTTAATCTAAAAAAATTACTTTGTGTAATCCTGTTTCATAGGGCTCTTGCACTACATAAAAGATCTGCACGGCGGCCCGATTTAAGCATCTACTAAATCTATAGAAATAATATATTAAAAGAGTGGGTTTGTCAAAATAATTAGATCAGTAAAAGACGAAGATATTTTGAGCACCTTTTGTATTCTGATCGTATCTTTTAATCGCTTGGTTTTTGATCAAAATCATGGTTTTGCCGGCGTCATCGGCCATCATTCAGCCGCATTCGTCTCTCATTTGAAATCCGGCCAGCGACCAGAGGGGTTCACCGGGTTATTTCAATGGGTACAGAGATGGGATAAAATTTTTTGTTTTTCTATTGACAAAGAAAAATCGATCAGGTATTATCTACCTATTCTATAGAATAGGTAGATAATAAATCAATAATTAAAACATAAGCTGAGATTTCTGGAAGGATACAACGGAGCTGCAGATTTACAATGTTTGAGGTGTTTTATTTTAGTGCGGAGCGTATCAGTAGCAGGGCGGCATGAGAGCCTTTTGAATCGGCAGCAGCACACTCGGCAAAGCCCACCGGCGGGCTTTTTATAGAGGAGAAGGATTGCAATGGAAACACAACACTATCGCAGAAAGGAAATCCACATGAGTACGTTCAGGAAAATCGCCGCTTCGGCGGCAACACTCGCGGCTTTGACCTGGTCCACAGGCGCATTCGCTGCATCTGCCCCCACCAAAATTGTAGTGGCCGACGCTAAAACTACCCATCATCTCAACCTTTATGTTGCGCAGGAGAAGGGCTACTTCGCCAAGCGGAAACTCGACGTTGAGATTGTGGATGTCGTAGATCTGGCCGCTGCCCGTGATCTGCTGGTTTCAGGAAAGGCGGATGTCTTCTGGGCTTGCCCAACAGCCGCCATCGCAGCCATTGCCAACGGCGCGCCGATTCAGATTATTTCGCAGGTAAAGAAGCCTTGCACTTCGGTTCTGGTCGTCTCGCCTGATTCGCCTATCAAGGAATGGACGGACCTGAAAGACAAGCGGATCGCCGGCATTTCGCCCACATGCGAGGCGGTTATCAGCATCACCAAGCAGGCCCGCAAGGCCAACAGTCCGTTTGCTCTGGAGAAACTGGCGGGCGGCCCGGCCATTGCCGCGCTGGAAGCGAAAGCCGTGGATGGAGCTATTCTGGAGGAGCCGCACGTGAGTATCGCGGAACTCAAAGGCTATAAGATCCTGTTCCCGAATGCCTCGGCGAGCATACCTTGCCGGACGATAAACGCCCGCACGGCGTTTATCAAGGAGAATACCGCCGCGCTGAAGGCGTTCATCGAGGCTATCGCAGAGGCGAATAAGTTTATCCTGGCCGCCCCGGCCGGTGACGAAGTCGTGGCCATCGCTGCAAAGTACACGGGCGCTCCGGCCGATGCCATTCGTCATGGCAATCACCGGCTCAAATTCCAGACAAAATTGGAAGTGGCAGGCCTGAGTGATCTGGCAGATGATCTGGTCGCACAGGGAAGCATTAAAGAGAATCCCGGCCTGTCGCTGTATGCGCCGGAGTTCAAGGGTATTACGTGGGGTAAGTGATTCGAGGCTGTCCGCCCCGCCGGTTCGTCGGCGGGGCGTCGCCTTTGTCGACTTGCCCCAGAGACCGCGGAGACGTGAAAATGAAAAGTCTGACGGTGACGGTACAACAGGAGCATGGGCTGCATTGCCGAGAGGCAGCCCGCGTGGTCAAGGCGGCGCAAAGCCATGAATCTCGCATTACTATCCACTGCAAGGGTTGCCCAGAGGCTGATGCATGCTCCATTCTGGAACTCCTGATGCTGGGTGCTGTACAAGGCACGTGTCTTGAAATCGAGGCCGGTGGCATTGATGAGGATGCAGCCATTCAGAGCATGGCGGATATTTTTGAACAGGGTGGAGGAATCTGAATGCAACCAAAGGGCGGGCTTTTCATGATGATCGTTGTGGCTTTTCTGAGTGTGCTGCCGGCCGTTGGATGCACCCGGGAGCGGCCGGATGATGATGGCCGGGTCCGCCTGGGCTTTGTGAACAATCCGCTGGCTGCCGCGCTGTATGTGGCGGAGGCCCGGGCCGAGGCGGGCGGACCGCCTGCGCCCTTTCGATCCATCTCTTTCGGATCTTCCGGCGATATCGGCCTGGCATTGCTGGCCGGCGAACTGGACTCCGGTTTGATCGAAACAGCCAAGGCCCGTTCGTTTTTGAGAAACCCCGGTTTTCACGCGATTGGCGGTGTTGATTTTCCCTATGGGGCCACGTTGGTTCTGCGCAAGGATTTGAACCTTCGGCTGGATGATCTGGCCGGCTATAGCGTGGCCGTTCAATCCGCCGGCTGCCGCCTGTTCCATCAATTTCAATCCGATGCGCAGCGGCTCGGTGTCGATACACAAGCCCCGCGCTTCGTTTATCTGAGCTTTGAAGATATGGCGTCCGCTCTGGAAGCGAAGAAAGTGGATGCCATCCTGACTCAGGGCGCATATGCGCTGCTGAGCGTGGCGCTGGGTCATAAAATTCTATATCAGAACTGGGATGTGAGCGGCAAAGACCTGTGCTGTCCCGCTACCGCGGCCCAAATAGAATGGGTTCTGGTCGTGCGCTCAGGGATGGATCCGGATTCGCTGAGCGCGCTGGTCGCTTCATTACGGGATGCCTCGACGGCCAAGTCTTCCGAGGCCCGGCATGTGATCAGCCGACGCACGCGGATCCCACGGGAAAATCTGGAGACGTTTCCCGTAGCCGGTTTTTCGATGCTCTCGGCTGAACAACGACAGGCTTTGGGGGATCACATCACAGAACCGGCAGCGGGAGTTCTCACGCAGCATGAAGCTCCGTGCCATCCGGAAGACAGCGGCGACAACTGCTCGCATGGGAAGGAACCTCATGCACACTGATGGGATGTCTTTATGTTGAATCGGCATTGGAAAAAATACGGCGCCACGCCCGGTATGTCGGGTTTGCGTGAGCTCAGTTTTTTTCTCAAAACGGCTTTCGGCGGTCTGGTGACGATCGAGTTTGCGAGCGTCCTGGTTCCTTTGCTGGCGCTTTGGGAACTGGCGCCTCGACAAGGCTGGGTTCCCGACACACTCGTGCCACCGCTGTCGAGGGTGGCGATGACGATGTGGGACATGTTCGTGAACCATGGCTTATGGGGGCATATCGCCATCAGTCTGGTCCGCTTTGCGCTGGGCATGTTTTTCGCCCTTTTTACAGCGCTGCCGATCGGCGTGCTGATGGGTTGGAATCTTTTCCTCCGCAAGCACGCGCTTCCGCTGTTTCAGCTGCTGGCACCGGTTCCGCCACCTGCCTGGGTCCCGATAACCATTATTGTCCTCGGCGTCGGACTGCCGATGCAGACCTATCTGATCTTTCTGGGCGCTTTTTATCCGATTTTGTTCAACACCTATCAGGGAGTCAAGGAAACCGATCCGCGTTATCTGGCATCCGCCCGGGTATTCGGCGCCAGTGAATGGACCCTGATCCGCAGCGTGTACATCTGGCATGCGCTCGGCCCCATTATCATGGGGATAAAGATCGGCATCGCCCTGGGGCTGGTGATGCTCATAATCGCCGAAATGCACGGTGGTCGCTCCGGTCTGGGCTATATGCTGCTTGAATCGAAAGAGTTTTTCCAGATGGATCGCATGGTCGTGTGCATGGTCATTCTGGGCGCGATCGGATGGTTCCTGATTGAGGTCATGAAATATGTTGAAGCAAAGCTCGCGCTGTGGCGCGTGGGACGGTGATGCGTGATTGAAGCCCGAAACATAACCAAATTCTTTTCAGTAGTTAATGACGATCGCACTGCGGATGGCCTTACCGCCGTTTTGTCGGTGTCGCTTCAGATTCCGGAGGGCCGCTTCATCTCGCTGGTCGGGCCAACCGGTTGCGGGAAGTCCACGTTTCTGGAAATTCTGGCCGGTCTGCAGGCGCCCAGCGAGGGAGAGGTCTGGATTGACGGACGAAGGGTACTGGAGCCATTACCCTCTTCGCGCAAGGAAATGGAGGCCTATCGCCGCCGCTACCGTTTTCTGTCCCCGATCGCCAACAGTCTGTTGCGCGACCGCCCGAAACACGATATCGCGATGATTTTTCAGGATTACGCAGTCTTCCCCTGGATGACCGCAATTCAAAACGTGCGCTTCACGCTTAAGTTGCGAGGCACCCCGCGAGCCCGACGCGACGAGCTGGCGAAGAAGTATCTGGCACAGGTGGGACTCGCCGGTTCCGAAACCAAGTATCCCGCGCAGCTCTCCGGCGGGATGCGGCAGCGGCTGGCCATCGCGCGAGCCCTTTCGGTCGAGCCGCGCATTATCCTGATGGACGAACCCTTTGCCGCTGTGGACGCCCAAACGCGCGAGCGTCTGCAGGAAGATCTGCAGGAACTCTGTACGAGCACGCGGCAAACGGTGGTTTTGGTGACGCACGATATTGACGAAGCGGTCTATTTGTCGGACGAAATCATTGTGTTTTCGCCCCTGCCCGGCACGATCCGTAACTTGATTCCGGTGAACGTTCCCCGTCCGCGGCGGCGTGGCGATCCGGAATTGACCGGAATCCGCGAACGGGTACTGGCCATCTATCGGCATGATGCCGAACACTTGTGTGACTGGAGCATTTAAGCAGACTGCGGGAGTCAGCAGGTGTTGAATTTTCGAAAGGAATACTAAAATGAGCGCAACCCATGATCCCCCCCATGAAGGGAATAAGCTTTTTCGGGGCCGCATTCACGACGACATCACCCAGGCCATCGGCCACACGCCGCTGGTGCGATTGCGGAATGTGACTGACAACGGCTCCACTGTGGCCGCCAAACTGGAGTCGTTTAATCCTATGAACAGCGTCAAATGCCGGATCGGCGCGGCGATGCTGACAGCGGCCGAGCGCGACGGACGATTGAAACCGGGCATGACAGTCATCGAACCGACGTCCGGCAATACAGGCATCGGGTTGGCGTTTGCCTGCGCTGCGCGAGGCTATCGGCTGATCCTCACCATGCCGGAAACCATGACCATCGAACGCCGCAAGCTTGTCCAGATGCTCGGGGCTGAACTGGTGCTGACCCCGGGGCCCGCCGGGATGAAGGGCTCCATTGACAAGGCCCGCGAATTGTTGCGCACCCTTCCGGACACGTTTATGCCTCTGCAATTTGAGAATCCGGCCAACCCTCAGGTGCATCGCGAAACAACGGCGGAGGAAATCTGGGCCGATACGCAGGGGAAAGTGGATGTCTTTGTAGCCGGTGTCGGCACCGGCGGCACGATTACCGGGGTAGGCGAAGTGCTCAAAGCCCGCAAGCCTTCCGTTCAAATCGTGGCCGTGGAGCCGGACTCATCGCCTGTTTTGTCGGGCGGCCGGGCCGGGCCGCATCGCATCCAGGGAATCGGCGCCGGATTTATCCCGGGCGTGCTTAATCGCCGCCTGTTGGATGAAGTTATTCGTGTGACAGATGAAAACGCCATCAAAACGGCGCGGAATGTGGCGCGACAGCAGGGCATCCTCTGCGGCATTTCCTGCGGCGCCGCCTTGTGGGCCGCACTGCAGGTTGCAAACCGCCCGGAACGGCAGGGCCAATTAGTCGTTGTCATGTTCCCGGATTCAGGAGAACGATACCTGACCACCCCGTTGTCAAAAGCGACAGACTAATGATCAGGTTCCTTTCCATTAAAACGCGTATGACCCCGGTCGGCAGCCTTTTCCCGGATGCCGATACGTACGGGGTCAGACCAACGTTGAGGCATACATCCTGAGGCTCACCTGCGGGTTGATGGATAATCTTGATTTCACGACCAATGATTATCGCAACAGCCCCCTTACGGGGTCCCACAAGGATGAGGACAACCTGCCGGTTTAGGTTAATTTCAAGTTTTAAAGGGGGCGCTGTATCCCTGCTAAGGAAAAGAGACCCGCATGGAGCTCTTTTTTTGGCAGATCCATGGTATGCTGTCCAGCAGTGGATAGCGAGGTTAGAAGATTACCATGGACTTTCCACCCTTGCAGTAGCCTGCTAAGGATGGAAAGGCGACTGAGAAATCTTAAAAACAAGATTTCTCCCTTCGGTCGAAATGACATTGTATATGCGGTTATAGTAAAACAAAAAATGTTTTAGTGAGGAGGTATATGGTGAAAAAAATTCATACCAACAGGGCGCCCGAGGCAATCGGACCGTACTCACAGGCTGTTGCCGCCCATTCGTTTGTCTTCTGCTCCGGTCAGCTCGGCATGCAACCGGAGAGCGGATCGCTTGCCGAAGGCATCGACAACCAGACCCGGCAGGCACTCGCAAACATGAAGGCTGTGCTTGAAGCGGCGGGATCATCCGTGGAGAGGGTCGTAAAGACGACTATTTTCCTGAAAAACATAGAAAATTTTTCAGCCGTTAATACGGTCTATGGCGAATTTTTCGGCAGCCACCGGCCGGCGCGCTCAACCGTTGAAGTCTCGAACCTTCCCAGGGGCGCCCTGGTTGAAATCGAGTGCACAGCCGCCCTGTAGCGCTTTTAAAGAAGGATTTACACCCGTTCGTGGTGAGCCTGTCGAAGCATGAACGGATTACATATGTTACCAGCCCCGTTTTACCATTGTGTCATTTCCGAACGAATGTGAGCAATCTTGATTTTAAATATTTCTCCCCGCCTGCGGCGGGTTCGAAATGACGAGACTGTGTCGCAATTAAAAAAAATGCATGTCAACCTGAGCGAAGCGAAGAATCTCTGCTTATGCATACGCAGTCAGTTTATATACAAACAGAGATTCTTCGGCGCCTTTGGCTTCTCAGAATGACGCTTCGCGCATTGCGACACAGTCTCGACACCGCGTACACAGTTTTTATATGCTCTATTGCGGCCGGTGCGCTTTTTCGAGCGCCTGCTCAACATCGGCAATTAAATCATCAGCTGCTTCCAGCCCGACTGAGAGGCGCACCAGTCCGTCGGTGATGCCGCGGGCCGCGCGCTCGCCGGCGGGCATGGCCGCATGCGACATGGTGGCCGGATAGGAGAGAATGCTTTCCACACCGCCGAGGCTCACGGCCACCAGCGGCAGTTTCACGTTTTTCATCAGCTGCACGGCCTGCTCTTTTGTCGCAAGTTCAAAGGAGACGACCGAACCGCCGCCTGCAGCCTGGCGCAGGTGTATAGTGCGGCCCGGATGGCCGTCAAGGGTCGGGTAGTAGACTTTTTTCACCTCAGGCCTGCCGCACAGCCAGCAGGCGATTTTTTCTGCGCTTTCCTGCTGCTGCTGCAGGCGCACGCCGAGGGTTTTGAGCCCCCGCAGTGTCAGCCATGAGTCCTGCGGACCCAGTATTGCGCCGAATGCGTTTTGTACATGGCGGATGCGCCGGCCGACCTCAGCATCCTTTGCAACCGCAAGCCCGGCGATGAGATCACTGTGACCGCCGATGAATTTTGTCGCGCTGTGCACGACGATATCAAAGCCCAGTTCCAGCGGCCGCTGCAGCAGGGGCGACATGAAGGTGTTGTCGGTGATTGCAAGCAGGCCGCGTGAGCGGGCGATTTCCGCAACAGCGGCAAGGTCGGTTATTTTCAGCGTCGGGTTCGAAGGCGTTTCAACAAAAACGGCTTTTGTTTTCGGTGTGATCGCAGCGCGGATTTGATCCGGCTCCGTGCTGTCAACAAATGTGCTCTCAAGACCCCAGCGTTTGAACACCGCGGTCAGTACGCGGTACGTCCCGCCGTAAATATCTTCGCCGACCACAAGGTGGTCGCCTGCCTGGAAAATCATGAGCACCGTTGACGTGGCTGCCATGCCCGAGGCGAACGCACAGCCGCGCGTGCCGCCTTCAAGCTCGGCGATTGCCTGTTCGAGGGCTTCGCGGGTCGGATTGTCGCTGCGGGCGTAATCGTAGCGGCCCAGATGCTCGGGATCGGCCTGATGATAGGTTGAGACCTGGTAAATCGGGATGCTTGAGGCTCCGGTATGCGGGTCGCGGTCGGGGCCGGCATGCACCAGGCGCGTCGTATAGTCTTTACCGCTCATGTCAGCACCTCCTCGAGATCCCGGCACAGATCGTCAATGTCTTCAATACCCACCGAGAGACGCAGCAGCCGGTTATTGATGCCGAGCCGTTCACGCACATCGGGGGCTATATCGGCATGGGTCTGCACGGCCGGGAAGGTGATCAGCGATTCCACGCCGCCGAGGCTTTCGGCAAACATAAATACCTGTACGCCTGCGAGGATGCCCTTGATCATTTCAGGATCATCTACTTCAAACGACACCATGGCTCCAAAGCCCGAGGCCTGTCGCTTGAGCAGCTCGTGGCCCGGGTGCTCCGGGAGGCCGGGATAAAAGACATTTGTCACCCTCGGGTGTCGTGCAAGCCAGCGGGCAAGCGCACGGGCGTTTTCCTCCTGCCGGGCAAGCCGCAGGGGCAGGGTTTTAAGCCCGCGCAGCAAAAGCCAGGAGTCCTGCGGCCCCAGGATTGCGCCGGCGGCATTCTGCATAAAGCCGATTTTTTCAGCAAGATCAGGCTTTGCCGTGATTGCAATGCCCGCCACCACATCGTCATGGCCGCCGAGATATTTGGTCGCGCTGTACACGACTATATCCGCGCCAAGCTCCAAGGGCCGCTGTCGGCAGAAGGTCAGGAAGGTGTTGTCGACGATTGTCAATGCACCTTTGCGTGCGGCAAGATCAGCAATGGTGCGTATGTCGGCTACGTTCAGCAGGGGGTTGCTGGGAACTTCCACAAAGACGGCGGCAACCTCTGCGGTAAAAGTCTGCTGCACCGCTGCCGTATCAGCAGTGTTTACATACACGAATTCAATACCATAAAGCCGAAAAATTTTTTCAAAAAGGCGATATGTTCCGCCGTAAAGATCCTCCGTTGCCACAATCCGGTCGCCGGGTTTAAAAAGTCGCGCTATGGCGTCGATGGCTGCAAGCCCTGAGGAAAAGGCAAACGCGCGCGCCGGAGTTCCGCCTTCGGCGAGGGCCAGGGTCTGTTCCAGCACGGAGCGGGTAGGGTTTGCTGTGCGTGAATAATCATATCCCGTGCTTTGCCCCAGGCCCGGATGGCGAAATGTTGAGCTGTAATAGACCGGCATGGAAACAGCGCCGGTTTTTTCATCCCAGCGGGATCCGGCCTGTGCCAGCAGGGTATCAAGTTTTGCCATGTGAGTCTCCGAGCTTTTGGTTTGTTCGAAATACGGTTAACTGTTTGTTAAAACGATACCATTATACACCGTGATTGTGAATATGAACTATTGGCGTTTCTGCAGACGCGTTTATGAAAAAGGATGAGCCCAAATGCCGGCACTCAATTACCATGACGGCTTCAGGCCGCTTTCGGGTATAGCGCACAAGCTGCTCAACCGCTGCGTCGATATCAGAGCCCTGCAGAAGCACCACGGGGCCTGAAAAATTGTCCGGTGTCAGCAGATAGTCCTCGGGCCTGCAGAGTTGCGTCAAGCGTACGCCTTCATCCTCATCGCGGGCGACAATCACCTTTTCATCGTTAGGAAGGCGGAAGTGGCGGCCTGTTTTTAAAAGGGCCATATCCTCAAGGCGGGGCTGCGGAACGTGCTGCAGGTAGTCCCGTATGCGATCTGCAAAATGCCCGTCCGTGAGCAGGCAGCCGCCGGCAGGGCAGGGATAATCGGTAATGCTTTTTTCGCGGGCAAGCCCGATCTGTTCCTTTCGGGAACGTCCCTGGATACAGAGCAGTTTTTGCCTGTCTATCCAGCCTTCACGCTCGGGCAGTGTGGGCTGAAAAAGGCGGGCCGACAGGGGCCGCACCGTCAGGTCGCCCAGACCCGATTCCCGGTCGATAATATCAATCGCCCGACGATGCTGCGACATGGGGCGCTGACCCAGAACCTCGCCGGTAAAAAGAAACGATGCCCCGATCTCGCGCATATACTGCCCCGCCTTTATGATTTTCATGATGCGACAATCAAGGCAGGGGTTCATGCCGCGGCCGTAGCCGTGCTTCGGAGCTGCTATCATCTGAAGATATTCTTCGCCCAGGACTACCCGCTGAAGTGGTATGTTTCCCAGTTGGCGCACTGCGCTCACAACGGAGGCGCAGCAGGAGTTTTTCGGCGTGCACTGACAAAACGGCGAGGTGAAATTTATGGCATGCACTTCAATGCCATGCTCGATCATGAGCCGCGCGGCAAGGGTGCTGTCAAGGCCGCCGGAAAGAAGGCCAACTGCTTTCATGCTGCCCCGGTTGTTTTCTGCGGCTGCGATTGCGCGGCGGCTTTTGTTCTTCTGAAATAATGCGGCGGGTCACCCCATGCATTATAGGCAATTTTTTCTTTTATCGAGCGGATGCGTTCCTCAAGGCAGCCTTTGCACTGGTCCGCCTGCTCGTTCACACATGGCTTGTCATTGTAGAGCTGGTAATGCTCGCGGTATTTTTTGGGCGTAATAATGGGCATGATTATATTTGCCCCGGCACGGAGGCCCATTTCGCGGCCCTGCGGGTGAACAGCCTGAAGCGCTGTGGTTGCGGCGATATTGACATCGCGCAGCATGATGCGGCACAGGGCGATCATTCCCAGAGTCAGTTCAAAATTGCGCTCCTTGTCAAATCCCGCCGCAACGCCGGCAAGGGGTGTTTCTTCATGGATGACATAGGGTCCCATGCCGATCATGTCTATATCCATGCGCTCGAAAAACAAAATATCATCGATAAGGTGTTCCAGCGTTTGAAACGGCAGGCCGATCATGATGCCCGTGCCGAGCTGGTATCCAAGATCTTTCAAGTTCTGCAGGCAAGCTACCCTTCTTGTGAAGCTGTGGTCCGCGGGGTGCAGCTTTGCATACAGTTCAGGGTTAGATGTTTCAATGCGCAGCAGATACCGGTGCGCGCCAGCTTCGCGCCAGCGCTCATAGGTACGGCGGTCCTGCTCTCCAAGAGAGAGCGTTATACCGAGCCGGCCGGCAGTATGTTTGCTGATTGATTCGATGACCCCGGCGACAAAGCCAATATATTCTGGGTCCGTGCGCTCGCCAGACTGCAGCACGATTGAGCCGTAGCCTTTATCATAAGCCCAGAGCGCGGCGTCCAGTATTTCCTTTTTGTTCATCATGTAGCGCTGCTGGCCGGGATTGTCTTTCCTGATGCCGCAGTACAGACAGTTTTTTTCGCAGATGTTGCTGAATTTAATAAGTCCCCGGAAATAAACCTTTGCGCCCACATGCTGCAGCTTTATATGGTAGGCGGCATCATAGAGATTTTGCGAATCTTCGCTGCTGCGACCGGACCCAAGCAGGCCCAGCAATTCATTTCGCGTAAGGTGCTCATTTAAAAGCATAGTGTCTCAAGCATGTATAATATCGTTATGAGTGACGGAGCAATGCAACGACAGTGATTTTTTTTATTTTAAAAAGTTTCGCGCCCTGTTCAGCATCTGCAGCGCTAAAGCGCGGTCAAAAGCCGGAGCACGGGTGGCTACTCATCTCACACTATCATTAAATAATGAAGGTGCTACCCTGATTGGTTGCACTCCATCATGTCTGTCCAATGAACACATATAAAATAATTTATTCTTGACAATACCGAAAATCTATTATATCTATAGAATTAATAGACTATTTTGTCAACCTGAAATTAGATTAGTCACTGGTGTGCAAAATAATGTATAAACACCAGCAGTTAACGACTCATAAACAACCAACAGGGGTGTACTGGAAATTGTTTCCCGTGGATGTGGCGTGCTCGATCAACGTATTGCCGACATCAGTCATGCCCTGCAAATCACAGTATAGAGGAGGAAGGCCATGGCACGCATATTCGACGATAATTCACAGTCAATCGGAAACACGCCGCTGGTGAAGCTCAACCGGCTTACCGAAGGAATCAGGGCCGCTGCTGTTCTTGGGAAAATCGAAGGAAGAAATCCGGCTTACTCGGTCAAATGCCGTATCGGTGCTGCCATGATCTGGGACGCTGAAAGCAAGGGTCTTCTTAAACCGGGCGTGGAAATAGTCGAGCCCACCAGCGGCAATACCGGCATTGCTCTTGCCTATGTGGCCGCTGCCCGCGGCTATAAGCTCACGCTTACCATGCCTGAAACCATGAGCATCGAGCGCCGGCGCGTGCTGGCGGCCTTCGGCGCTTCCATCGTGCTGACACCCGGGGCCGAGGGCATGAAGGGCGCGGTCAGGCGCGCCGAGGAGATTGCAGCGTCGGATACCAAGAAATATTTTCTGCCCCAGCAGTTTAAAAACCCGGCTAACCCGGCGATTCACGAGAAAACCACGGGCCCGGAAATCTGGAACGATACCGACGGAGCTGTCGACGTGCTTGTGTCGGGCGTGGGTACCGGCGGCACCATTACCGGTGTTTCCCGCTATATTAAAAACACAAAAGGCAAAAAGATCATTTCAGTCGCCGTTGAGCCGCAGGAAAGCCCGGTTATAACGCAACGGCTTGCGGGGCAGGACCTCAAGCCCGGGCCCCATAAGATACAGGGCATTGGCGCCGGGTTTATCCCTGACACGCTCGATCTCTCTATCGTCGACCGCGTTGAGCAGGTCGACAGCGCTGAGGCGGTTGAATTTTCGCGCAGGCTTGCGCGGGAGGAGGGAATTCTGTGCGGTATTTCCTGCGGCGCCGCAGCTGCCGCGGCTCTGCGTCTTGCCGCGCAGGATGAGTTTGCGGGCAAGACGATTGTGGTCATTCTGCCTGATGCCGGCGAGCGCTATCTTTCGACGGTGCTGTTTCAGGATATTGCGGTATGACATTAACCAACTGGGCAGGCACAGGGGCCTGCCCCTACAAATGATGTTGCGTGCATTTCATCGGACCATTTTTGAACAGCCGGTGTAAACAACTTCTCATTTCATAATAGAAACAGCCGGACCGCGGTAGAGAATGATCGCACCATGAAGCAGGCCAACGCCGCACTGGGCATTGTCGAAACACAGTACGCGACCGTCACCGAAAAGCTCGAGCTTGAAAGCGGCGAGAAGTTGGGGCCGGTGACGCTTGCCTATGAAACCTACGGTACGCTCAACCACGACAGGTCGAATGCCGTGCTTATCTGCCATGCCCTGTCAGGCGATGCGCATGTGGCGGGCTATCATGCGGGCGAACACAAGCCCGGCTGGTGGCATGATCTGGTGGGGCCGGGCAGGGCCTTTGACACGCACAAATATTTTATTATCTGCTCAAACGTTCTGGGCGGCTGCAGGGGTTCGACAGGGCCCGGATCGATAAACCCGGCAACAAGTGAACCCTACGGCCTGAGATTTCCCCTGATAACGATCGGGGACATGGTCAAAGCGCAGCAGCTGCTTATTCAGTATCTGGGCATCGGGCGGCTGCGCGCGGTTGTGGGAGGCTCCATGGGCGGCATGCAGGCGCTTCAGTGGCTGCACAGCGCTTCCGGCCGGGTGGAGAGCGCCATACTGATTGCAACAGCCGCAAAACATTCGCCCCAGCAGATAGCATTCAACGAAGTCGGCAGGCAGGCCATCATGGCGGATCATCACTGGCAGGACGGCAACTATTATGGAGAGCGGCGTCCGTTAAAAGGACTGGCCGTGGCGCGCATGGTCGGCCACATTACCTACATGAGCGAAGTCTCCATGCTCGAAAAATTCGGCCGTCAGCAGAAAGACGACAAGGATCCGTTCAAGTTCAGGGCTGATTTCGAGGTGGAGGGATATCTTCAGCACCGGGGCGACAGTTTTGTGAAGCGCTTCGACGCGAACTCCTATCTCTATATCACGAAAGCCATGGACTTTTTCGATCTTACCGCGGAGCGCCCTTTGCAGGAAGTGTTCAGGGGCATCGGCGCAAAGCTGCTCGTCATCGGGTTCAGGTCCGACTGGCTGTATCCGATCTGGCAGCTGCAGGAAATCGTGCGGGCCTGCAAGATCGCCGGCGTGAATGCGACCTATTGCGAGATAGACTCGACCTACGGCCATGATGCGTTCCTGGTTGAAATTGAACAGGAGGCTCATCTCATTACACATTTTCTTAAACGGGTTTCAAGCGGATACACGGCCGGAGATGTATATGAAATCTGAATACCCGCTTGATTACCGCATCATTGCCGGCCTGGTTCGCACGCATGCATCCGTGCTTGATCTGGGGTGCGGCAGCGGCGGTCTTCTGCAGCTGCTTGAGCGGCAGAATAAAGCGCATGTGCAGGGCATCGAGATCAATGATCAGGCAGTGTATTCCTGCGTGGCCAAAGGCCTTTGCGTGCTGCACGGCGATATTGATAACGGGCTTGTCGACTATGAAAACAAGTCCTTTGATTATATTATTCTCAATCAAAGCCTGCAGCAGGTGCGCAATGTCGAAGCAGTTCTTGCGCAGTCCCTGCAGGTTGCACACAAAGTCATTATCGGGTTTCCGAATTTTGCCTATTATAAAGCCCGGGCGCAAATCTTTTTCAGGGGCCGCACGCCGGTAACCCCGTCGCTTCCGTATGAATGGTACAACACGCCCAATCTCCATTTTTTGAGCATTTATGATTTTATCGCCTATTGCAGCCGGCACCGTATACGGATTGAAAAGATGTTTTTTCTGGGATCCTCACGCAGGCTGTTTTTCCTTCCGAACCTGTTCGCGCAGACGGGACTTTTTTTGATTTCACGCTAAAGAGACGTTCCCCTCTTTCCCTGTACTCGTTGGAAGCAGCGGGCCTGCGGTTAGTCTGACTTCCCTGCGCCTGCCGTGCCGAACCGGCCGTTGCGTGTATGGCGACGCCGGGATTTTATAAAACATCGAACGCGGGCAGTGAACACGAGACCTTTCGAGGTCTCTTTTTTTTTGGCCAAAAATTTTTCACGCAGGTCGCACGCAATGGTTTGCTCAACAATCTATGCCCGGCAGAAAGAGATGTTTTAACTGAAATTTAACCGGGTGCTTGTCTCAATATTAAAAAAACGGGTCTATGATTTCATGAAAAACAAGCCTTCGTGTTTGTATTGAGTCTATTAATCGGCAGCGGTTTGCACGGAAAGGAGGAATGCATGGGGAATGTGCGGCAGCAGAAGTAGCAGCGGCAGCATGTGCTTTCGGCACCTGCATGCACGTATGTATTGCAGTGTAGATGAAACAGTAAACTGGTGTACATGTACAAGGAGGAAGACATGCAGAAAAGAAAAATTATCAGCATCATTGTGACGATGGCTCTGTTTTTGTTCCAGGCGCCTGTTATGGCGGGCGAGATGGACATGCTGGTGGACAAGCTGGTTGAAAAAGGTGTATTGAGCAGGAAGGACGGCGACCTCATTTTGAGTGTTCAAAAAGCTGAAAAAGACAAAGAGACCAAGGACATCGTCTCGACACTGGCACTGCCGAACTTTATCAAAAACACCCAGTTCAAGGGGGATTTCCGCCTGCGCTATGAATCGGGCGAGCGTGACGGAAATTCAGACCGCCATCGCGGCCGCTACCGCTATCGCCTCGGCTTTGTGACAAAGCTCGACGATCAATTCGAAGTGGGCTACGGTCTTGCCAGCGGCTCCAATGATCCGCGCAGCACCAACCAGAGTTTCACCAACTCATTTGAAACGCCTGACATCAGGCTTGATTACGCCTATGCATCCTACAAGCCCAAGTCGTTGGCCTGGCTGCAGCTGCTTGGCGGACAGATGCCTAACCCCCTCTGGCTGCCGGGCGGCTCCTACCTGTGGGACAGCGACATCCGGCCCCAGGGTGTCTCGGCGCTCATGAACCGCAAGTTCGACGGGTTCGAGCTGTTCATGACCAGCGGCTTCTGGATCATTGATGAAATCAGCAGCAGGTCGGACGATCCGGTCATGTGGGTTGCGCAGCCCGGCTACAAGGT
The DNA here is from genome assembly GCA_016875025.1 of Deltaproteobacteria bacterium. Lineage (GTDB taxonomy): Bacteria > Desulfobacterota > WTBG01 > CAIYCZ01 > CAIRTM01 > CAIRTM01. Next base: position 23,242 of record VGSH01000030.1, read on the forward strand.
CAACCTCGGCAAGCAGGCCTATTTCAAGAACGCGGTTGGTCTGTATCAGTTCTCGAATGTCGAGGGGACATTGCTTGATTATTCAAGCAATACTAATACGCGCGACGGCGGCGTGCTGGCTGAGGATTATGACTCATACGTGGTGACGGGTGAGCTGGGCTATAACACCGGCATCGCCTTCATGCCGTTTGTGTCCGTCTACGGTGACTACGTCGATAACCGCACCACGAGCAGGGATGACAGCGGGTACGGCTACGGTATTAAGATCGGCCACGAGAAGGTTAAGCAGGGCCTGTGGCAGGCCGGCCTGGCCTATGGCCGGCTTGAGCGCAATGCATGGCTGGATATACTGCCTGATTCCGATACGTTCGGCGGCGGGACCAACATGAAAGCCATTCGTGCCAATCTTACCTACGGGCTGAGGGATTATATCGAGATCGCCACTACCTATATCGCCAGCGAGCAGCTCCGGGGCGCAAGTGTTGACGATGATGTCTTTCAGCTTGACCTGGTCTTCAAGTTTTAAAGAAAACTTTCAGCTTCTGGATAAAAAAAGAGACCCTTCGGGGTCTCTTTTTTTATCGGCGGGGTTTGAAACGCATCGATCAGCCGGGAGCAGGAACGGCCTTCTCGCAGAAGCAGGCGGCCTCGCGCATGATCCTGACTGCCTGCTCAATGCGTTCCGGCTCTTCAAAACCGTAGGATATGCGCAGCTGGCGCAGGCCGTGCGCACGCAGTTCCCCGTGCGGATGAACGCAGTGGCAGCCCGGTATATACAGGACCCGTGCGTTTTTGTTTGAATCCTGCCCGTCGATGTCGGGATTGCCGGTGGTGCGGGTCAGGTATTTGAAAAACAGCGAAGATTCATCAGTCGCGATATCCTTGAGCGTCAAATAGAAATAAAACGCTGCGCTGCCGCCGGTGCAGTTTTCAAGCCAGGGGCCGAGTTCACGTTCAATCCAGCCCCTGACCGCATGGGCCTTTTCGCGGTATCCCCGGTTAACACGGGCGAGCTGCTTTTCAATATGAGCATCAAGCAGCCGGCTTGCGATTTCCTGGCAGAACAGCGGCGCGCTGAAACCCGTATCAGCTGTTTTCTGGATGAGCGCGTTTAAGAGCGGGCCCGGGCTAGCGATCAGGTATCCGATGCGCAGGGCGGGCGAGAGGATTTTTGAAAGGCTGCCGACCTCACATACAATCCCCGGCTCGTCAAACAGCAGGGCTGACAGGGGTTTTGCACGGGCCGGATCATGGACGATGTCGTCATAGGCGGTGTCGAAGAGCACGGGGATTTTTCGCCGCTGCTCGTATGAAAGTGCGGCCGCTGCTGCAACAATTTCCTGCCGCCGCGTGTTTGAAAGTATCGTGGAGGTCGGATTGTTGACGGACACGATATAGAAAAAGCTGATATTGCTGCGGCGTCCGCCGAGCTGCTCAAGGCGTTCGCGCAGCAGATCAGTGCGCAGGCCGCACTCGTCTTCGGGTATGGCGATGACCTCAAAGCCCATGCGCTCCAGCAGATTGCAGTAGATATAATACATGGGGTCACTGGTCACCACAATGCCGGGTTTCAGCACCTGCGCCATGGCTTCAAGCAGGCTGGTGACCCCGCTGGCACCGATGATGATGTCCCGGTCGCATAGATGATCGCGCGTCAGTCCGCCGCGGCCGGTGCGAATGATAAAGTCGCGGATGGATTCAACCAGGCGTGCTGAACCCCGGGGCCCTCCGTAGTTGAACGGCGTTTTATGGCGCATCGGGTCGGCAACTACCTGCTGAAGCTCGTCAATGAAGAGGCCGGCCGGGATGGTGCGTTCATTGACATAGCCGACTCCCAGATTGATGTCGCATCCGGGGCGAAAGTCAGCCGCGAACGCATCCATCATGCTGTTAACCGGAGAGGGTATGCTTGAGGCCCTGCCGTATGGTGATAGCGTGAAGTCCATTGCCCCGGGCGTGTGCGGTGCGCCGGCCTCAGCGTGACACGGCGCGGTTGATCATTCTGGTAAGTATTTCGAAGCTGTCGATTTTGAAGAAAATAAAGATGTATCCGGTGACTTCGAGGGCCTTGATATAAAAATTGGCCTCGGCCAGAATAATAAAGCCGGCCCCCTGCTCATTGAGCCCGGAGCCTGCGAGCAGGTCAACCGGGTTTTTGATGGTCCTGAACTGGGGCAGGGAAAAATCCATGCTGCACTCCAGTATATTACCCATCGTACCCAGAATGCAGTTGATGACGATATTGCCTATTTCCATCAGTGTGCTGCGGCCTTCATCTGCAATGGCGGCGACGTTTTTAACGGGCTCGCCGGTCAGCGACGAGATCAGCCGCCGGGTGCTTTCAGGGGGGAACAGCAGGGCAGCGGAACCGGTGAACTCGCCCTTAAACGACTGCATAACCGTGGTTACATTGGCATGACCGAGACGTCCAAGCAGTTCGTTCAGTTTTTCCAGCGGGAACAGCTCAATGCGCGGGACCTTGAGCTGTATGTGCGTACCGATGATATCGTTGAGAGAATTGGCGGCCCGTCCCACACCGATATTGATTATTTCAGTCAGGGCATCGATCTCAAGGGGACTGAGTTCTTTCATGCGGGACTATCTTTCCTGTACATGTTTAGCAGGCTGTTGAAAAAAGCCCATCTGCTGCGTTACGCTCATTCCCGTCATGGCGGGATCACTGCGGCGCAAGGAAACGTACGCCTTATTCCTCATGATGAGAGCGCGCCTTGCATCTGTGCCCGTCCTCCGCAGTAGACCTGCTAAGGAGGATGGACATTTTTGAACAGCCTGTATAAACAGATTTCTTCAACATCCTGTTAGCGGCCTGAGAGCAGTTCCAGCAGGTTTGTGAGATTTGCCGGCTTGTTCATAACGGCACGGGCGCCGCTCTGCAGCACTTTTTCGCGGGTGGAGTCCTGGATGTCAGCGGTTATGACGATGACCGGCACCTGACTGCCGTCAGAACGCAGGCGCTCAAGCAGTTCATAACCGTCCATTTCCGGCATGAGCAAATCGGTGATCACCGCGTCGGGTTTTTCTTTTTTCAGTACGTCGAGGCCAAGCAAGCCGTTTTCGGCTTCAAGCACCTCGAAGCCGTTGGAGGCAAGAAATTTGACAATGGGGAGACGGGTATAGCGTGAATCATCAATTACCAGTATTTTGGGCATTGCTGTTTCCTTTTCATATCCCTGAAGTTGACCGGTTTGTATGCGTCAAGCAGGTATCCCCAGTGTGTTTTATCAGTGAATAGTAACCGCAAATTGGGTTTTTGGCAAATAAATTTGACGCGCTCGCAAAAAGTTCGGATGCGGCGCTGCGTCCCGATGCACCCGGATCACTTTGGCGTAGGTTAGGGGCACGGAATGCCGTGCCCCTGCAAAACCTGTTTTTGATCACCTTGCCTGCAGAGCTGTTTTCGGGTTGTATGGCGCTGCCATTTATGTGATACTGTTCATAAAATGATGGTATGGTGCCGTATGTCTGCACGGGTGCGGGCGGCCGGCATGGCAACATTCAACGAAGGGAGAATATGCGTGGAGAAACACCAGGTGATTATTGCCGGCGCGGGACCCGCGGGCGCGACCTGCGCAAAAGCATTGCATGACAGGGGTATTGATGTGCTGGTCATTGACCGGGCTCGCTTTCCCCGCCACAAGACCTGCTCAGGCGTTTTGTTCGGACAGACACAGGTGCTGCTGCGCAGCTATTTCGGCAGCCTGCCGCCGGCATCGGTCTATTGCACTGAGCCCGAGATCAAGGCCTCGGCCATCAGGGAGTGGAAGCCGGATGCGGGCTATTGCAGGTATGTATGGGAGATTGACAAAGACGGTCAGGCTTTCCCGGATGTGTATCACAATATCCGGCGCGCTGATTTTGACCATTGGCTTATCGCGCAATCCGGTGCGCAATTTCGTGAAGGGTGCAGCCTGAGCGCTGCGCACAGCGGGCCTGACGGGCTGCGTATCACCGTGCGGGACGGCGGTCGAGAGAGCCGGCTTGCCTGCGATTACCTGATCGGGGCTGACGGCGGCAATTCAACCGTGCGTAAAATACTTGATCCGCGCTGGGCCGTGGACAGCCCGACCGTGCTCGCCTATCAGACCTATAATTACTTTCAGTCAGCGGGGGATCTGCCCGCAGGACAGTGGGCGGTGTTTTTCAAGCCCGAGATCGGCGATATTCTGTGCTGCGTGCATCAAAAAGATGACACGCTGGTGCTGTGTGTCGGCGGCTTCAAGCGCCGCAGCCTGAAAAAAAGCATGCAGGCCTTCCGGGAATTTCTTACGCGAGCGTTTGGCGTGATTTTCAGCGACCAGAAGCGCGATGAGGGCTGCCTTATCCGCATGGCACCGCCGAACCCTGGCCGGGATCGTGTTTTGCTGGCCGGCGAGGCGGGCGGCTTCATCTATCTCAACGGCGAGGGCATCAGCGCTGCCATGGATTCGGGTCACCGGGCTGCAATGTCTGTGGCTGAAGCCCTGCAGAGCGGCGGTAGCGCGCTAAATCGCTATCAGGCTGGAAGCGCTGATATTGTTGCACACATGCAGACTTGCATGCAGCAGCTGCACTTTCTCAGCGCCGGACCACCGGCCTAGATGATCTGCGGATACACAGCCGGCTGCATGCAAAAACCCGGGCTGCAGGCCACTGCATGCTCCAGGGGCTCTTGACATGGATAACTCCCCCGAGACATCTGCAAAATCCGCCTCGCCGGCCGGGCGTGAGACTGTGACCTCATCCAGTCTCTTGGCCGGTATACGGCTTCGGCTGCTTCTGGTGCTCTTTGCTTTTTGCGCTTATATAGTTTCGTTTGTTCTGGTTGAAGCCGTATACGGCAAGGGGGGGGCAACTACGGTCGTGCTGCTGGTTGCCGCGGTGAGCTGGCTTTTCGGCCTTGTGCCCGGAGTTCTGGCTGCCGTTCTGGCCTTTCCGCTTAACTTCGCGATGTATTCAATTATAGGCGCTGAGCGGCAGGAGCTTCTCGGCGGCGGCGGTATTGCCGGTATGAGCGCCATTGTGCTCGTTGCCGTGGCACTCGGCAGGCTGCGTGATCTGGGCAGACGCCTGACAGCCGAGCTTGCCGAGCGCAAGCGCACCGAGGAAGCCCTGCGCGCTTCGCGCGATCAGCTGCAAAATCTCATAGAAACCTCCCTTGATCCGATTGTCATAACCGACAGCAGCGCTCTTGTCAGCAGGGCCAACCAGGCGTTTCTTGCGATGATCGGCTACAGCGAACAGGAGGTGCTCGGCAAGCCGCTTGGTGGTTTCTCCGTGACAGCCCCTGGCTGCTACGAGGCCACGACCGCCGAGCAGATCAGCATTGATGCGGATTTTGTTGCACAGCACATATCCTGTATGACGGAAGCTCTGGCACGTGACGGCAAACTGTCAAACTGGCCGACATATTTTGTTGCCAAAAGCCGCAACCTGGTACCGGTGACAGCTAATATCGTTTTCCTGTTTAACGAAGCCGGGGATCGCACCGGGGCTTTTGCGATTATTCGCGATATTACCGAACAGCGCCGTGCCGAGCTCGATCTTATCGCTTCGCGCGAGGAGGCCGTTGAGGCCAACCGGTTTCGCAGCCGTTTCTTCGCCAATATCACGCACGAGTTTCGCACGCCGCTGACTTTGGCAATCGGGCCGCTTGAAGGCATACTGCGCGGCGAATTCGGGCAGCTTGGCCCGGACATGCAGGACCAGCTGTCGGTGGCCCTGCGAAACTCACGCCTTCTTCTCAAGCTCGTCAATCAGCTGCTTGATTTCAGCATGGTCGAGTCCGGCAGTACGGATCTGTTCTGGGAAAAGAAGGATCTGGGCAGCATAGCTGCTACAGTGCTGGATGCGTTCGCCGTGATTGCCGCCAAGAAAAACATCACCGCTTCGGTTGCCGCGGAGCCATCCCTGCCCGCGGTGCCGGTGGACACGCCTTCATATGAAAAAGCCCTGTTTAACCTCATCGGCAATGCCTTCAGGTTCACGCCGGAAGGAGGCGCGATTACGGTCGGCCTCAGCCTCGCGCCTGACGGCATCCCGGAAGGTGAGACTGTGGTGACCCGGGCTGCCGGGCTGGCGATATCGGCGGACTCACATGTCCGGCTGTGCGTGCTCGATACCGGCATCGGGATCAGGCCCGAGCATTTGAGACTTGTGTTCGACCGCTTTAAACAGGCCGGTGAGAACCTGGCCCTTGAGCGCGGCGGCAGCGGTATCGGCCTGGCCCATACCCGGGAGCTCATTGAAAACATGCGCGGAACCATAACGGTTACAAGTGCGCCGGGATCAGGGTCCGAGTTTTGCGTGTATCTGCCGCTTGAGCAGCCGGAAGCGGTTTTTATTGTCCCGGAAATGGCTGACACGAAAGGCGCGCGCCCGCTTGCACTGAGCGCAGCTGTTGAAACGGCTGATCTGATCGGTGATGAAAATTTCTCCCGTGAAAGTATCACCCGAAACAGGCCGCTGCTGCTGATCGTCGATGATAATCCGGACGTGCTGCGCTATATTGCCGGTATTGTGCGCACGCAGTATGACTATATCAGCGCCGAAAACGGCCGCGAAGCGCTGCGCCTGCTCGAGCAGTATGCGCCTGAGCTCATCATCAGCGATATCATGATGCCGAATATGGACGGCTATGAGCTTCTGCGCCGGCTCAAAAGCAGCGAACGGTGGCAGGCGACTCCGTTCGTTTTTCTGACCGCCAAGGACGATGTTGATATGCGCATTGAGGGCCTTGAGGCCGGGGCTGATGAGTATATAGCCAAGCCGTTCAATTCCCTTGAGCTGCTGGCGCGTGTTAAGGCCGTGCTGCGGCTGAAAGCTCTGCAACGCGAAACCGATCAGCAGCAGAGCGAAATTGCCGAACTCACGCGCAGGCTTACAGGCACGGAAAGCTACAGCGGCATTGTCGGCAGCAGTCCCGGCATGCGCAGGGTCTATAGCCTGATA
>VGSH01000031.1 GCA_016875025.1 Deltaproteobacteria bacterium
TCTGGGGTTCGGGTTTGATTTATCAATATACAACGGCTATGCCATTACGGTTATCATCGCGCTGGGCGTTATGCTGCCGGCCGCACCCGGCTTTATCGGCACCTACCACATGGCCTGCAAAGTCGGTCTGGTCGCCTTCGGGGTCTCGCAGGCGGACGCTCTTTCCTACGCTATTCTGCTGCACTTTTTTCAGATGATTCCGGTCGTCGTGCTGGGACTTGCCATGCTGCCGTTTCAAAAAATTTCCTTTTCCGGCATCATACAGCATGACGACAATGAAAAGGAAAACACCTAAGCGCAGCCGTCATCCAGCGGCCCGTCCCCTCGTCGTGAGAGCCTCCGTAGTGCCGGGATAGCCTTCAAAGACGCAACGCGCGGTACAGGATCGTGCCGCTCTCATTGTTGTCCTCCCTGGTAGTATCTGCAGCAAACGATGGAGTATCAAAAAAACCGGGACGGAAAAAGTGCGAGCATTGACTATGCGGGCATACTGCTGGACTCGATGGCCTGAATCAGGCTGTCAAGCCACTGCGGAGCGGTCAGCTTTATCATTATGAGCCGGAGGATTCCGATCTGCAGCACAGCCAGAAAAACAGCGAGCCCCGCGCGCAGCGGCGGCAGGCGGTGAATGGTTTTAAAGCCGAGATATATCAGATAGAGGCCGTACATATTCGCGATGATATCCAGCAGCGGAATCCAGGCAACAAGATCAACGATGCTCGCATACGCGATAACGCTCAACGTGGCCTCATACGGCAGCCGGGCATTAAACAGCGGCGATATCAATATGGTATGCAGGCAGATCGTGCCCAGTACCGCAGCGACCACGCCTGAAACCAGCAGTGCGGCAAACAACGGCATGCTGGCCCCGGTTACATTCGCGACCAGCAGCGAAGATATAAACAGACACACGAGCAAAAACGTGAGCGGCCCGAACACAGAGCCGCTGGGCCGCAGTTGTTCAAAAAAACGCACGGGCCGCAGCAGCAGCTCGCGCGCCACCGCGAGGAAGCTCTCGAGAAAGCGGGCCGGAACAAACTGTATCGTTTTGGGCTCATCCATGCTGCTGTTGTCTCCGCGCCGGTATCACTGTCTGCCGGCAGTACATACTCCTGATCTCACACGGCTATCAGGTCTCTATACTACCAATCTTCCATGAAACGCACAAGGCGTAATAAGATTTGAGAGCCCTGCCTGCAGGCAAATATTTTGTAAATATTTTGATTGACACCAGCAACCGGTGATACTAATTTTAGGCTCAAGGCCAGTAGCAGTATCTAGAAATTTCCCGTTACACAGGCTGTTTAAAATGCGCGCAGGCAAAAAGCGTGTTATCATTTGCAGGGGCATGGCATGCCGTGCCCCTGCCGTACACCGCCTTTTCACGCCCCTGCGGGGGGGTGACGAATGATAAGCGCAATCCCGCCAAGGCGGGAAAGATGGGCGTTTTTCAACAGCCGGATAGAAGGACGCATAGTCCTGTATAATGCTACATCCATACCGATAGGACACAACCATGTCAGACAGACACTGCTTTCTTTTTCGACGTGCGGCCGTTACAGCGGCGGCATTGCTGGGACTGGCCCTGCTGAGCGCGCCCGGCCAGTCCCATGCCCTTGAAACCCATGTACTCCCAAACGGACTTGAGGTTTTTCTGGTACCAAACAGCCATGTCCCGCTGGTAACCATCCAGATAACATTCCGCGCAGGCGCCATCGTTGAGACTGAACAATTAAACGGCCTGTGCCACCTGTATGAGCATATGCTTTTTAAAGGCAATGAGCGCTATCCCAGTCAGGAAGAGTTCATGGCCGCCATGAAGCGACTCGGGGCCGCCAACTGGAACGGCGGCACCAGCACCGAATATGTAACCTATTTTTTTACAATTCCCTCTGACCGCCTTGCCGAAGGGCTTGCGTTCTGGGCTGCGGCCCTGCAGAGCCCTCTGCTGCGCGCAGACGAGCTGGAGCTTGAAAAGCAGGTCGTCTACAATGAAATCGCCGGCGCACAGGCGCACCCCGAATACCGGCTCAAACAGGCCCAGAGGATGGCGCTCTACCCTGACTACTGGTTCCGGCGGGATGTCGGGGGCGACCTGCAGGTCATCCGTTCCGCAACTGTCGAACAGCTGCGATTTATCCAGCAGAACTACTATGTTCCCAATAACGCGGCCCTGTTCGTGGCCGGCGACATCGATGCGCAGGAAACCCTGCGCCTTGTCCATGACCTGTTTGGCGGCTGGCAGCCCGGCACCGGATTTCCACAGCTTCAGCCGCACAAGCCCCTTGCGGGACAGCTGTGGGTTGTGGTTGACAATTCACCCACGCAGGGACTGGTCGATGTACAGCTGATCTTTCGCGGGCCCGACACCGCTGTCGACACTGAATCAACCTATGCAGCCGATATCTGGACGCAAATGATAAGCAGCCCCTCCGGCCGCTTCAAGACCGCCATTGATAAAGCTGTTCCGGAACTGCATGGCGGTACCCGCCATATCTCAGCCGGCTACTACACCCAGCGCGACGGCGGCATAACGTATTTTTCATTCAAACTTACCGTGGATGAAAAGAAAACATTGTGGGATACTATTGTGCGCCTGCGCGCGGCGGTTCTCCATGAACTGACGGCGATGTGTGATGGAGACTATTTTACCCCGGGTGAGCTGGCATCCGCCCGGCGTGAAATCGAAAACCAGGAAATTATCGCGCGCGATATTCCGGCACGCTTCATCCGCAATCTTTCATTCTGGTGGGCCTCGACCTCAACCGACTATTATACCGGCTATGTGGATGCAATCCGTTCTGTCACCTCGTCCGATGTGTGCGCCTACGTTCAGCGCTACCTGCGCGGCGCACCGTTTGCAACGTCCGTCTGGCTGCATGCGGACGATGAGGCCCGGCAGCGCATCATGCCGCGCGCGCACAAGCATCAGCCGTAACGCTTCATACACAGTGAAAGGATAGTCATGCATGCTCCGCCCGCACGCAAACTCATCGTCGCCGCCTGCTGCGCAGTGCTGGTATGCATAAGCGCCTGCGCGCATACCTCGCCGCCCGCCACAGAACAGCTGCAGTCATTCCATGAATTTACGCTGCGCAACGGAATCCGGGTGGTGGTACGGCAGAACCCCATGAGCCGCATGCACTCGATTGTGCTCAATATCAAAGGCGGCACCGGCGCTGTGGCTCCGGGCAAGGCCGGCCTTGATTCGATCGCCCTCCAGTTGATGTGTTCGGCCTCGGAGCGCTATCCGGACACAGTCCGCCGGGACATTATCAAGCGCACATCCAGCGCAATACAGGCACGATCCAATCTTGATTTCGCGACAATTCAGCTGCAGACGATTGACACCTACTTTGCCGAAACATTTGATCTGTTTCTCGATCTCATTGTACGGCCCGCATTCCCGCCGGAGCTGTTCCGGGAATTGGTCACCAACGCGATCAATGCATACCACTCCGAGCTGACCGACGGATATGCCCGGGCTTCACGCGCTGCAAACCAGGTTTTCTTTGAAGGGCATCCGTATCTGGCCTATCTGCAAACCCCGGCAACGTTGACCGGCCTGACCCTGCAGGATGTGCAGGACTTCTACCGGCGCACACTGGTCGCGCAGCGCCTGACAATTTTTGCCTCAGGCAATTTCAACCTGGATGCCCTGCAGGAGCGTTTAAACGAGACTGTCGGATCGCTGCCCGAAGGCAGCCCGGCTCCCGCTGTGCCGGCGCGTTTTGAAAACAGCGGCCGGGCGCGCCTGCTGCTGGACGGCACTGCCCGCCTCAGCCCTGATGCCGCCTATCTGCGGGGCAACGTTGCGATTATTCCTCCGAATCATCCCGATTACTATGCGCTTGAACTGGCCGGCAGAGTGCTCACCGATATTATGAATGATATTCTGCGCACAAGAAACGCACTGGTATATTCCGCCTGGGCGGGCATGTTTAATAAAAGGGCAAATTTCGGCACTCTCGCGGCGTACCGCACCAACGATCCGCTGAGGGCGCTTGAGCTGACAGCCGCCGCGATCGATGTCGCCGCGCAGGGCAAAAGTGTTTCACCGTTCAGCCAGAAAGATACTCCGGGAATCTACATAGATATCGACAAAGCTCTCGGGTTCTACAAGGTGTCATTTTCTACGGAATATTTTTCAGGCATTCAGGATAATGCCGCCGTAGCCCTGCGCATGGCAACAGCCTACAACACGCATGGCGACTACCGCCATTTTCTGACAAGCACAGACATGGTCACCCGGATTTCAGCCAACGATATTGTAAGGGTTGTGAACCGCTATCTGAAAAAGGGCCACATCACCTGGGCCCTGAGCGCCCATCCCGATACAATTACGGCTCTCAAGAAAAACAGCGCGGCCCTGCCGCCATATGAAATCGTAACCCTGCCGCAATAAAAAAACAGGCAGGGGTCAGGGCGGTGCTGCTGCGGCCTTCAGTACGGTTTCAAGAAAGCGCTCCGGCGGGCCAAGCACGCCCGAGCGTGTATGCAGGGTAATCAGTGAGCCGTCCGGCTGCTTCTTAAAAGCGATAAATCCCGGGGTAACAGCCATCTTCACGGCGCGCGCGAAGCTCGCTTTCTGATCCGGAACCATGGGGAACGGCACGCTGTGCTGCTGCCGGAAACGGGCGACATCATCGGGGCTGCTGCCTGTTCCGATGCCCAGAACCCTGATCCGGCGCTGCGGCGTCGACTGCTTCTGCGCCAAATTGAAAAGCTCGGCGACCGCAGGGGCCTCGCGCGCGCACAGGGCGCAGTACAGCGTAAAAAGCTCGACAATGATAATGTCGGCCTGCACCCCGGCAAGCGTGAATGTATCCCCACTGATGCCCAGATAGGCGCGCTCCCCGTCTGAAGGCGGAGAAACGAAAGCCAGGGCCTGCGCCTCAGCAGCGCCGGCAGCATGCCGGGGCAGCGTGAAACAGCACAGCAGCACCAGCCCGAACAGTACGACAGCCCGGTACCCATGCGTGGTGATCGGCAGTCTCATACAGAGCTCATCTCCATCATTTCCGTCTGTGCGCTCATTCTCCTGTGCAGCACGGAACCGGTCACGCAAGGTCAACCAGCTCCACCTGCATGGTGTTCAAATAAAGAAGAGCAACTGTGGAGCGCTGCTTCAGCCATCCTCCGGCCTCGCCGGGATTGATAATCAGCGGGGGGCCGGGGCGTATATCCGGAACATGTGTATGACCGTATACCACGACATCAACCGTGCTCACTGCGGACAGCGCGTCGACGCAGCCGTCCTCATGCATCAGCAGAAAACGCCTGCCTTCATAATCAAACAGCCGCGGGCCGCTCTGAATCGGCCCCTTTGTCTGAAAGGCATTGTGCAGGCCGACTCTCTCACCGTCATTGTTGCCGAATACAAGCTGCATGGGGCAGGCAAGGGCCGCGAAATCAAGAATGCAAAACGGTGAGATCATGTCACCGGCATGAATGACAAGGCCGGCCCCCCTGGCATTGAACAGTGCTACCGCTTTTTGAATCGCCCCGCGATTGTCATGGGTGTCGGCGATGATGCCGATACAATGCCTGTCGAGCTGCATAGGTACTCCGGTGCGCGCTAAGGTAAAAACGGTCCGTGCAGGCCTTTCGGCAGTATAAGAAAGCCGCACCTCCCTGTCAATCGCAAAAACCGCTTCCAGCCCGTACGGCACGCCCGGGCAGCAGCCTTGAGTTCCGTCGCGAATCTGTTAAAATTAATCCATGCGCGGCAGGCGCTATGCTGAAGGGCTGCTGGCATAGCCGGTCACGCCGCAGATAAGGCAGCGCATCACCCGCTATTGACGTTTTTAGATGAAACCGATACGAATACAACTTTGTATGCAGTCTATAGCAACATTTTTTTGCAAAAAATATCCCCATTTTCTATTTCCGCATGGTCGTGTATACTTATAACGGATACTTTCACATACGCAGCGGTGCGCCAAGTCGATATGTTCAGCAGGCTATGGCTGCAGACGGGAACAAAGCCCCCGGCAACCGGGGCATCACTGCCATCGGGCTTAGGAACTGATTTTTCCACGGGGTGCAGAGTATGGCAATGTCATTTACCGCAAAACTGAATCTGCGTCTGTTTTTTTTGCTGGTGGTTATTGCTCTGCTCACCTCGTTAAGTCAACGCCAGGCAACAAATTTCAAAAACATCAACTCTTTGCAAAGCAACAGCCGGCAGGCTATCAGCCTGCTGCTTGACTACCAGGCTCAGCTCCATGCTCTACTTGCCGCCGTGCAGCAGCCCGGCGCGCAGGGCACCATACCGCTTGCAAAAATACTGGCTGATGAAGCGCGGTTGTTTACAGAGACTTTAGACTCAGACGCCTTCATTACCTTCTCGGGTGACAGCACGCACATACGTCAGCTCTCGGACGAGATCCGCCGTCAGCGCAACAGGTTGATCGAAGCTGCAAATACGCACGGAACAGCTCAAGCGGCGCTGCAAAGCACCGGCAGCCGTATCATGGCCGCACTGGATGAGATCCACCGTTATTTTGAATACCAGAGCACGTCAGCTGATGCGCTTTTCCAGAAAACCTTTAAAAGAAATGTTCTTATTCTCGGAACGTTTTCATTATGTGCACTTATTATTGCCGTGCTGATTATACTGCTGCTGCCCCGCTCGGTTGTGCGGCCGGTCCGCAGCGTTATCGAAGGCTTGAGCCGCAGCGCTAACACCACAATAACCGCAGCCAACAGCCTGGCGGCCGCATCACATCAGATTGCCAGCACAGCCAGCGAGCACGCCTCCAGCCTTGAAGAGGTTTCAGCCCAGCTCAAGGAGCTGGCCGCAACATCACAAAACACCGCTGGCAACGCCAACCAGGTCACCGATATGCTCGGCCGGACACGGCTCTCAGCTGAAAAAAGCACTGAGGCCCTTGCACGCATGCATGCGGCCATCATGCAAATCAAGGCATCATCGGAAGAAACCGCAAAGATCATGAAAACGATCGATGAAATCGCATTCCAAACCAATCTGCTGGCCCTGAACGCGGCCGTGGAAGCAGCCCGAGCGGGCGAAGCCGGCCGGGGTTTTGCTGTTGTGGCCGAGGAGGTGCGCAATCTGGCGCGCCGCAGCGCCGAGGCATCCCATACTACAGCTGCCCTGATTGAAGATGCGCAAAAAAGCGCTGCAAAAGGGGTTGCGGTTTCACAGGAGGTCGGCGAGGCCACCAGTGATATTATCACCAGCATCGGAAAGGTCGATGCGCTGATGACAAACGTGGCCGAACTCAACGACGCGCAGGCCCAGGGCATTCACTATATCAGCACAGCTGCATCGCATATGGAAGCAATCACGCAGTCAAACGCTTCCAGCGCAAACCAGCTTGCAACGTCAACCGACAGGATTGCTGACAGCACGCAGGAGCTCAACCGTATGGTTCAGATTCTACAGAACATTGTCGGCGGCGGCACAGGCGACACGACAGGGCAGCAGGGAATGCATCACGAACCGGCACGGGTTACCCCGCTGCGCCCGGCACTGCAGCGCGCGCCGGGCCCCGGGCTTTCAGGCAGCGCGCAGGATGTTGTCCGGAATCTGAAGGTGCGCCGCCATACTATGGAGTAAGGTCGGCGCCTTGAGGCCGTACCAGCGATTGTCGGCAGCAACGACTCCCGCTCTCCATCTTCTCCGAACGCCCGGCCCCCGGATGTCCTCAGGCCTTGACCAGCAGCGACAGCAGCGTGCGCAGCTCATTATTGCGGCGCAGCTTGCGCAGGGCCTTGCTTTCAAGCTGCCGCACGCGTTCGCGCGACACCTTGAACATCTCTCCAACCTCTTCAAGCGTCTTTTCAGCTTCATCGTCAAGGCCGAAGCGCATTTTCAAGATTGCGGCCTCGCGCGGCAGGAGCGTATCAATAATAGCTGCGGCTTTTTCCCTGATGGTTTCACTGCAAATCACTTCAAGCGCAGAGGGCTTTCCGTCGGACAGGTAGTTCTCCAGCGGAGCGATATCCCCGACCGGGGAGCTGTCCAGCGACACCGGCTCCTTGAAAGCGGTTAAAATTCTGCTGATTTCGCGCGCCGGAATCCTTAAATGCCGGGCAAGATCGGCAACCGTCAGCTCATGGCCCTCATCCTGCAGGGCCTGCACAGAAGCCTTGCGTATTTTATAGTACTTTTCATTGACATACACCGGTATGCGGATCACCCGGCTCTTTTCCTCAATCGCCCGGTTGATGCTCTCCCTGATCCACCAGGAGGCATAGGTGTTCAGGCGGAACCCCTTGCGGCCGTCGAACTTTTCAACCGCCCTGATAAGGCCCAGATTGCCCTCCTGCACCAGATCGCGAAATGATGCCGCGCGGGTTTTATAGTGACGGCAGATGCTTACCACCAGACGAAGGTTGCCTTTAATGAGCACCTGGCGGGCTTCGCGCAGCCGCGGCTCAACATCACATAATTGCTGCCAGATCTCATGCAGGCGCCGCAGCGCGCTTCGCGCCCGACCGGAGACGGAAAGCCTGCCGAGCTGCTCCTGCAGACAGGTCTCCCAGCTCTGCAGCTCATTGATGTGGACCCTGGAAAGAGAATCGCAAAAATCCTGCTCGCGCTTCAGCAGAGCCCGGGTGTACTTTTTCCTGTCAGAGGCCCGCTGGGCAGTGTCGCGCAGATGCTGCAGACGCTTGATCCGCTTGTGCATCTTCAGGGCCTCGTCAAGATGCACCGCCTCATAGAGCGAATTTTGATTAAACAGCTGCACATCGACAGGGCGGCAGCCCTGCAGCACAACAACCGTTTCAACCGCGTCCCTGAGCAGGGCAATCTTGCACCGGCGTGCCTCGGACAGCTGCCTGGCCCAGCGCTGCTCTTCGGTGCGCGTCAGAATCGGGTTCTTTTTTATTTCACCAAGGTAAATTTCGAGGGGGTCGGGATCGGCTCCGGCGCGGAAATGCGCCCGGGAATGAACAGCTCCAGCACCGTTGCCAGGCGGGCCGCCTAGCACAGGGAAATCAACGTCGCGTGTCGATTCTTCCTTCATATGATCGCCCCGATTTTTATAGCACGCTGCCTGCTGCGCCGCAATCCCGTAACCGGCTGTACTTATCAGCCGGGATGCCTCCCGGCCTGCTGCACATACTGATCACGGCACGCTGTACTGCAAAAAAATACGGTCGAGCCCCCTTGCTTGAGCGCAACCGCCTCGCGCCGGGGCACGTACAGTTTGCAGACCGGATCCTGCACCAGTTCATCCACCGGAGGGGCCCCCGGCTCGACTGAGCGGGCACCCGCGGACATCATGCCAAGGGATCGCAGCAGGCGGGCACAGGCCCTCCAGAGCACATACAGCGCCAGCACCACCAGTACAATCCTGATTAAAAATGGCATTGCAGCTCCTGTTGCAGGCTGCGGCCTGATCAGCGCAGCCCCAGCACATCCTGCATATCATAGAGTCCTGCGCCCCGGTTCCTCAACCAGCGGGCCGCCTGCAGAGCTCCCTGCGCAAAGCAGTCGCGGCTCTGCGCGCGGTGGATAAGCTCAAGGCGTTCTCCGGTTCCGCCGAACAGCACCGTATGCTCTCCGACCACATCACCGGCCCGCAGGGTCTGCATGCCGATTTCCTCCGGGGTCCGCTCGCCGGTGATCCCCTTGCGCTCAAATACGGCGGTCTGCTGATAGTCGCGGCCCCAGGCTTCGGCCAGAATCTGTCCTATGCGGACCGCGGTTCCGCTGGGAGCATCCTTTTTATGCCGGTGATGGATCTCAAGTACCTCGGCGTCATAGCCCTCGCGCAGAATAAGCGCCACATCGCGGACAAGCTTGAACAGCGTGTTCACGCCCATGCTCATATTAGGGGCGCACACGCAGGCAAAATCGCGCGCCGATTCACGGATGTGGATCAGCTGCTGAGGGCTGAACCCGGTCGTTCCGATTACGGCCCGCACACCGCGGGCGCGTGCGAACTCAACCGTCCGCATTGATACCTCGGGAAACGTGAAATCAATGATCACCTCAAAAGGATCCGGCAGATCCTCAAGGCTTCCGGCTATCAGGGCCTGTTGCCCCGGAAGCCCGATAACCTCCGCCAGGGACATCCCGATATGCCTGCTGCCCGGCATTTCCGTGGCACCGGCGATCGTGCAGTCGTCGGCCAGGCTCAGCAGCCGGCATACATGCTGCCCCATACGGCCGGTTGCGCCGACTACCGCACACGCTAGTTTTTCTTTCATGCCCTGCTCCTGTTGCGGGATCCGGGCCGGCCGCACAACGTACCAATGCCTATCCCGCCTGAACTGTCAAAGAAAAATTGTATGCTTTACATACGTTCAAAAATTTGCCTTAATAGTCGTGGTATTCCTTATATCTTTAAACCGCGCCCATGTCAACCGTACGCATGGGAATGGACCCGGAGCGACATCATGCGGGCAGTGCTTCAGCGGGTGCATCAGGCTTCGGTCAGTATTCAGGGGCGAGTCACCGGCGCTATCGGCCGCGGGCTGCTGGTATTCCTTGGGATTGCCGCCGATGACACGGAGCAGGACATGCAGTATATTGCTTCAAAAATCATCGGCCTGCGCGCGTTCGAGGATCAGGCCGGGAAAATGAACCTGTGCCTGCGCGATATCGACGGCAGCATTCTGGTCGTGTCCCAGTTCACGCTCTATGCTGACTGCCGCAGGGGGCGCCGCCCGTCGTTTACCGATGCGGCCCGGCCTGAGCAGGCACGCTGCTGGTATGAACGTTTTGTTGCAAGGCTGCGCGAGCACGGCTTGACGGTACAGACCGGGTCATTCCGGGAAATGATGGATGTTTCGCTGATAAATGACGGGCCGGTAACGTTTCTGCTTGACAGCCGGCGGTTATTTTAGGGCACTTTTGGTAAGACTATAGGAGCAAAGAACACCCTCCGTTCGCCCTCGAGCCTGTCGAAGGGCCAAACGGATCAGGTGTACCACAGCAGGCCCGTTCATGGTTCGACAGGCTCACCACGAACGGAGATACATTGTTACTTATAGAACGCTGCAGTAGAAAAGAAATCGCTCAAAAAATTCAGTAACGCCCAAAACAATACACTGGCCAGAGGTTTCTCCACGCTGAGCCAGTTGTGTATAATGAACAGATATGTTAAAAATACAAGCCATACTCGTTAGCGGGAGGTATCGACATGCTGAAAAAAAATCGAGGTGAATCAAAAATTATTTTAATCCTTATCCTTCTCATCGTGGTTGCCGGCATCTATGTCGGATTCAAATGGGGCTATGCGTCCTGGGATGCAGCCGGCCTGCGCGAGGATGTCAACGAAAGCCTCGTATACTGGTCAACCCATGGAGCGCCCCCGCCGGAGAATATGCGGATTGAAATCCTGCAAAAAGCCCGTGAGAACAACATCGAACTCTATGATGAAGATATCGACATCGAACTGGGCGACCAGTTTCTAAACGTCTACCTGTACTGGGAAACAGAGCTTGCCTTTCCGGGAGGCTATACCTACTATCTGCCGTTCAGCATTGAGCGCGAGGTGCGGATCAAATAACATCCGGCTTACACGCGCTATGAGCGGCGGCGCACGACATACTTTGCCAGTTCCGTCAGAAGCCCGGTGTGCTGCCGGCCGGAAAACACACCGAGGGCATCAACCGCCTCGCGCGCGAAACGCTCAGCCGCATCCAGCGCATAGCGCGTGCCGCCGCACCGGTCAACAATTGCAAGAATCTCATCAAGGTGCCGGGAGCGCAGGGTGCGGTCCTGCAGCAGTGCACAGAGGCGTTCACGTTCCCCGGCGGGGCAGCTCTGGAGCGCGTGAATGACCGGCAGCGTCAGGCTGCCCTCGCATATATCCTTGCCGATGGTTTTGCCGAACTCCTGCTGGTTGGAGCGGTAATCCAGCACATCATCGACAATCTGGAAAGCCATTCCCAGGCTGATGCCGTAGGCGTGCAGTGCATCGAGCTCTTCGGGGCACACACCGCTGACCATGCCGCCGAGCACAGCCGCGCCGCCAAGCAGGCTCGCGGTTTTATTGCGAATGATATGGAAGTAATCCTGCTCGGAAAGATGTAAATCGCCGCAGCGCGCGATCTGAAACAGCTCGGCCTCGGACAGGCAGGTTGAAATGTCGGCCAGCACCCGGATCACCCGCAGATCGTCCGCCGAACCGGCCAGCCACAGCGCCTTGGCGAACAGATAGTCCCCTGCCAGAATAGTCGCCTGATTGCCCCACAGCACATGCGCCGCCGAGGCTCCCCGCCGTATATCGGCATGATCGATCACGTCATCGTGCAGCAGGGTTGCGGTATGCAGGTACTCCAGGGCACAGGCAAGCGGAATCTGGGCCCGGCCTTGATAATCGCACACGCGCGCCGAGATGAGCAGCAGCAATGGCCGCAGGCGCTTGCCCCCGCTGCCGAGAATATGGGTACAAATGGAGCGCAGCACCTCGACCTCGCTGGCAACGGTACTGAAAAGCAGCTGCTCAACCTGTTCCATCTCCTGTTCAACTGCTGCTGTCAATCGCTCGATAACTGACATTCCGTGTGATCCTTGAGGGTTCGTGCAACCGTCAGCACATCAACTGCGGCGGCGCCGTAGCGTTTAAGTGTGCGGGCGCATTCATTCACCGTTGCGCCGCTGGTAAAGACATCATCAATGAGCAGCAGCCTGGCGCCTTCATGGCGGCGGTCCCGGCACGCAAACGCTCCCTTAACGGCCCGCTGGCGCTGCGGCCGGCTCAGGCTTGACTGCGATGCACTCCAGGACATGCGCTGCAGATAATCGCGCTCTACCGCAACGTCCCACAGCCGGCCCAGACGCAGCGCCAGCAGCAGGGACTGATTATAGCCCCGGCTGCGCAGCCGCTGCGGATGCAGCGGCACCGGCACAAGCGCTGCATAGCAGGCCGGCCGGCCGAATCCGCTCAGGCACGCGGCAAAATCCGCAAGCGGCCCGGCGAGCATGCTTGCGCGGCTGAATTTGAACCGCTGTATGGCCCGGCGAAGTTCCCCTGCGTACACGCCCGCCGAGCGGGCATAATCATAGTGCGGCGGCCGTATAATGCATTCGCCGCACAGATGGTCGCTGCCGCGGGGCGACGGGAATACAGCTCCGCAGCAGGTACATACCGGACCGCGGATGGGTTCAAAGCGCGCATGACAGGCGCCGCACAGACCGGATGCATGCTCCGGCAATGCGTCAGCGCACAGCATGCAGGTACGCGGCAGCAGCACATCGAGCACCCGGGAGAACAGATGCGGCGTATACCGGCGCAGCCTGGTGCTACAGCGCGCTGCTTTGAGCAGCCTGTCAGGGCATATCGCTGACAGGGATGCGGGGGCAGTCAGCCCACAGCGCTTCAAGATCATAGAACGCCCGCTCAGCCTCCTGAAAAATATGCACGATCACGTCCCCGTAATCCATCAGAATCCAGCGCCCTCTGGTGCGGCCCTCTACTCCGCGCGGCATGATCCCGCGCTGTTTGAGGCTGTGCTCGATATGATCCGCCATGGCCTGTGTGTGCCGCTCCGATGTTCCGCCGCACACCAGAAAGTAATCCGCCAGAGCGGTCGCACCGATCAGTTCAAGAATGACCACATCAAGGGCCTTGTTCTCCAGAGCAAGCCGGGCGCACGTTTCAGATTTTTCAAGCGAATTCAAGCAGGTCCTCCTCTATGATGCTTGCCGGTATAAACGCTTCTCATGAATATAGCGCTCAACGGGCGGCGTGACAAGATAAGATATCGTCCGGCCGCATGCAGCCCGTGTGCGAATATCGGTTGATGATACATCAAGGGAGCTGACCATAGCGGAGCAGATACGGGTGCCGCTGCGATGCTCATAGGTGTTTTCATCCAGACGTGTGAACATCCGGGCCGCGTCGCCGGGCAGATTAAACGGCGAGGCAGCGCACACGCCGGCACGGTTCATTACGATAAAGCCGCACTGCTCGAAGAATTCCGGATACCTGCGCCAGGTATGAACCTCGCTGAAGGCGTCGCTGCCGATAATAAAAAAAAGCTCGCTGCCCGGGGTGGATTGCCTGCGGAAATACTCAATGGTGTCGCAGGAATACGAATTGCCCTCTCGCTGAAGCTCAATGTCGGACAGCTCAAAGCAGGGGTTGCCGGCGATTGCCAGCCGCGCCATTTCGCAGCGATGCTGCGCAGACACGCCGGGCTGTTTTTTGTGCGGCGGCATAAAGGCCGGCACGAACACGATCCGGTGCAGCGAAAACTGCTCGCGAATTTCCTCTGCGCAGCGCAAATGTCCAATATGAACGGGGTTGAACGTTCCGCCGAAAAGACCGATTCTCTGACAGGCAGGTGTTTCAGTGTCCACGATTGCTATTTCAACGCTGAAAAAACGACCAGATCATCACGGTGAATCACTTCGCGGTTAACAGGGCACCCAAGCGCTGCGCTGATCTGCGCGGTTTTAAGGCCCTTGATTTTATTAACCGCCTCTGAACTGTACGCGGTCAGTCCGCGGGCGAACTCACGCCCGGACATATCCCTGCAACTTACGCATTCACCGGCGTCGAAATCGCCTTCCACCGACAGGATGCCGCTTGGCAGCAGGCTGCGGAGGCGCTGCTCCAGCGCATCGCGGGCTCCGTCATCAAGCACGAGCGCGCCCTGGGGTTTGAGCGTATAGGCAATCCAGTGTTTTTTGCCGGTCAGTTTGTTTTTTTTGGGAAGGATCAGCGTTCCCACCGGCTCACCGTCAAAAACAGCGCTCAGGGTGCCGGGCTTTTTACCATTGGCGATGATTGTCGGGATTCCGAAACTGGCGGCGGTCTTGGCGGCCTTGAGCTTGGTTGCCATGCCGCCGCGCCCTACCTTGCCCGCCGGGCCGCGTGCGCATTTTTCGATATCTTCAGTAATATCATCAAGCAGACCGACTAAGCGAGCATCAGGGTTGACCCGTGGATCACTGTCATAAAAACCGTCGATATCGGTCAAAATAACCAGCAGGTCCGCCTGCGCAAGATTGGTCACAAGCGAGGACAGGTAATCGTTATCACCGAACCGGATTTCATCAACAACGGTTGTATCGTTTTCATTGATGATCGGCACCGCCCCGTATGCCAGCACGCTGTTGAGCGTCTGGCGCGCGCTCACAAAACGCTTGCGGTCGCGCACGTCGCCGTGGGTAAGCAGGATCTGCGCTACCGGCATGCCGTGCGCCGTAAACAGCCTGTCATAGAGCCCCATCAGGCGTATCTGGCCGATTGCGGCTGCGGCCTGCTCCTGCTCTATGTGCCGCGGCCGCGACTTCAATCCCAGGCGGCCCATGCCCGAAGCGATTGCTCCGGATGATACCAGAATGCAGTCAATGCCCCGCTCGCGCAAATGCACGACCGACCGCGTAACATCGGTAAAAACCTTCCGGTCCAGCTTGCCTGATGGAGTCGTCAGCACATAGCTTCCCAGCTTGATCACCACGCGGTGAACTTTCGCAAGAAGCTGCTTCCTGATTTCGCGGGTCGGCACGGTATCTTCTACCGCCTATGCGCTCGCGGGGACAATGCTGACTTTTTTCCGGGTTTTGCCGTAGCGCTCAAACGTGACGACACCGTCGATTTTTGCAAACAGGGTAAAGTCCCGGCCCATCCCCACATTCATTCCGGGGTGAATCGTGGTTCCCAGCTGCCGCACCAGGATATTGCCGGCCTTGACCACCTGTCCGCCGAAGCGCTTCACACCGCGCCGCTGCCCGGCGCTGTCGCGTCCGTTTCTTGAGCTTCCACCGGCTTTCTTATGTGCCATAATTTGTTTCCTCCCGTATACCTTTCAAATCGAAAAAATACTGCTTTCCGCAGAGTAACGTGCGCCCGCACAAGGCGGCGCTCCTAGTTCGTATAGTCTTTCAGATATTTAAAAAATTCGCTGTCAGTACTCATGATAATACTGGTCTTTTCGTCCAGAGATTTTTTATAAATATCGAGCGTATTGACAAAGGAATAAAATTCCGGATCACGGTTGAAAGCCTCGGCATAAATCCGCGTGGCCTCGGCATCAGCCTTGCCCTTGATTTCCTCCACCGTGCGGTAGGCCTCGGACTTGATGCGGCGCAGCTCCTTCTGCTGCTCGCCCTCGATGCGGCGGGCCTCGCCCATGCCTTCTGAGCGGAACTGCTGGGAAATCTGCTTGCGCTCGGCGATCATGCGCTCGTAGACTTTCTTGCGCACATCCTCAACATAGTTGATGCGCTTGATCCGGAAATCAACGACCTCAATGCCGAAGGGGCTCATCTTTTCGCGCACCTGTTCTAAAATTCCCCTGGTCATCTGCTCGCGCCCCAACTTTACCTTGGACAACTGCGTGACCTGCTCCAGCATGCCCTCGGCGACCAGGTCTTCGGCCTTCATCAGGCGGTTGGAAGAGCGCACAACCTCAATCAGGGTGTTGGATGTTATAAAATCATTGGTAACGGCTTCCACGATCGCGCCAAGCCTCTCGCGGGCGGCGATCTCATCGCGGACGGTCTTAAAATATTGAAGCGGATCAACGATGCGCCAGCGCGCGAAAGTATCCATCTCGATAAAGGTCTTATCCCCGGTGGGTATCTGCCCCGGAGCCCCGTCCCACTCAAGCAGGGTCTTGGGGAAAAAAGTCACGGTCTGAATAAAGGGCACCTTCGCCTTCAGGCCCGGCTCTGTCTGCACCCTGACCGGCTTGCCGAACTGCAGAATAATTGCCTGCTCGCGCTCGTCAATCACGTAGAAAGGTTTGCCGACAACCAGAATGAAAAACACGAGCAGCCCGATGACAGATGCAATTTTGCCCATGACTACTGCCCTTTCTTCTGGCCCAGATCCAGCAGCGGCAGCAGGCCCCGCTGCTCGGGATCAAGGATATATTTTGTCCCCAGATTCGGAATGACCTCACCTATTGCCTCGAGATACAGGCGCCGCCTGGTCACATCCCGGGCCTTGGTGTACTCCTCCAGCAGGGCGCTGAAGCGATTGGCATCACCCCTGGCCTGGTTGACGCGCTCAAGGGCATATCCCTCGGCATCCCGAACCGAGCGCTCGGCTTCGCCGCGCGCCTCGGGAATAACCTTGTTATAGGCCTCGCGGGCCTGGTAAATCATCTTTTCCTTTTCCTGCAGGGACTGGTTGACCTCATTAAAAGAAGGCTGCACCGGCAGGGGCACGGTCGTCTTTCTCATCTCGAGATTAACCACATGAATACCGGTCTCAGCCTCGTCAAGGGCCTTTTGCAGTTCGCGCTTGGCCTCAATGGCAATAGCGCGCCGCTCGGTGATCACCTCATTGATGCTGCGGTCGCCGACCACGCGGCGCATGATCGCCTCGGAAAGGTAGCGCAGGGTTTCGCGCGGATTGCGCACTTTGAACAGGTATTTATAAGGGTCCGACCGGGTATACTGTACAACCCAGGGCACGATCGCGACATTCAAATCGCCGGTCAGCATCAGCGTCTCGCTCAAATCCTCGCCTGCTGGCAGAAACTGGCCGCGCATGGACGTCGCAGAGGATGCAAGCCCGAACTCCTCCTCAAGCACCTGCTCGCGCTTGACCTTGGTTACCCGGTCAACGCCGAAGGGGATTTTGAAATGCGGCCCGTTCTCTACCATGGTGACAAAGCGGCCGAAACGCTGTATAACGCCAACCTCACCGGGCTCTATGATATAAAAGGACGAATACAGCCCGGCTACAAGGGCAATGACGAGAGCGACAATCCCCAGCGAAATGCCGCTGCCGCCCAGAAGTCCCTTTAAGCGCCGCAACACCTCCTCGGGATCGGGCGCTGCTTCCTTTCGTCTCCAGGGATTTTCCCGGTTTTCATTGTCCCAGGCCATTATATACTTCCCTTCTCGTGATGCGTACTATATGATCGCAAAAACGTAGCATAATAAAAGTTTTTTAAAGAAATGTCAAGCAGATATAACGGTTATGCGGCATCGGCAGTCATCATCCGATGACCGACCGATGCCGCACACCAGTCCACTGTTGCCTTAGAATACCTGCCCGCTACTCGGCAAGCTTTTGCAACCGCTCGAACCGCTCAACCATCTCCTGCTCAATCTGGGAGCGCAGCCGTTTTGACTCCTCCGGGAAGCTCTTCTCTAGGGACGCATAACGGTCCTCGCCCGCAAGGAACTGCTGCAGCGTGCCGTCGGGCGCCTTTGACTCAAGCACAAAAGGATTTTTACCCTCG
This sequence comes from Deltaproteobacteria bacterium, assembly GCA_016875025.1. Classification (GTDB taxonomy): domain Bacteria; phylum Desulfobacterota; class WTBG01; order CAIYCZ01; family CAIRTM01; genus CAIRTM01. Next base: position 18,136 of record VGSH01000031.1, read on the forward strand.
GCTTTCAGCATCGGGTTGTAGCGGAACAGGGGCCAGTAGCCGCTTTCCACCGCGAGACGGGACTCTTCCTGCATCCTGTTCATGCCCTTTTTGATGCCGTGGTTGATACAAGGCGCATAGGCAATGATCAGCGAAGGGCCGTCGTAGCGCTCGGCCTCAAGCAGGGCCTTCATCAACTGCTGCTTGGAAGCGCCCATTGACACCGTGGCCACATAGACATAGCCGTAGCTCATCATCATGGAAGCCAGATCCTTCTTGGTGGTCTTCTTGCCCGAGGCCGCGAACTTGGCAACCGAGCCGGTCGGCGTGGCCTTGGAGGACTGGCCGCCGGTATTGGAATACACCTCGGTGTCATAGACAATCATGTTGATGTCTTCACCGCTGGCAAGCACCTGGTCAACGCCGCCGAACCCGATATCATAGGCGGCCCCGTCACCCATAAACACCCAGAACGATCTCTTGGTGAACAGGTCTGCCATGGCGTTGATGCTGTTCAAAAGCTCATTGCCTTTGTGCTTCGGCAGAAGCTCTTTGAGTTTGTCACCCCAGGTGCGCGACCCGGCCGCATCCTTCATATTGTCAAGCCAGCCCTGCAGGGCCTCCCGCACATCAGCGGGAATATCGGCTGCCACGGCCTGACGCGCAAGAGAAGCCAGCCGCTGGCGCTGCTGCACCGTGCCCAGCATCATGCCGTAGGAGAACTCGGCCGCATCCTCAAACAGGGAGCTTGCCCAGGTCGGGCCCTGCCCTTTTGCATTGACGCAGTAGGGGATCGCGGGCGGGGAGCCGCCCCAGATGGACGAGCAGCCCGTGGCATTGGCGATCACCATGCGGTCGCCGAACAGCTGGGTCAGCAGCTTGGTGTACGGGGTCTCACCGCAGCCGGCGCACGCGCCCGAGAACTCAAGCAGCGGCTGCTGGAACTGGCTTCCCTTGACGGTTTCAGGGCTCACCAGATCGCCGCGCACCGGGAGTTTTTCCAGGTATTCGTGATGCGGAACTTCAGCGTCAAGCTGTGTTTCAATCGGCTTCATAATCAGGGCCTTTTCCTTGGCCGGGCATACTTCAGCGCAGCAGCCGCAGCCCATGCAGTCAAGCGGGCTTACCTGTATGCGATAGTTCAGGCCTGCAAGCTCGTTGCCGATGGCCGCAAGCGCGTCCACGCCGGCCGGGGCCTTCTGCAGTTCTTCATCGGTGAGCAGATAGGGGCGGATAACCGCGTGCGGACAGACAAAGGAGCACTGGTTGCACTGAATGCAGTTGTCCTTGATCCACTCGGGAACCATGATGGCAACGCCGCGCTTCTCATACTTGGAGCAGGCAACCGGCAGAATGCCGTCGGGCGCGAATGCGCTCACCGGCAGCGTATGGCCCTTCTGGGCCGCGATCGGCCGCAGCACATTTTTTACATAGTCGGGCTCATCCTTGGCCGAAGCGCCGGTCTCGGCTGCATCGGCCCAGCTCGCGGGGTAGTTCACCTGCTGCAGGTTGGCAATCGTTCCGTCGACCGCGGCCTGGTTCATGCCGATAACCTTGTCGCCTTTTTTGCTGAACATGCGCAGGATCTCTTCCTTCAGGTGCCGGATGGCATCCTCGACCGGAATCACATTGGCCAGCTTGAAAAAGGCGGTCTGCATGATCATGTTGATGCGGCCGCCAAGGCCGATCTGCTGTGCTATCTTCACGGCGTCGATATTATAGAATTTCAGCTTCTTGCGGGCAATCGTGCGCCGCATTGCTGCCGGCAGTTTAGTCTCCATGTCGTCAAGGGACCAGTGCGAATTCAGCACGAAGGTACCGCCCTCCTTGATACCCTCGAGCACATCATACATCTCGACATAACTCGGGTTATGGCAGGCTATATAGTCAGCCGAATCGATCAGGTAGGTTGATTTGATCGGCTTCTTTCCGAAGCGCAGATGCGACATGGTCACACCGCCCGACTTTTTTGAGTCATAGGCAAAATAGGCCTGGGCGTACATGTCGGTATTGTCTCCGATGATCTGAATCGCCGTGCGGTTGGCGCCGACCGTGCCGTCCGCGCCAAGGCCCCAGAATTTGCACTGCACCGTGCCTTCGGTCGCCACGGTGTAGGACTCATCAATTACAAGCGAGGTATTGGTCACATCATCGGTAATGCCGACCGTAAAGCGATGCTTCGGCTCAGACGCGGCCATATTGTCAAACACGGCCTTTGCCATGGCAGGGGTGAACTCCTTGGAGCCCAGTCCGTAGCGTCCGGCCAGCAGGCGCGGATGCAGCCCCTTCTCCATGCAGGCCGCAGACACATCAAGATACAGCGGATCTGCAAGCGCGCCCGGCTCCTTGGTGCGGTCAAGCACGGTCACGGTCTTCACGCCGGCAGGAAGGGCCGCAAAAAGATGGTCAACAGAAAACGGCCGGAACAGTCGCACCTTCACCAGTCCGAGCTTTTCGCCGCGGCTGTTCAAATCCGCCACAACCTCTTCAATGGTCTCGCAGGATGAGCCCATCGCAATAATGACGCGCGCGGCATCGGCTGCGCCCACATAGTCAAAGAGCTTATAGCCGCGGCCGGTCAGTTCCCTGACTTTCTGCATATACTGCTCAACAATGCCCGGCACCTTCAGGTAGAAGGCATTGCGCGCTTCATAGCCCTGGAAATAAATATCGGGATTCTGGGCGCTGCCGCGCAGCTCGGGCCGCTCGGGACTGGCCGCGCGCGCGCGAAAAGCGTTCACGGCGTCCATGTTCACCAATGCTGCGATATCATCATATGCAATCGCCTCGATTTTCTGCAGCTCATGCGAAGTGCGGAACCCGTCAAAAAAATGCACGAAGGGCACGCGCGACTCGATCGCGGCCAGATGCGCCACCAGCGCCATATCCAGCGCCTCCTGCACCGAGGCCGAGTTGAGCATGGCCCAGCCGGTCTGGCGCACGGCCATCACGTCCTGATGATCGCCGAAGATGGAAAGCGCATGCGAAGAAACGGCGCGGGCGGTGACGTGCATAACGCCCGGCAGCAGCTCGCCTGAAATCTTGTACATGTTGGGAATCATCAGCAAAAGCCCCTGCGCGGCCGTATAGGTCGTAGACAGGGCCCCGCACACCAGGGCGCCGTGCAGAGAGCCTGCCGCCCCGGCCTCGGACTGCATCTGACGAACCAGAAGCGGCTGGCCAAAGATGTTTTTGCGGCCTTTGGCCGCCCACTCATCGACAACTTCACCGATCGGTGTCGAGGGTGTAATCGGATAAATGGCTGCTACCTCGCTCAGCGCGTATGAAACATGCGCACAGGCGGTGTTTCCGTCAACTGTCATCATTTCCTTTGACATCGGTCTGCTCCTTCTCTTGCGGTTATCGTTTCTATAACCCCGAAACCCTTTACTGTTGTTATTATTTCATACTCCGGCGCCATTCGAGCGCGTTTTTCAATGTCGTCTGGTCGGCATACCCGATATCGGCGCCGGGCTGAATACCCTGTGCGATGCGGGTAACCCTCACGCCGGCGGCCTGCAGCCGGCCGGCAATATACACCGCAGTTGCATTGCCGTTCATGGTCGGGTTGGTTGCCAGAATTACTTCCTCAATTCCTTCGCCGGCAACACGCTCAAGCAGTTCCCTGATCCTGAGCTGATCAGGGCCGATCCCGTCAAGCGGGCTGATGCTTCCGTGCAGCACATGGTAGCAGCCGCTGTATCCGCCGATGCGCTCAAAGGACATGACATCCCCGGGTGTCTCCACCACGCACACAATTCTGCGGTCGCGCGCCGCACCGGCGCAGATAGCGCACAGCTCCTTCTCGGTGTAGTTAAAGCACAGGCTGCACAGCCGGATGCGCTCGCGCGCCTGTGCAATGGCGCCTGCCAGGGCAAGCGCCTGCTCGGCCGGGCAGTTCACCAGAAAAAGCGCCAGCCGCGTGGCCGTCTTCTCTCCAATGCCCGGCAGGCCTGCCAGGCACTGGACCAGCTGCTGCATGGGAGCCTGCATCACCATGGGTGCGCGCTCAGGCATTGATGCCGGGGATACGGATCCCGCCCGTTATTTTGGTCATTTCATCCTGCATAAGCGCGCGCGCCGAGCGCAGGGCTTCATTGACGGCCGCACACACCAGGTCCTCAAGCATGCCGATATCATCGGCCGAGACGACCTCGGGCGCAATCCGCACCGACAGGAGTTCCTGGCGGCCGTTGGCAACCGCACGCACCATGCCCGCTCCGGCCGTAGCCTCAACCGTTTTATGCGCAAGCTCATCCTGCAGGCTCTGCACCTGCTCCTGAATCCGGCGGGCCTGTTTCATCATTGAGGTTAAATCCATATAGCCAGCATCTCCCCGCACCCGCCCGGGCGGGTGCACACGTTCATTCAGCCGGGAAGCGATCTCCGGCTATATATCAGTCTTGACCTCGACCACTTTTCCCTGAAAGGTCTCAACCACGCGCTGCACCAATGGATTGTGCAGCGCCGTGTTCTCGGCTGCACGGCGCCGGGCGGATGGATCATCCTGAGCGGATTTTTGTTTCACCGTCTCTGCAACCTCGATCCGCACCGGCCGTCCAAAAAACTCAGCGGCCAGCTCATTGAGCCGCGTCTGCGCCTCCGCCGAACGCAGCCATTCGGCATGAAACGACTGCTGCGGCACCGTGACCCGCAAGCTTTCGCCATCGAGCTCAAGCGCGCCCTGCTCAAGATGGGCAACCGCCGCCAAGTATTTGCGGCTCCGCACAAAGTCAATAAAATAAGCAGCCTTCCCGTGCGCTCCGGCGGATGAAGGGGCGGGCGGGCAGGCGGGCTGCTCCTGTTGTGCGGCCCGGGGCCTCGCAGCAGGCTCATGCGATGCGCGCACGGGAAATGCACCCGCTGCGCCGTGATGCGTGCCCGCTGCAAGTTCCCTGACGCGCTCAGCCAGGTCTTCAAGCGGCACAGCCTGCTTCAGGGTAATCATCTCCAGCAGGCACAGCTCAAGCGCGATGCGCGGACAGCTCGATCGCATAATGTCCTGTTCCGCGCTGAAAAATATCCGGAAACAGCGCAGCAGTTCTTCAGCGCTGATGCGCCCGGCCAGGGCCTGCAGCCGCTCACGGTCATCCTCGGCCGCATCGACAACTTTTTCCATGCTGCCGGCCCTGCGCAGCAGCAGCATATCGCGCAGCATGTCCAGCAGGCTGAAATAGTACTGCTGCGGATCAACCCCGTGATCGCAGCCTGCGGCCAGGGCCGCGATACAGCCCGGAGCATCACCGGCAACCAGGGGTTCCAGCACAGCGTAGAGCAAACCCCGGTCAATATGGCCCAGCATCTCGCGCAGGTCCTGGTCCTGCACGGGATTGCCGCAGTAGGCGATCGCGCGCTCGAGCAGGGTCTGGGCATCGCGCATGCTGCCGCCGGATTCACGCGCGATCAGAGATAGCGCAGCGCGCGAAATCTGATCGCCCTCGGCAGCCGCTATTGTCTCAAGATGGCTGATGATGGCCTGCGCGGCGATGCGCCGGAAGTCAAAGCGGATGCAGCGTGACAGGATCGTATCGGGTATATCGCGCGGCTCAGTGGTTGCGAACATGAACAGCACATGCCCGGGCGGCTCCTCCAGGATTTTCAAAAGCGCGTTAAACGCGTTTTTGGAGAGCATGTGCACTTCATCGATAATATATATTTTATAGCGGTCGCGCACCGGCATGTAGCGGGCGTTTTCACGCAGCACCCGCACGTCATCAACGCCGGTATTGGATGCGCCGTCAATTTCATGCACGTCCATTGACGTGCCCTGCGTGATCTCCGTGCAGGAGTCACAGCGCCCGCACGGTTCAGGCACCGGACCGGATGCGCTGCGGCAGTTGAGGGCCTTGGCCAGAATGCGCGCGATCGACGTCTTGCCGACACCGCGCTCACCCGCAAACAGGTAGGCGTGGGCTATGCGGCCGGCGCTGATAGCATTGCTCAGCGTGCGGGTCACATGCTCCTGGCCGACCACATCCGCGAATGTCTGCGGCCGGCATTTGCGCGCCAGAACCTGATAACTCATGAGAGATGCCTCTCCATACTCATCAACCGCGCGGCCGAACACATGCCGCGCGCTGCGCACCCGCAGGGCTGCGGGCGCTGTTCAGTGCGAAAACCCGAGACAGTCTGCACCGGATACATCCAGAGCTCAATGCGGGATTTCAAGCGAAAAAGAGCCGGATACACCAAACACACAAAATCCCTGCTACCGTTGCTTCCTTCCGGACCTGGCGGGGTTCACACGGCATTTGTTGTTTGGGATCCGGCTCACCAACTGCTGTACACCAAGCCGAACACCGAGTATTCGAACGCACAAAAAACGTGGCGGAGAGAGAGGGATTCGAACCCTCGGTACGCTTTTGACGTACACACGATTTCCAGTCGTGCACCTTCAGCCAACTCGGCCATCTCTCCGTTTCGTCATCCGCGCCGGTCTTGAAAAAACTCCTGTATAATGCTGCGGCACTCGGCTTCCAGCACACCGCCGGTTACCTCAAGCCTGTGGTTAAGACGCCGGTCACGCGTCAGATCGAAAACAGAGCCCGCCGCTCCAACCCGAGCGTCCGCAGCGCCGTACACCAGCCGCGTTACCCGGGCATGCACCAGTGCGCCCACGCACATTGCGCAGGGCTCAATCGTCACATACAGAACAGTCCCAGTCAGCCGGTAATTTTCCAGCAACCGGGCAGCCGCACGCACAACCACGATTTCAGCATGGGCCGTGGGATCGCTCTGCGATATCGGTCCGTTATGCCCGCGCGCCAGAACCTGCTCCTCGCGCACCAGAACAGCCCCAACCGGCACCTCGCCGAACCGTAGCGCTGCCCTGGCCTCGTCAAGGGCGAGGCGCATGTAGTGTTCGTCCAATTCAGCTGTCACCGGCTGTTCCTGCAATCCATACGAAAGAACGCAAGGCCGGGAATTTTAACATACTTGCGCAAAACAAAGCAAGAAAAACAGAACCGATTGATAAATCTTTGCTTTTTATCAATAAGCGCGCCCCTGATGAACTGCTCCCCCGGCCGGGGCTCAGCCGCTCATACGCTTCACATAATGGGTGTGCAGCAGTTCATGGGCCTTGTGGCTGAGGGGCTCGCCCAGAAACTCGGCATAGAGCTTCTGAATATAGGGATTTTCATGTGAAAGGCGCAACGGCCGTTCACGGTCATCCCGATACAGGCCCTGGGCTCGCAATGTGCGGATGTCATCGGTTACACCGTAGGGCTGTCCACCCCCGCCGGCGCATCCGCCCGGGCAGGCCATGACTTCGATAAAATCATACGGAGACGGCTCCCCCTTGGCGCGGGCGTCGCGCACGCGGTTGAGCACGCTCATCACATTGCCCAGCCCGTGCGCCACAGCCACATTGACCGTGCGGCCGGCGATCTCAATGCTCAGCTCCTTGACGCCTTTGAGTCCGCGGATATCCTCGAACTCGAGCGTGCCCAGCTTCTCGCCGGTGATAAATGAATAGGCGCTGCGCAGAGCCGCCTCCATGACCCCGCCGGTGGTGCCGAAAATAACCCCCGCCCCCGAATATTCGCCGAGCATATGATCGGGTTCGCTGTCGGGCAAATTCACGAAGTCCTTGCCGGTCTGCTTGATCATGCGCGCCAGCTCGCGGGTGGTCAGCGAATAGTCAACGTCCTGATAACCGGAAGCGAACATTTCCTCGGTGCGGCTCAGCTCTGTTTTCTTGGACGTGCAGGGCATGATGGACACGACCACAATTTTGGAAAGGTCAATGCCCATCTTCTCGGCATAATAGGTCTTGGTAAGCAGACCGCTGATCTGCTGGGGCGACTTACAGGATGAAAAATAGTCGACCATGTCGGGCACCTGCTTTTCAAGATAGATGACCCAGGACGGGCAGCAGCTGGTGATGAGCGGCAGGGGCCCTTTGCCATGCACGAAGCGCTCGACGAACTCGGTGGCCTCTTCATTGATGGTCACATCAGCGGCAAACGTAGTGTCGAACACCGCGTTGAAGCCCAGGCGGCGCAGCACCGTATAGAGCTTGCCGGTAGTATTGGTGCCGGGAGGCATGCCGAAGGCCTCACCGATGGCAACGCGCACAACCGGTGCGATCTGCACCACGCAGAAGGTATCGGGATTTTGCAGCTCCTGCCAGACCTTGAGCGTATCGTCTTTTTCAAAAATAGCGCCTGTGGGGCAGTGCGAGGCGCACTGGCCGCACACCACGCAGGGCGAATCGCCCATCTTCTGGCCGGCCGCCGGAGCAAAGCGCGAATTAAAACCCCGGCCCAGAAAGGAGAGCGCCCAGACGCCCTGAATCTCCTGGCAGATTTCAATGCAGCGGCCGCAGTGAATGCACTTATCAGGCTCGATCACAAAAGCATTGGTGGAATCATCCTTGGGGATGTTGCCGATAAACTTTTCAAACAGCTCTTCGCGGATACCGAAATCAGCGGCCAGGTTCTGCAGCTCGCAGCTCTGATTGCGGCCGCACTTGAGGCAGTCGTTGGGGTGATTGGACAAAATCAGCTCCAGCACAGTGCGCCGCACTTCAACAATTTCCGGGTCATGGGTGATGATTTTCATACCGTCTTCAATCGGTGTGCAACAGGCCCGCAGCATGCGTTTGGTGCCCTCGAGACGCACGATGCAGATGCCGCAGGCGGCTGTGGGCGGCAGGTCGGGATGATGGCACAGCGTGGGAATTTTAACCTGCACCTGACGGGCGGCCTCAAGAATCGTGGTGCCCTCGGGTACGCTGACGGGTTTACGGTTGATCATTGCCTGTATCATGCTTAAATCCTCTCAACAGCGCTGAATTTACAGACATCAAAGCACATGCCGCAATGTATGCACTTGTCGGTGTCGATCGTGTAGCCGTGTTCGCGGTCGCCGGTTATCGCATTCTCCGGGCAGGCCCGTGCGCACAGCCCGCATTTTTTGCACTGGTGCCGGATAATGCTGAACTGCAGCAGAGCCTTGCACTTGCGGGCCGGGCAGCGGCGGTTGACGATATGCTCGCGGTACTCATCCTCAAAATACGTCAGCGTCGAAATCACGGGATTGGCGGCGGTCTGCCCCAGTCCGCACAGCGAACCCATTTTCATGGCCCGCGCGATCAGGATCAGTCGGTCAAGATCCTGCAGGGTTCCGCGCCCCTGCGTGATGCCTTCCAGGATGTGCAGAATCTGGTAGCCG
>VGSH01000032.1 GCA_016875025.1 Deltaproteobacteria bacterium
TGCACCACGGGCGCCTATCTCCGCGAAGTTGATTGCCGATCTGCTGACCACGGCGGGCGCGAGCCGCGTGCTGACAATTGATCTGCATGCCGGCCAGATCCAGGGCTTTTTCAATATACCGGTTGACAACCTTTTTGCCGCCCCGGTGTTTGTATCCTATTTCAAGGAGAAATACCGCCATGATGATCTGGTGATTGTGTCTCCGGATGCCGGCGGTGTTGAGCGCGCGAGGTCCTATGCCAAGCTTATCGGCGCCTCGCTTGCCATCATCGACAAACGCCGGCTGCGCCCCAATGAGGCTGAGGTTATGAATATCATCGGCGACATTGAGGGTAAAAACGCCCTGATTGTTGATGATATGGTCGACACTGCCGGCACGCTGACCAATGCGGCCAGCGCGCTCAGCGAGCGCGGTGCAAAATCGGTCGCGGCCTGCTGCACACATGCGGTTTTTTCAGGCAAGGCCGTTGAGCGCATCCGTAATTCATGCCTTGAGGAAATGATCATTACCGATACAATTCCGCTCAGCGACGAGGGTCGCACGCTTGGCAAGATCAAGGTACTGTCGATTGCAGAGCTGTTCGCCGAGGCTATTGAGCGCATTAATAAAAACGATTCGGTCAGTTCACTGTTTCATATATAAAAAAGCGCATCAGGCGCAGCACATCAATCAACACCCAAGGAGACATCATGAGCGCAACAATTACAATTCATGCGACCAAACGTGAGCAAAGCGGCAAGGGATATGCCCGTTCCCTGCGACGGGCTGATAAAATTCCTGCCGTGGTTTACGGGCACGGCTATGAGCCGGTCAGCATAACGGTAGACGGGATTTTGTTGAATAAAATGTTCAAGCCCGGATGTGAAGCTGACGCCGAGTACCAGCTTTTCGACCTGAAAATCGAGGGCGCCGCCGCTCGGGCCGGAAAAAAGGTTATGATCAGGGAAATTCAGCGCCATCCACTGCAGCAGTATATCGAGCATATTGACTTTTTTGCCGTTAAAATGGACGAGCCGGTCGTCGCACCGGTGCACATCCGGCTGCATGGTAAACCTGAAGGCGTCAAGCTCGGCGGTATTCTGCGCCATATCCTGCGCGAAATCGAAATAAAGGGCCTGCCCGCCGACATACCGTCGCATGTAGATCTTGATATCGAGCATATGCAGGTTGGTGATTCCATTCATGTCAGCGATCTGCAGCTGCCTGAAAATGTTCAGTTGCTCACTGATCCCGCGGCAGCCGTCGTCAACATTATGGCACCGGCTGCTGTCAAGGAAGGCGCTGAGGGTGAAGCCCCCGCCGCGGCCTCCGGTGAGCCTGCACCGGCCGCAACTTAAAGTATACCAGGGAACGGTTGCGGGGTGAGACTGATTGTCGGCCTGGGTAATCCGGGTCCGGAATACAGCACGACGCGGCACAATATCGGATTTTGTGCCGTCGATCAGCTCTCCCGGGAATACGCAATTCCCCTGTATAAAAACAATTTTCAGGCGGTCTATGGTGTCGGGTTTGTAGCCGCCCGGAAAACAATTATCGCAAAGCCGCTGACGTTCATGAACCGCAGCGGTGAATCCGTCGCAGCACTGGCGGCATACTATAACATTACCCCTGCACACATCACCGTTATCCATGACGATATGGATATATCGTTTGGACAGCTGAGAATCAAACTTCGAGGCGGCAGCGCCGGTCATCGTGGCATTGAATCCATTGAACAGCATACAGGCCATTCCGGTTTTACGCGCATCCGGGTCGGTATCGGCAAGCCCCCGTCATCGATTTCTCCCGTTGAGTATGTTTTACAGAATTTTTCGGATAGTGAAACAGCCTGCCTGAAGGAGGTGATCCGGAAAACCATACATTGTATTACGGTTCTGTTTAACGACGGGCCGCAGGTCGCTATGAACGAATTTCATCGTTCCGGCGAATACTAACAGAAGTACGCAGTAGACATATTAATCACACAGTAAAGGAGGTTTGCTATGGAATGGTTAATGATTACGATTCCGCTGTTTGGAATCCTGGCCCTGCTGTTTGCCTACGTCAGAGCCAGCTGGATCAACAAGCAGGACATGGGCACCGACCGCATGAAGGAAATCTGCGGCTACGTGCGCGAAGGCGCCATGGCGTTTCTGGCCAGCGAGTATAAGATATTGGCTGTGTTCGTGGTGTGCGTTGCCGCGATACTGGCATTCCTGAACAGGGGCGGTGCGATTGAGGGTACCTATACCAGCCCGCTGATTGCCGTGTCATTTGTGGTGGGAGCTTTTTGTTCCGCGCTTTCCGGTTTTTTCGGAATGAGGGTTGCCACTGCGGCCAATGCCCGCACAACCAATGCAGCCCGCACCAGTTTGAACGGCGCACTCAAAGTCGCCTTCTCCGGCGGCACGGTTATGGGTTTTTCCGTGGTCGGCCTGTCCCTGCTCGGCCTAGGCGTTCTGCTCTATGCTTATCGAAATTTCGGTTTGCTGGGTGACCATTCCAGCAACATTGAAAGCGTCGTCACGGTCCTGTCCGGTTTTTCACTGGGCGCTTCATCAATCGCGCTGTTTGCCAGGGTCGGCGGCGGTATCTATACCAAGGCGGCTGACGTGGGTGCAGATCTCGTCGGCAAGGTTGAGGCCGGTATCCCTGAGGATGACCCCCGCAACCCGGCAACCATTGCTGATAATGTCGGCGACAATGTCGGTGATGTGGCCGGCATGGGTGCTGACCTTTTTGAATCCTATGTCGGTGCTATTGTCGGCGCCATGGTGCTGGGAGCAACGGCAATCGGTTTTGACGGAGCTTCATTCAACGCCGTGATCCTGCCGCTTGTTATTGCCGGGGCCGGTATTGTCGTTTCAATTATCGGCACATTTTTCGTCAAAGTCACTGAAGGCGGCAACCCGCAGGCCGCGCTCAACAAGGGCACCTTCGGCGCAGCCATCGTCATGCTGCCGGTAACCTATTATGTCAGCGTAAAGCTGATCCCGAGTTCAATCAACATCGCCGGCCAGGATATCACCGGCAGTGGTATCTTTTTTGCCACCATCTTCGGCCTGATCGCCGGCGTGCTCGTGGGTGTTTTTTCTGAATACTACACGTCAAAGGACAAGGGGCCGGCCAGAAAAATCGCTGCTGAATCCGAAACCGGTCCGGCTACCACCATTATCGCCGGTATGGCAACCGGCATGAGTTCCACCTGTCTGACCACGCTCTGTATTGCCGGTGCCATTATTACCTCGTACTATTTTGCCGGCCTGTACGGCATTGCTATTGCCGCCCTCGGCATGCTTTCAACCACCGGCATTCAGCTTGCGGTTGATGCCTACGGTCCGATTGCCGACAATGCCGGCGGTCTGGCTGAAATGGCTGGGCTGCCCAAAGAAGTGCGTGAGCGTACCGACATGCTTGACGCGGTCGGCAACACCACCGCTGCAATCGGTAAGGGGTTTGCCATCGGATCGGCCGCCCTGACTGCGCTGGCTCTTTTTGCCGCGTATCGTGTTCAGGCCGGGGTGGGTGTTCTTGACCTGACTCAGCCCGATATTATGGCCGGTTTGTTCATTGGCGCCATGCTGCCCTTCCTGTTTTCCTCAATGAGCATGAAGGCGGTCGGTGAGGCTGCCAAGGATATGATCGTTGAGGTGCGCCGCCAGTTCCGCGAAATTCCCGGACTGCTCGAAGGCAAGGCCAAGGCCGAATACGCCAAGTGCGTTGAAATTTCAACCAAGGCTTCTTTGAGAAAAATGGTTGCCCCCAGTCTGATGGCGATTATAGTGCCGGTTGCGTTCGGCTATCTCGATAAGGAAGCCCTCGGCGGTCTGCTGGCCGGTTGTACGGTTACCGGCGTGCTGCTGGCAATTTTTCAGGCCAATGCCGGCGGAGCCTGGGACAATGCCAAGAAATACATCGAGGAAGGCCATCACGGCGGCAAGGGTTCCGATGCCCATAAAGCCGCTGTTATCGGTGATACGGTCGGCGATCCCTTCAAGGACACATCCGGCCCGTCCCTGAATATCCTCATTAAGCTCATGAGCGTTGTGGCCCTGGTTATTGCCCCGCTTATCAAGTAAGGTGCGTATATTGGTGCTTTTTTAGTTTATACATTCCCGTTTCTCCTCCGGGGGAAACGGGAATTTTTTTCGTGACTCCCGTGATGATGTCTCCTTGCCCGAGACAGCCAAATGCGTGCAGCCGGCATCTGCCTGCTTTTTTCAGATTGTAAAACAACAATATATTGTGTTGAAAAAAACATTGACATACAAAAACAGTATGTTTTATAATTTCGCATAATAATAGTTTTCAGGCGAAGGGGCTGTTGGCCCGATACGTTAATGTACTGCATACGGTTGAAACTTTTCCCCCGGAATACGCACACAACGCATGACTGACCGCCGTTTTGATTACATCCGCGCAAAGGCCTATATCCGCTCAGGTGAGCTATCCGACCTGGTCGCGGACCGCGGTTTCCTCTGCAGCCGGCTTAAAACGCGCGTCTGGATGCTGATACCGTCACTCCTGCTGTGCCTTATGCTGAGCATTGTTACGGGGCGCATGCTTGCACGTGACCCCATGCACGCCGAGATGCTGCTGCCCGGAACGCTCGAAAAGATCGTCGCCGACTGTGCCGTGCTGACATCGGCTGTTCCTGCTGACGGTTCAGCCGGGATGCTCTCCGGCGCGCCGTATGCTGGACAGGGCGGCATGGCCCGGCTGGCGGCACAGGAGCAGTGCGACCCCAAAGTTCTGACCAGGGATATCGTGGTTAAACGCGGCGATACGCTGCTGGACCTGCTGGTGCGTGAAGGCCTGGCCCGGGACGAGGCCCACGGTGTTATCGGCGCCCTGAAGCAGGTTTTCAACCCGCGCAGGCTCAGCAAAGACCAGTGCCTGACGATTACCTATGAGTCTCCGCAGGAAGCATCGCCGGCCTTTAAATCGCTCAATATAAAGCTTGATCCCGTGCGCGAGGTCACGGTCGACCGCTGCGGCAGCGATGGCTTTACGGCGAATGAAATTGTGCGCGAATGTGAATCCCGCACTATGTGCGCCGAGTTCCAAATCGATTCCAGCCTGTATGAGTCTGCTGCCGCCAATGGCGTTCCCTTTGAGATGCTTCTGCCGGTCGTCAATGCCTATGCCTATGATGTCGACTTCCAGCGCGACATTCAGCCCGGCGACACCTTTGAAATAATGTACGACATGAAGGTTGACGGCGACGGAAAGGCCTTCAGCAAAGGCACGGTTTCCTATGCCGCCCTGACGACAGGGGGCCGCCGCCTGGCATTGTATCAGTACCTCGACAAGAGTGGTGACAGCGACTATTTTGACGCCCAGGGCCGCAGCCTGAAAAAAAACCTGATGATAACGCCGATCGAAGGCGCCCGCATTTCATCCGGCTTCGGCCGGCGGCGGCATCCGATTCTGGGCTACAGCCGCATGCATAAGGGCCTTGATTTTGCGGCTTCGTCGGGAACCCCGATCATGGCTTCCGGCGACGGTGTGGTTGAATCAGCCGGTTATAAAAGCGATTACGGCAATGTCGTGCGCCTGCGCCATTCCGGCAGCTACAACACGCTGTATGCCCATATGCGCCGTTTTGCCCAGGGCATACGCCCCGGGGTGCGCGTCAGGCAGGGGCAGGTCATCGGCTATGTCGGTTCGACCGGACTGTCGACCGGGCCGCATCTGCATTACGAAGTGCTGCATCACGGACGCAATCTCAATCCCGCCAGCATCAAAAGCCAGCCAAACCGTATCCTGCAGGGGCCCGAGCTTGAGCGCTTCATGACCGCAAAGTCCGCGCTGGAAGTGCAGTTTGCATCGCTTAAAAAGCCCGCTGTTTTCGCTCAGCTTCCAAAGCCTGAAGCCTGAAAACGACTCTCCCATCACATAATCTGCCTGAATTCCTTCGGTTGTGCCTGTCCTGCAGGTCGGTTTAGCTAACGCCCCCTGTTTGTCTTTTCAAAAATAATTGCATAATTTTTTTAAAAAATGTCTTTTCTTGACTTATGTCAATGCGCCATAAGGCACAAGCAGGCTATACTTGATTCAGAAAGCAGGATGGTGTAAGAATGCACCATCATTAACAATGAACCTGAGGAGGAACAACCATGGCAGAAAAAATGTTTTGTTACCAGTGCGAACAGACGGCAAAAGGGCAGGGCTGCAGCATCGGCGGCGTATGCGGGAAAAACCCCGAGGTCGCTGCATTGCAGGATCTGCTGGTATATGCCCTGCGGGGTTTATCGCTGTATGCAGTTGAGGCCGGCAAAAAGGGTGTCAAGGCTGACGGACTCGGCGCATTCACGGCGGAGGCGCTTTTTACAACGTTGACCAACGTGAATTTCGATCCTGAACGCTTCCCCGCGTTTATCACACGGGCGGTCGCATACCGTGAGGAACTCAAGAAAAAGACAGGGGCCTCTTTTAAAGAGGATGCTGCCACTTTCAAGCCTGCAGGCGATATAAACGGCCTCGTGTCACAGGCTGCTGCAGCCGGATTGAAGGCTGATGCCTCTATCAACCCTGATCTGCTCTCCCTGCAGCACATTGTGCTGTTCGGCATCAAGGGCGTTGCGGCCTACGCTGACCATGCCCGCATTCTGGGTCAGGAAGATCAAAAGGTTTACGACTTTATTTATGAAGCCCTGGCTGCTCCGTTCAACAAAAACCTGGGCGCTGATGAATGGGTAGGCCTTGCACTGAAGACCGGTGAGGTCAACCTGAGGGTTATGGAGCTGCTTGATGCCGGCAACACCGGTGCTTACGGTCACCCGGTGCCGACAAAAGTGTCCTTGGGTCACAAAAAGGGCAAAGCCATTCTTGTATCAGGTCACGATCTCAAGGATTTAGAAACGCTCCTTAAACAGACCGAGGGCAAAGGGATTACCGTGTATACGCATAGTGAAATGCTGCCCTGCCACGGGTATCCGGGTCTTAAGAAATACAGCCATCTCTACGGCCATTACGGCACAGCCTGGCAGAATCAGGCCAAGGAATTCGCCGCGTTTCCGGGCGCAATCCTTATGACCACCAACTGCATTCAGAAGCCGGTTGAGTCCTACAAGGACAATATTTTTACAACCGGTCTCGTTGGCTGGCCTGGTGTGAAGCATGTTAAGAATGGCGATTTTTCTGCTGTGATAAAGAGGGCGCAGGAACTTCCGGGCTTTGCAGCAGATGCCAAAGGCAAATCAGTCATGGTCGGTTTCGCCAGAAACGCGGTGCTTGGCGTTGCCGGTCAGGTTATCGAGGCGGTCAAAGGCAAGGCGATCAGGCACTTCTTCCTGGTTGCAGGCTGTGACGGCGCAAAGCCCGGTCGTAATTACTATACCGAGATCGTTGAGAAAATTCCTAAAGACTGCGTGGTGCTCACGCTTGCCTGCGGCAAGTTCCGCTTTTTCGACAAAGACCTCGGCGATATCGGCGGCATACCGCGTCTGCTTGACATCGGGCAGTGCAATGATGCCTATTCAGCCGTGCAGATTGCCGTTGCGCTTGCCGGCGCTTTCAACTGCGGCGTGAACGACCTGCCCCTGTCCATGATTCTGTCATGGTATGAGCAGAAAGCCGTGGCGATCCTGCTGACGCTGCTGCATCTGGGCATCAAGGACATCAGGCTGGGGCCGTCTTTGCCGGCATTTATTACGCCTAACATCCTTGATGTGCTGGTGAAAAACTTTGATATTAAGCCGATCTCGACCCCGGATGAAGATTTAAAGGCGATTCTTGGTTAATTAAACTGTGCTGCGCGATCAGGTGTCTCTATGGGGCGCCTGATCGACGACAGCCGGGAGGCACGCATGAAATGCCCCGGACAGGATACGCAGAACTGGAAGCCCGGTGATATCTTTGAAGCACCGTGCCCGAACTGCGGTCGGACTCTTGAGTTTTTCAAGGATGATACCTCCCGAAAGTGCAAAGGCTGCGGTGTGAGAGTACCCAACCCGAAGCTTGATTTCGGATGTGCCGAATACTGCGAGTTTGCAGATCAGTGCCTTGCTGGAATCTCGCCCGCGACTCCCAAACAGCGCGGGGACAGCGTTACGGATAAAAGCCCGCAGGGAGAAAAGGGTATTGCGGAATCAAACGAGGAAACAGGCGCATGAAGTCCAAACGCAAAATAATCCAGATTGATGAAGACCTTTGCGACGGCTGCGGCCAGTGTATGATCGCGTGCGCGGAAGCGGCTATTGAACTTGTTGACGGAAAGGCCCACGTGGTCGCCGATCGCTATTGTGACGGCCTGGGGGCCTGTCTGGGAGAGTGCCCACAGGGCGCGCTTACTATCATCGAGCGTGAGGCCGAAGAGTTTGACGAAAAGGCTGTTGAAGAACGTTTGCTTCAGCAGCAATTGCAGGATGCTGGAATGCCTGCCCATTCGTGTCCGTCAGTACAACCCCGTCAGTTCGCAGCGTGTCCCTCGTCTAAACCGTCTCAGAGGGGGGCTTCTGATTCGAAGCTCTCCACATGGCCGGTGCAGTTGCGTCTTGTCGCGCCTGATGCGCCCTTTCTTGAGAATGCGGATCTGCTGGTGGCCGCTGACTGCACGGCGTTTGCATATCCTGACGTGCACCGTGATTTTTTTAAGGGCCGTGTGGTGCTGTGCGGGTGTCCGAAGCTGGACGATCAGGAGGCATATGTGCAAAAATTTACGGAAATTTTTAAGCGCAATGTGATCAAAAGCGTAACCGTGCTTGTTATGGAAGTTCCCTGCTGCGGGGGCATGCCCATGATTATTCAAAAAGCCATGGATGCGGCCGGAGCGCAGGTGCCCATGGAAACCGTTACCATCGGCATTGAGGGCGGCATTATCCGGCGAGGTGCGTAAGGGTTAGTTCAGAGTTGGGAGTTTGGAGTGCAGGGGCAGGCCCCTGTGCCTGCCCTGTTATTTTGCAGTATGAAAATTATTGCTGGAGAATGACGATTCCATGAACTGGGACGCTGAGGCTGAAAAAATTATTGAAGAAATCCCCCTTCCGCCGATCATGGGCCGGTTTGCGCGCATGGATGCCGAGCGCCGTGCCCTGCAGCGCGGGCTCGATACGGTCACTCCGGCAATCGCCAAAGCGGTTGAAAAAGGCTATGAGCGCGTGTTCGGCAAAGAGGCAACCGAGGTGGTGCGCCGCATGTGCCGGGGCGATGACGTGGAGCTGCCGGATGAGTTTTTTGAAGATGATGACGATGAGCTCTTTAAAATTGAGATCTGCCCGGCAAAATTCGGCGCCTGTACTGCTGATAAGCGCGATATGATAAGAAATATTGTCGCGCCTCTACGAACCTTGCTTAAACGTCTTAATACCACAAACATTATCCTGCGCAAGGCGCTCACACCGCTCATGTCACACCATGTGCTGCGAGTGGCTGTTATCGGCTGCCCCAACTGCTGCATGTCGCCCTATTTCGCTGACATCGGCATAATCTGCTGTTTTCGACCGGAGATCAGGGAAGGCTGTGTGCAGTGCGGACTGTGTGTTAAAGCCTGCGCCGAGGACGCCGTTACGCTTGAAGACGGACAGCCCGTCATCGACCGCGAGCGCTGTATTGACTGCGGGGCCTGCTTTGATGCCTGCCCGAAGGATGTGATCTTCATAGAGAAAAAAGGTTATAAGGTCGTTGCCGGAGGCAGCGGTTCGCGCCACCCGCAGCTCGCTCGCACCGTTACACCCTTTACTGATTTCGCGGGTGTGATGCGTATCGTTGAACAAGCTGTACTGGCCTATCGTGACTATCCGCAGGGCAATAAGGAAGTATCGTTTCATGGGATGATCGCACAAGCGGGCGCAGAATTTCTTGCATCATGACTTTTAATGTAAACCGGATATCCATGCTCACAGTGCGCGCGGCCAGCTGGTATGTTGTATGCAGCATTGTCCTGCTGACGGTTGTTTTTGCTCTGGCAGCCGCAGGTGGCGGCACTGATCGTGCACGGGAACACGGGGTTCGGCACATTGCTTTTGATACGACGCCGGTCAGGGGCGAGCCGCGGGCGTTAGAGCTTGATCGCGCCGGATTTACCTACAGTTGCATGGAATGCCACCGGGATTTAAAAGTCCCTGCCGACCGCGCTAATCTCGAAGCCGAACATTGCACTATTGTGTTCAGACACGGAACTGACATGAGCTGTCAGGTATGTCATTACCCTGATAACCGTGACGCATACGTTGATCGCGAATGCCGGCAGATACCGTCAACGAACAGTGTTGAGCTGTGCGCGAAGTGCCACAATATCGAATATCGTGACTGGAAGGCAAACATACACGGCAGGGTAAACGGGTACTGGGACCCTGCACGCGGGCCACAGACGAGACTTCTGTGCGTTCAGTGCCATGATCCGCATGCGCCGGCGTTTCAGCCCATGCAACCACTGCCGCCCCCGCGGAAAACCCGCACGCCCTCTTCAAAAAAAAGGCCGCCGCATGAGTAATCAGCATGAAAAAAAAACGCGCGGCGCCGGAATCCGCACACTCGATCAGATCACCGACGCCCCGCTTGACCGGCGCAGCTTTATCAAGATAGGAACCGCCGCGGCTGCCGGCGCCGCAGCTCTCGGCTGGGCGCTCTCACCCCTGCTTGATGCCGAGGGGTCGATCACCATCGATGAGTTTCTGCAGCGGCACTATGAGCGCCTGAACGCTGATGAGATGCAGGCCATTCTGCGGCGCATCGAGGACGATATCAGCGCGCGCTACGGCGTGCAGGCAAACCTCAGCGATCCCAAACCCCTTCCCGGCGTTGAGTATGCCTATGCCCTGAACATCGGCCGCTGTATCGGCTGCCGGCGCTGTGTCGAAGCCTGTATGCGGGAGAATAACACGTCGCGCGACCCCGAGATTCAATATATCCGCGTTCTGGAGATGGAAAAAGGCTCGCTGGATCTCGAGAAGTCGGATCATTACTATGATCCGGAGACAGTTCCTCAAAAGGACACATATTATATGCCGGTGCAGTGCCATCAATGCAGTAAGGCCCCCTGCACCAAGGTGTGTCCGGTGAATGCGACCTGGCAGGAACCTGACGGTATTATCGTGGTGGATTATAACTGGTGCATCGGTTGCCGCTACTGCATGGCGGCCTGTCCGTACTGGGCGCGCAGATTCAATTACACTACGCCCTTGATCCCGGTGGGAGAAATTACAACCGATATGACCTATCTCGGCAACCGTATTCGACCGCGCGGCGTGGTTGAAAAGTGCACGTTCTGTCTGGGGCGCGTACGCCGGGGGCTCAATCCGGCCTGCGTTGAGGCCTGCCCGACCGGATCGCGGGTGTTCGGCAACGTGCTCGATCCCGGAAGCCCGATCAATTACATTCTGCGGGAAAAGCGCGTATATATTTTGAAAGAGGACGCCGGAACAATCCCGCGGTTCTATTATTTTTTCGATAAGTAGCGACCATGATGATCGACGTGCTGCGCGACTATCTGCTGTTTATTCTTCGGGCTGTCAGGCTCAGCTTTCACGGCAGCAGGATATACTACACCTGGATGGGCCTCCTGACCCTGCTGTGCGTTGTGGCCCTGCACTCCTATGCGCGGCAGATCGCAACCGGCCTTGCCCTGACGGGTATGACCGATCAGGTTTCCTGGGGTGTGTATATTGCCAATTTTACCTTTGTCGTCGGCCTTGCAGCTGCCGCGGTCATGCTTGTAATTCCCGCCTATATCTATAAAAATGAAGATCTGCACAATGTGGTTATCCTCGGCGAGCTGCTGGCAATCGCGGCCATCATCATGTGCCTTCTGTTTGTAACGGTCGATCTCGGCCGCCCGGACAGATTCTGGCATCTCATGCCGGGATTCGGGGAGTTTAATTTTCCCTACTCCCTGCTGGCCTGGGATGTCGTCGTGCTCTGGGGATATCTGCTGCTGAATATGCATATCTGCGGTTATCTGCTCTATGCGAAGTACTGCGGCTTGGAGCCGAAGCCCATGATGTATCTACCCTTTGTTTTTATCGCGATTTTCTGGGCGATCTGTATTCATACCGTGACCGCATTTTTGTATGTCGGGCTGGTCGGCCGTCCTTTCTGGAACACCGCCATCGTGGCCCCGCGTTTTATCGGTTCGGCTTTTACCGCCGGACCCGCGCTGATGATTATCGTTTTTCAGGTGATCCGGCGCTACTCGCGTTTTCATATCCGTGATGAGGCCCTGCAGATGCTGCGCCAGATTGTGACGGTTGCGCTGCTGTTCAACCTGTTTCTTTTCGGCTGTGAGCTTTTCAAAGAATTCTATTCCGATTCGGTACATACCAGCGCGGCGCGGTATCTGTTGTTCGGTCTGCATGGACATGCGATGCTTGTCCCCTGGATATGGTCGGCCATAGCCGCCGAAGTGGCCGCCGCCCTGATTTTGATTCTTGGCGCGCGCAGAATCGCGCTATTGAACATTGCCTGCGTTTTAGCGTTTGTGGGTATCTGGATTGAAAAGGGCCTCGGCCTGATCGTGCCCGGATTTCTGCCGACGCCGCTGGGCGAGATAGTTGAGTACTTTCCGACACTTGATGAAACACTGATATGTATCGGCGTATGGGCTTTCGGGCTGCTGCTCTACTCCTGGATGATTCATCTGTCCGTGCCGATACTCTCGGGCGATTTCAGACGCGCTCAGGAAAAGCCGGCGTGTCCGATGCCAGAGTAATAATTGTGTATCCCTGCTGTTTGTACAATGATGACGCCTGTAGCGAAAGGAGAATGCCGTGGTGAAGCAAGCCTGTTTCAGAGTGCTGTGCGCGCTGGTTGTGATGACAGGTGGCGGAGTGCCCTGCGGGCACGCGTATACGCTCAAGGTGCTCTCGCAGGAATCACAGCGCTGTGCCGAGTGTCATAAAAAAACAAGCCCTTCAATTCACGCCCAATGGGGCTCCAGCAAACACTACGGCGCGAATGTGGGCTGTTATGAATGCCACCGTGCGGAAGCGCGCGACTCCGACGCCTTTATGCATGAGGGCAAGCTCATTGCAACAATAGTGAGCCCGCGAGACTGCGCGCGTTGTCATGAAAACGAAGTGCGTGAATTTATTGGCTCGCGTCATGCAAAAGCCGGCCGGATTATCGGTTCGATTGACAACACGCTCGCCGAAGTCGTGCAGGGCAACAAGAAGTTTATAACGCCGGCATTCCCTGACGGTATTGCGGCCTCGGCCGTCAGCGGCTGCTGGCAGTGCCACGGCTCCGAGGTCAAGGTGGTTGCCGAGGGCAAGCTCGATCCTGCCACCTGGCCCAACGCCGGTATCGGCAGAATCAATCCCGACGGGTCGGAGGGCTCCTGCCGGGCGTGTCACGCCGGCCATACGTTTTCAGCGTCGCAGGCGCGCCATCCGGATACATGCGGCAAGTGCCATCTGGGCCCGGATCACCCGCAGCTTGAAATCTATAATCAATCCAAGCACGGCAACATGTTTCGTATTAACGTCGATAAGATGAATCTGGATAACGCCAAATGGATCGTCGGTGAGGATTACAGCGTTGCACCGACCTGCGCGACCTGCCATATGAGCGCAACGCCGATGCAGCCGGTGTCTCACGACGTGGGCATGCGCATCAGCTGGAACAACCGGCCGCCTGTTTCGATCCGGCCGGAGGTGGCCGACGCGGAATACAAACTCAAGGGCGCCAGTGTGCCGTGGCAGGAGCGCCGTGAGAATATGCAGGATGTGTGCAGGAGTTGTCACGGCCAGGCCTGGGTGACATCCTTTTATCTGCAGTATGACGCCCTGATCGATCTGTATCATGAAAAGTTTGCTTTGCCCGGATTTGAGCTGATGAAAATCGCAGAGCCGTTGATTGAGAAGCCTCGTTTCTCGAGCAAGGTTGATTTTATATGGTATGAGCTCTGGCATCATGAAGGCCGGCGGGCGCGCCACGGCGTATCCATGATGGGTCCTGATTATACGCACTGGCATGGCACCTATGAGGTCGCCAAGCATTTCTATACCGGGCTGCTGCCGGAGTTGCGCAAGCTGGTTGACAAAGGCATGCAGTCGTCCGTGCCCGCAGAAAGAAATGCGGCTGTCCAGCTGCAGAAGAAGATTGATGAGCTGATCAAAACAGATAATCACACATGGCTGCAGGATACGAACAGCTCCACGCGGCCGAAAAAACCCTGAGCGTGCATGGAGTGCAGGCGCGGGGACAGGCTGCTTTTGCGGCGCTATAAAAAGTTTCCCGGGAAAGGAGAAGGATCATGCATTTTAAAATCACAGATGCAATTACCTGGGTCGGCAAGATCGACTGGGAGCTGCGTAAATTTCATGGCGAGGAATATTCAACCCACCGCGGCTCCACCTATAACTCGTACCTGGTGCGCGATGAAAAAATCGCGCTGATTGACACGGTGTGGCTGAAATTCAGCCGGGAATTCGTGGATAACCTCAAACAGGTGGTACCGTTTGAAAACATTGACTATATTATCGCCAATCACGCTGAACCCGACCACAGCGGCGCTTTGCCGGAGCTGATGCGCGCGATACCCGACACGCCGGTGTACTGTACGGCAAACGGGCTGAAGTCCTTTAAGGGCTATTATCACAAAGACTGGGATTTCAGGGTGATAAAATCAGGCGATACGCTCGATCTCGGCTCGCGCAAGCTTGTCTTTGTGGAAGCCCCAATGCTGCACTGGCCTGATACCATGTTCTGCTATTTGACGCAGGATAACGTGCTGTTCAGCAATGACGCCTTCGGGCAGCATCTGGCCTCGGAATATATGTTCAATGATCTGGTTGACCAGGCGGAACTGTATCAGGAATGCATCAAGTATTACGCCAATATTTTGACCCCGTTCAGCGCGCTGGTTTCTAAAAAAATACAGGATGTTCTGGCGCTGAATCTGCCGGTCGACATGATCTGCCCGAGCCACGGCGTTATCTGGCGCACAGACCCCCTGCAGATCGTAAAGAAATATCAGCAGTGGGCGGCTGATTATCAGGAAAACCAGATCAGCATTGTCTATGACAGCATGTGGGACAGCACCCGCCACATGGCCGAGGCGATTGCCCGGGGCATAATAGATGCCGATCCTTCAGTTGCCGTGAAACTCTACAACATAGCCCGCTCGGATAAAAACGATGTGATAACGGAGATTTTCAAGTCAAAGGCGGTTCTGGTCGGTTCATCCACGATCAACCGCGGCATACTTTATGAAGTGGGCGGCCTGCTTGAAATGATCAAGGGGCTCGGGTTTAAAAACAAAAAAGCCGCCGGGTTCGGCTCATACGGCTGGAGCGGCGAGTCGGTAAAGATCATAACCGAAAGCCTCAAAGCGAGCGGTTTTGAGGTTGTGAATGACGGCATACGTGAAACCTGGAACCCTGACCAGAATGGTATTGACAGATGTGCCGCATTCGGGAAAGCCTTTGTTGCAGCCCTATCAAAGAAGGGGGATTAAATATGTCAGGCAATGGCACGAGTCTTTTTGAGCAGGTTCTTGATGTTGCCGGAATGGTTGGCTATCAGGATGGCGCTGTGGTCAGCAGGGAAATACTGAAAAAAGGCACGGGTACGGTTACCGTATTCGCCTTTGACGCGGGACAGGGTCTGAGCGAGCACACAGCTCCGTTTGATGCCATGGTACAGGTACTCGACGGAGAGGCTGAAATCACAATAGCGGGAACAACGCATCGCGTGGTCGCCAGTAATATCATTATTATGCCGGCAGGCAAGCCGCATTCGCTGAAAGCCGTCAATCGTTTTAAAATGATGCTGATCATGATCCGGTCGTAAAAAATAATGCCGTGTGACCGAATATTGCTGGTGATAAAAAAATGAGGTCTTCCCGCAGGGAGACCTCATTTTGCTTTCTGCGCAGTGTCCTGGATGTTATTCCCAGGCGATTGCCGGGTTAAAACTTGTGGCTGAGTTGCCGTTTATAAGATGCAGCAGGGCAGGCACGTAGAAGGCCGTATCCATGGTGTTCCACTCGGCATCGCCGCCGAGCATCGAGTCGGTAAGGCCGGTCCAGCTCAGGATATCAAACAGCGGGCCCTGGTTCGTGGCCGGGGCCATGTGGTCGGCATCGGGGCTTATGGCGGTGAGCTGTTTCTTGTTCGCGGTGGCGGCGTTATCCAGGAACAGGGAGGCCTGGTAGGCGTCGGCCCAGTCGTCTTCACTTCCACCGAGGTACAGCAGGGGAACATTGATCTGTTCGCCGGCAGCCTCAACATCGATGAGCTCAACCGCGGGCATCTCGATGCCGCCCGGCATGGTGCCTGCAGCAAGGGCTGTGGGATCAACAACTGCGTTGGCCAGCACAATACCTTTTATCTTTGATTTCAGATCCGAACTGAGCAGCGGAATATTATAGCCGATGGCGCCGCCGACCGAGTGGCCGTAGATGTAGAGTTTCGGGCTCGGTTTTCTGATGACCGGTGTGTACCAGTTATACCAGTAGGGTATGATTGCATCGAGCGCCCAGTTGATGCCCGCGATGGCATTCTGGGTCCACTCAACATGGCTCGGGCTGTCGCCGCCAAGCAGGGCCAGCACACCCATGCTTGAGAGGATTGCAAAGCCTGCTTCCTGGTACTGCGGAAAAATAACATCATAGCCCCTGTTGGTCAGGTCAAAAATAAGCTGCATATAAATTTCAAAATTCACCAGGATCATGCCATGCAGAATGACAACAGTGCCTTTCGGTGTTTTTGTTTTTGTCGAAATAAACACCTGTGTTTTTTCAGGGTTCTCGAAGAAGAGCGTGTTGGTGCCTGTTTTGTAGTTTTGTGCATGCACCTGCGCACCGATTGCATTAAAACAAAACAAAACCGCCAGAGCTACTAAAAATACTGTTTTCTTCATGGTACCTCCCTTGGATTAATAGTTGAACAACTAACCGGTATACTAACTGCGCCCTATAACCCTCTTTCCCTTATTTTTAACATAAAGTTTACATTAAGCGTGCCAGATAGTAGCGCAACTGCATAAAAATATTCAACTGTTTGAAATGGCATAATTTTTTATTTTGAAGTATCTGGCACGCATAGTGTCTTTGGCGCATTTGAATTACCATATTGTAATTATGATTACGTATTTTTTGTAATATGGAATTTTCAATTACTGTACTTTTATTTTTTTTATGGTAAAATTCCGTTCAAAAAACTGTACTAACCGGTCAGTATATTGAGGTGCTCATGGCGCGTATCCTGGTTGTAGAAGCACAGAATGAGCGGCGGCGAAGCATGGAAAAATTTCTTGCCGGCCGCCATAGCCTGAGTCTGTGTTCCAGTCATCAGGAGGGTATGCGCCATCTTGAGCGTGAGTCTTTTGATGTGATTGTGCTTGACCTGCACAATGAGAATGTTTTTGAGATGAGCGCGGTGCAGACTTTTAAAGACAAGGCCCCGGGCACTCCGCTGATCGTGACCAGCAGCGCCAACGAGGTGCAGGTCATTGTCGCTTCCATGCGGGCAGGCGCTTTCGATTTTATTCCCAAACCCTGTACGCCCGACACGGTCAGCATGGCCATTGACCAGGCGCTTGAAAAATCAAGTCTGCGCAATGAAATCGACTATTTACGGCGGCAGCAGGATGTCATGTATGATCTGGACGGCATTGTCGCGCACAGCCCTGCCATGCGGCAGGTGATGGCGACCCTGAAAAAGTTCGTCGCCACGGATGCAACCATACTCATGACCGGAGAGACCGGTACGGGTAAAAGTTTTCTTTCCGGTGCGCTGCATTTCAACAGTCCGCGCAGGAACCGGCCGTTCACGAAGATCAACTGTGCCAATATTCCGGAGACCATGCTTGAAAGTGAACTGTTCGGGCATGCCAAGGGAGCTTTCACAAGCGCTGACAAGCAGCGCATCGGCAGGCTTGAGCAGGCCGATGGCGGGACAGTTTTTCTGGACGAGATCGGCGAGCTCAGCAACGGCCTGCAGGCCAAGTTGCTGCGTGTTCTTGAGGATCGCTGCTTTGAGCGGCTCGGCGACAACCGGACAATCCACACTGATATCAGGATCATCGCAGCCACATACCGGCACCTTGAAGATCTGATTGTGAAAAGAAAATTCAGGGACGACCTGTATTACCGCATCAATGTTTTGAGGATACATCTGCCGCCTCTGCGGGAGCGCATTGAATGCATCGAGCCGCTGGCGGATGCCATATTAACGAGGGTGTGCCGTTCAGCCAAGAAACACATCGAGGGATTCTCTCCGGCCGTTATTAACATTTTTAAACACTATCCCTGGCCGGGCAATATCCGGGAGCTCTCCAACATTATCGAGCGCGCTGTTTTTCTTGAAGACGGCAGCATCATCAGGCCTGGCAGCATCATGCTGCCTTCGGCCGCAACGCCGGCCGTCAGCGCTTCCCCTTCTGTGCCTTTTTGCCGCAGCCTTGACGAGCATGAAAAAAGCGCTATACTGAGGGCACTGGATACATGCCTGTGGGTTCAGAAGGATGCGGCCGAACTTGTGGGGATTTCTCCGAGGTCGCTGCATTATAAAATCAGGAAATATGGCATCACGCATCACCGCTGGTATAAAAACAAGGCATAAGCGCGTGTGTTGTTTGTGACAGCGCTCAGGAGGTTTCGGGATGTCCGTAAACGCCATTCAACTTACAGAAAAAGTTTTGTACGCGGCCTCACTGGTTGACTATCAGGCCGGCTCCGTAGTCAGCCGGGAAATCCTGAAAAAAGGCACGGGCACGGTGACCGTGTTCGCCTTTGATGCCGGACAGGGCTTGAGCGAGCACACCGCGCCGTTTGACGCCATGGTGCATGTTCTTGACGGCGAGGCTGAAATAACCATTGCCGGCACTGCCCGGACAGTGAGCGCTGGGGAGCTCATCATCATGCCGGCAGGCAAGCCGCACGCGCTCAAGGCTGAAAAGCGTTTCAAAATGATGCTGATCATGATCCGCTCGTAAGTTTTCTGACGGATTGCCATATGCAGGTATATCAAACAGCGGGTCAGCCGGTCAGGATCATGCGGAACAATAACTATATTAAGCCCTGCCTGTTACAACACGTTAATGTTGAGATTGCTACGTCGGCTTCGCCTCTTCGTAATGACTTTACCCCATTGTTTTTTTTAATCAGCTCTCAGGGGCAGATAAGAATCTGTTTTTTTAAGTTTGCAGGCAGTGGCTGAGCCCCGCTGCGCTAGATACACTCCGTGTGTCCCGCAGGTCTGCGCCGCAATAATCGCATGAACGTTGCGGTTGTGGCTCAGCAATGCACTCTTGGAGGTGATCGTATGATTATTTGTTTCGATGCTCAAGCAGAAAAAGGCTGTTGGATAAATTTGCTTGGCAGCTATGATGTGATTTGCTATACAGTATACATAGAGTGATATTGATGTTTTATACCTTATCCCCACAGGAGGCCTCCGATGAGTCAGAATCAACATCTCTGCAAGGGTGAGCACAGCGGTCATATCTGCATGCTTGCAAGCCAGGACAAATTTGAGGAAATAAAGGAGCTTACAAAGAAACCGCGTTTCCTGTGCTTTAACTGCGGCCGCGTGGCCGATTCGGATAAAAATCTCTGCAATCCAATGCCATTGGAGTAGGGTTGCGTTTTAACCGTCTGAAAAATTATTATTTTTCTTCGGCAGGCCGCAACAAACAGGGGCCTGCTTTTTTGTGCCGGCATGTATCCCGGCACTGCTGGAGCGCGAATTGTCCGCGAGGAGTTGCACGCCATGACCATCTTAATCCCTGAAAAACATATCGCCGAAGCCATCGCACGGCTTGAGGCCCGCCGCAAGAAATCAGCCGCGCGATCCGATGTCGGCCCCAGGCCCCAAATCATAACCCTTTCTCGGGACTATGGCACCGAGGGTCGCGTAATCGGCGAAATGGTTGCCAAAAAACTCGGCTTCAGCTTCTGGGACCGTGAAATTCTGGATGTGCTGGCCGGACAGTCGGGCTGGAAGCTGCAGGCGCGGATGTTCGAGGCTCTTGATGAAAAAGCCCAGGGTGCAATTGACGCCATTGTTGCCGACTTTTTCGGCGGTCTTGAAAAGCACAACTATTTTCATCTGCTGCCCAAAGCCATTTTCACGATTGCGCAGGAAGATGCAGTCATCGTCGGACGCGGCGCTCATTTGATTCTGCCCGATGTGTTCAGGGTTAAAATCGAGGCTTCGCTTGCGACACGCGTGCAGGCGGTCGCCGCGCTTGAGGGCATGCCTGAAAAGACGGCCCGTCAGAAGGTCCGGCGCATCGATAAGGAGCGCGCCGGTTTTATCAGGGAACTCGGCAGTATTATCGCTGTGGGGACGGATATGATCGAGTACGACCTGCGAATCAATACCGATCATATCAGCAGCAAAAACGCTGCTCAAACGATTATCGATGCTTTTGAGCGCACGCTGAAAGACAGAAAATAACCGCCGCGCACGCGGCCGGAATTGCCTTGACATGAAACACGCCGAGTTCGTACATCTGCATGTGCATACGCAGTTCAGCCTGCTTGACGGCGCTATCCGTCTGGGCGATCTGTACAAAAAAGCCCGTGAGTTTCATATGCCAGCCGTTGCCATAACCGATCACGGCAATATGTTCGGGGCGGTTGAGTTTTATCGGGGTGCGCTTGAGGCGGGCCTGCATCCCCTGATCGGCTGTGAACTCTACATGGCGCCGGGCAGCCGGTTTGACCGCGAGGAGCCCGGCAATTATCACCTTATACTGCTCGTCAAGAATCAGAAGGGGTATGAAAACCTGAGTAAACTGGTGACGCGGGCTAATTTTGAGGGCTTCTATTACAAGCCGCGCATCGATTTTGAGCTGCTGCAGGAATGCAATGAAGGCCTGATAGCATTGTCGGCCTGCCTGCACGGTGAAATTCCTTCGGCGATTCTGGAGAGCGGTGTGCCGCGCGCGCTTGAGGTGGCCGACCGCTACCGCTCGATTTTCAGCAACAACCGTTTTTTCCTTGAGCTGCAGGACAACGGTATTGCCGATCAGGTCAAAGTCAATGAAGGCCTGCTTGAAATCGCCGACAAGCTTGCGCTGCCGCTGGTAGCCACGAATGACTGCCATTACCTGACAGCCGATGATGCCATGGCGCATGAAGTGCTGCTGTGCATCCAGACCGGTAAAACCATGAATGCCTCCGACCGGATGCGCTTCTCAACTAATTCGTTTTATTTTAAATCGCCGCAGGAGATGGAGCGCTCGTTCGCACATGTACCCGGAGCCCTGAAAAACACCATCGCGATTGCCGAGCGCTGCACGCTTGATTTCAAATTCAACCAGTACAAATTTCCGCACTACGAACATCCGACCGGCGAAGATAATGCCGCGCTGTTTGTACGCATGTCCCGCGAAGGCCTGCAGGTCAGGCTTGACCGTCTGCGCCAAACCCATCCCGACGATTTTGCAGCGCGGGAGGACGAATACCGCCAGCGGCTTGAAGACGAAATCGGCATGATTAAAAAAATGAATTTTACGACATATTTTTTAATCGTGTCTGATTTTATCAGGTATGCCAAGCAGAACGGCTGTCCGGTTGGGCCGGGCCGCGGCTCAGCCGCCGGCAGCCTGGTTGCCTATTGCCTGGAGATTACTGAAATCGACCCGATCAGATACGGCCTTCTCTTTGAGCGTTTTTTGAATCCGGAGCGCGTGAGCCCGCCTGATATCGACGTTGACTTCTGCATGGAAAACCGCGCGCGAGTGCTCGACTATGTGACCCAAAAATACGGACGGGAGAATGTGGCCCAGATCATCACGTTCGGCAAAATGCTGGCCAAGGGTGTTATCCGGGATGTGGGCCGCGCCCTTGACATGCCCTATAAAGAGGTCGATGCCATCGCCAAGCTGGTGCCCGGTGATCTGGGCATGACGATCGACAAGGCCATCGTGCAGGAGCCGCGACTGAAGGAGCGCATCGACAGCGATCCGCAGGTGGCGGACCTGATAAAAATTTCCCAATCTCTCGAAGGCCTGCACCGTCACGCTTCAACCCACGCTGCAGGCGTTGTCATCGCCGATAAGCCGCTTGAGTGCTATCTGCCTTTGTACAAGGGGCCGCGCGACGAAGTGCTCACGCAGTATTCGATGAACGATGTCGACGCGATCGGGCTTATCAAGTTCGATTTTCTGGGACTGCGCACCCTGACCGTGATTGAAAAGGCCGTTTTACTTATAAAAGCCGATACCGCCCATCATCTGCCCGATATGAATGATCTGCCGCTCGATGATGCCGCCACCTATGAGCTGCTTTCTTCCGGCGAGGCTGAGGGGATTTTCCAGCTGGAGAGCTCAGGCATGAAAGAGTTGCTGCAGCGCCTGAAGCCGGGCTCCATTGAGGATCTGACCGCGCTGATAGCACTGTATCGACCGGGGCCGCTTGGCAGCGGCATGGTCGATGATTTTATCCAGTGCAAGCACGGTCACAAACAGGTTGCCTACCCGCTGCCCGAGCTTGAGGATGTGCTGCGGGAAACTTACGGTATTATCCTGTATCAGGAGCAGGTTATGCAGATCGCGCGGCGGCTGGCCAGCTTTTCGCTGGCTGATGCCGATTTGCTGCGCCGCGCCATGGGCAAGAAAAAAGCATCCGAGATGACCAAGCAGAAAAGCAGGTTTTTAAGCGGAGCAAAAGACAACAAGATTGATCCGGGCAAGGCGGAGATGATTTTCGATCTCATGGCCAAGTTTGCCGAGTACGGGTTCAACAAGTCCCACAGCGCGGCCTACGCCTATATCGCGTTTCAAACAGCCTATCTTAAGGCCCACTATCCGGTTGAGTTTATGGCGGCCCTTTTAAGCTGTGAAATGGACACCACCGACAAGGTCGTCAAGCACATCAGCGAATGCCGGGAAAAGGATATCGATGTGCTGCCGCCCGACATCAATGCCAGCCGGCAGGATTTCACCGTAGACGGGGGCAAAATCCGTTTTGGGCTTGCTGCGGTTAAAAATGTCGGACTCGGCGCGATTGAGTCCATTCTGATCGCCCGCGACAGCGGCGGGCCCTTTACCTGCCTGGCTGATTTCTGCAGCCGCATCGATCTGCGCCGCGTCAATAAAAAGGTGCTCGAGAGCTTGATCAAGTGCGGGGCCTGCGACTGCCTCGGGAAAAACCGCGCTCAGCTCTGGGCCGTGCTGGATGAAGCGGTCACCATGGCGCAGCGCCGCCAGAAGGAAAAAGATACAAAGCAGCTCAGCATGTTTGAGATGATCGCCGAGACAACCGGACAGGACGAGGGCTTTGACATCGCTTATCCCGACATAGGCGACTGGGAACAGAAAGAGCGCCTTGCGTTTGAAAAGGAATGCCTGGGCTTTTATATCACCGGACATCCGCTTGACCACTATCGACAGATATTGCGTTCATGCACGAACATAACCACTGACGGCGTTGCGGGCGCCACCACCGAGCGCGATGTGCTGATCGGCGGCATGGTTGCCGGGCTCAAGCAGATTACCACCAAGAAGGGTGAGCCCATGGCGTTTGTTACGTTCGAGGACCAGGCCGGCACCGTTGAGGTGATCGTGTTCGCTGACGTGTACCGGCAGGCCCGCGCGCTGCTGCAAAGCGAACAGCCGCTGCTGATCAAGGGCAGGCTTGCCCTTGAGTCTGAAAACAATAACCGCATACTGGCTGCTGAAGTGCATGAGCTTGATCGTGCGCATGAGCTGGCGCTTCCTGACGTGCATGTGCAGTGCCCGGTCAACCGCCTGAACCATGATGAGCTCGACCGTCTCAAGCGGGTGCTGCAGAGCAACCCCGGCAAGTCAAAGGTCTTTTTGCACCTGATTGTTCCCAACAGCAGTGAGACCGTTATCGGCCTTGGCGATGCATTTCACACGAACGCCTCACCGCTGCTGGTAACCGAGGTTGAATCGATTATGGGGAAGCACAGCCTGAGTCTGCGTTAGACAGCATCGTGCCGCAGCCTGCAAACAGACCATTTTCAGCGACCATACACGCATGCCGTATGACCACCGGGCGTACCGTTCATATTCAGCCAGCAAAGGACTGGTTTCGTGTACTGCCTGCGTGCAGGAAACCGACCTGTTCATCAGCGCCCGGTCTGACGTAACCCAGCAGGCCATGAGCGCCATAGAGGATGCACGGGCCGTGCTTGGGGAATATATCCTCAGGCGGCCCGGATTCAAAACAAGCCTGGAGCCGATTGCAGCCGATCCGCTGGCGCACGCACTCATACAGGAGATGCTCGAAGCTTCCCGCACATGCAGCGTCGGCCCCATGGCAGCAGTGGCCGGAGCCGTCGCCGAGTTCGTCGGCAGGGCGTTACTTGAATATTCCCCCGAAATTATAGTTGAAAACGGCGGCGATCTTTTTTTGTGCGCTGATCGCGAACTCACCATCGGGATTTTCGCGGGACCGTCACCGCTGAGCGAGAAAATCGGCATCCTGATCCCGGCGCGGGACATGCCGCTTTCGCTGTGCACCTCTTCCGGCACGGTGGGGCCGTCGCTCAGTTTCGGACGCGCCGACGCGGTGTGCGTGCGCTCGCGCTCAGCCGCTCTGGCCGATGCCGCAGCCACGGCGATCGGCAATTTGATCAAAAACGCAGCAGATATCGCTGCCGGAATTGAGGCCGCCCGCTCGATTTCGTTGCTTGACGGCATTGTCATTATCAAGGATGATCAGATCGGCGCTTGGGGCGATATTGAACTTGTTGCGCTGGAGAGGGCAGACGCTGCCGTGAGGTAGCGTCTGAACCTCGCTACGCCGTTTTTCAACAGGGAGGTTACATATATGCGGACGCTTCACGCACCATGGCGCATCAACTACATACTCGGCCCGAAGGACAAGGGCTGCTTTCTGTGTTTCAAGCGCAGCCGGGGCTATCAGCAGCGGCATCTTGTTTTGCGCGAAACAGAGGCCTGTTACGTGCTGCTGAATAAATACCCCTACAGCGCTGCGCATCTGATGGTCGTGCCCCGGCGCCATGTGGCTGATCTTGAGACCTTTACACCCGATGAACTGCTTGACTTCATAAAACTCACGCGCGACACCGCCCGGGTGCTTAAAAAAGCCGTTGGCGCACACGGGCTGAACCTCGGAGCCAACCTGGGGCGGGCTGCAGGCGCCGGGCTTGAGGCGCATTTCCATTTTCATATTGTCCCTCGCTGGAACGGCGATCACAATTTCATGCCGGTACTGGGCGATACGTATGTGCTGCCCGAGTGTCTTGAAGAAACCTATCGGCGTTTATTGCCGCATTTCAAGTGAGACGCTTGTACTAATCGCGGCGGGTGTTGTATCATGCAGGATTCTATCAAACAGCTTAAACGACAGGCCCGCACAGAGGCCCTGACGCGCCGCGAAGCTCTGGGTGAAGAGCTGCGTGCTGAAAAAAGTGCAGTAATTGCCGGCAGGTTGTCCCGACTTGAGCTGTTCAAAAATGCGCGCTGTGTTTTTATCTATGTTGCGGTGCGCAGCGAGGTGCAGACACGTGCAATCATTCAGGCAGCGCTGCAGCAGGGCACAACCGTCTGCGTACCGTGTATTGACGCTGGTAAGAAGATTATGATCCCCTGTGCGATAAGCGATCCCGCTCGCGAGCTGCATTCCGGCCTGCTGGGTATACCTGAGCCTGATCCATCAGTCTGTTCTCCGGTAGCGATTCATGACATCGATCTTGCGATAGTGCCGGGACTGGCCTTTACTTCGGCAGGCCAGCGTATAGGTTATGGCGGAGGCTATTACGATCGCTTCCTTGGCATGTGGCAGGGAAGCTCCTGCGCGCTGGCCTTTGAGGAGCAGATTGTTGACTGTCTGCCGTTCCATCCTTCACGGGACAGAGCTGTACGCCGCATCATTACCGAGTCACGTGTGATTGACTGCACCATATTGTCATCCTACCCGTAATCTTGGTAATGTCACCCCGCGCGTGATGCGGCATCCATAAAAAACCCTCGGGATTTCTGTGCACAGTGCGCCTGATTGCATTGCAGGCGTAATGATTCTGGTTTTCAAGTGATTCTGGAGGGTTGTTGCTCTTAAACATGCTGTGAAATCAGATTCGGGAGGCCGCCGGCGGGTCCAGAACCCTGCTGAATGTTTCGGCAACGGAGAGCCGGGAAGGGACAGAGGCACAAGACCGGCAGTGCATAGTCTGAAACGATCATCTGCCAGAGCGTCACATGCAGACCGGCATCGGCCCGGTAGCGTTTAAAGTATTCAGGGTTAGAGATCGTTTGTTGTTGGAGTGGAAAGGAATGCTAGCCGCCGTACATAACCTTTGACAATATCTCAACAGTCAGCGTAAAATCCAACGCCTTGTGCCGAGGGTCTGCAAAGGCGCTGGACTGAGATACCGCAACCCTCATGACCTGCGCCACAGCTATGCAACTATCATGCTTATGGCGCATCTGAGCCCGGCTTACGTGCAGAAGCAGTTAGGTCACAGCAGCATCTCAATTACTGTTGATACCTACGGACACTGGATCTCTGGTGAAGGTCGCTTTGGGTTGGAAAATGCGCTTCTTGGCGAGAACGGCAATCGCATATTTTCGCATATTAAACAATAAGAGCCTGAAATAAACAAGTTATCTCAAGCTCTTGAATTGTTTTGGTGCCGAAGAGAAGACTCGAACTTCCACGAGGTTGCCCCCACAAGGTCCTGAACCTTGCGTGTCTACCAATTCCACCACTTCGGCAACGGTTTTTCGTGATTCGCGCGGCTAACCGTTTGCAATTTGTTGGTAATTCATTTACAATATTTTATTTTTATTGTCAAGAATT
This sequence comes from Deltaproteobacteria bacterium, assembly GCA_016875025.1. GTDB lineage: Bacteria > Desulfobacterota > WTBG01 > CAIYCZ01 > CAIRTM01 > CAIRTM01. Next base: position 26,664 of record VGSH01000032.1, read on the forward strand.
TTTTAGTTTTCGATTATCGGAAAAGGACAGATAATGCCGGAGTGTGGAACTGACATGCAGGCCTCCGGGTCCCTGACGGTCGATAATAACCGCTGCTTTGCATGCGGTACGGACAATGAATCCGGCCTTAAACTGCGTTTTACCTACGGCGAGGACGGCCGCAGCGCTGAGACCCTTTTTGTGCCGGATGCTGTGTACCAGGGCTGGAAGGACCTTGTGCACGGCGGGATTCTCATGACCTTGATGGATGAGACCATGGCCAAGGCGGCCGTGCGCGGCGGCCTGAGGGTTGTAACGGCTGAAATGACCGTAAAGTTCAAGCGTCCCGCGCGTGTCGGAGCAACGCTTATCTGCAGCGCCCGGGTTGAGGATATACGCAAACGCCTGGTGTATGCGCGCTCGGCGATTCACAGCGAAGACGGCACGGTGGTCGCCGAGGCAACCGGCAAACTGATGATTACCTGAGGCAGGTGGCGGCAGCACGCTAAGCTTGCTGCGCCTGATAATAATCACAGGTAAACCCCCGGCTTTGCCGGGGGACTCACAGAGTTTGACATTTGCGGGAATATAAGAAAACCTCCTGATTCGGTGAACCGCTCAAAGTTAACCGAAAGGAGGTTTTCAGT
>VGSH01000033.1 GCA_016875025.1 Deltaproteobacteria bacterium
GCCGAGCTGCGGGCGCTCGAATAGCAGCACCTGTGCCCTGCAGTTGTGTGCCTGGGCCTGGAGTTCTGAGAAATGCAATAAAGATTTATTCCTCCCCACTCCCAACTCCGAACTCCGAACTCCGAACTCCGAACTCCGAACTACCATAGCTGTACTCCATCGTTCAGCAGCACGCAGGGCTTTTCGTGAGGGTGGCGGTCAGGCTTTATCGGGAAGGGTGATGGTGAAGGTGGTTCCTGATCCGGGTGTGCTCGCAACCGCGATGGTGCCTTTGTGCAGCAGTACGATGTGCTTAACGATGGAGAGCCCCAGGCCTGTGCCGCCGACCCTGCGCGAGCGCGACTTGTCGACCACGTAGAAGCGCTCAAACAGCTTGGGCAGATGCATGGGCGCAATGCCGATGCCGGTGTCGGCAACACGGATGACAAGACCGGCCTGCACACGCTCCAGCTGCACGGTAATGCCGCCGGTTTCAGTGTATTTAATGGCATTGTCGATCAGGTTTATAAACACCTGCTCCAGCCTGAACGGATCAACCACGGCGTTCAACCGTCCGTTTTCAGCTTCGATATTCAACGAGAGATTTTTTTCCTGCAGGCGCTCGACATATATTTTCTTCACCTGCTCGGCAATACCCTTTACGTTGACCTCTTCAAGCTCAAGCTCCTGTTCGTGCTCAAGGCTGGAAAGCACCATCAGGTCCTTGACAATATTGATCAACCGGTCGGTATGGCGGCTGATGATTTCAAGGTAGCGCTGATGTGCGCTATCGCCGGACTCTTCCTGCAGGGTTTCAACAAAGCCTTTGATCGCGGTAAGCGGGGTGCGCAGTTCATGTGAAACATTGACCACAAAATCTCGTTTCATGCGTTCCATGTTTTTTACTTCTGTTATGTCGAGAAATGTCATGACCAGCGCGTCCAGTTCCGCAATCACCGAGGCGTTTACCAGGCATGTTCTGCCTTCAAGGCGCACCTCATGCAGCGTGCTGCCGCCGGAGGACCGTGAGGCCTCAACAATTTCTTCCAGCTGAACGACGCGCAGCAGCTCCCAGTAATATCTGCCCGGCGCATCTGCCGGCGGGAACCCCGCCATCCGTGCGAGGCTTTCATTGCACATCAGCACGCGCCCCGAATGGTCGATAACCAGGAGCCCCTCGTGCAATGAGGTGATGATGCTCTTCAGCTCTCCCTGTTTCAGGGAGACTTCATCAAAGAGCTCGCGTATTTTGACGGCCATGTGGTTGAAGCTTTCCGCGAACTCCTGCACTTCGTCGCGGCTGTCCACAACAACCCGGGCACTGAAATCACCCGCTGCTATTGTGCGCGCAGCCAGGCCGAGCTGCGCAATCGGAGCTGATATCTTCCGCGCGACGAACAGGGCACAGGCAATTGCCAGCAGCACGACAAGCAGGGCGGTCTGGCCGATCTGTATCTGCAGCTGTCTGAGCCAGCCGCGCATATCGCTTACCCGGCGGCTCACCCGCACAATTCCTTCAACTGCGCCGGAGCGCACGAGCGGCACGGCGACATAGAGCATGTCAGCCTCAATGGTTGTGCTGTAGCGCTGGGAGAATCCGGTCTGGCCTTCCAGTGCGGAGCGGACCTCAAGGCGGGAGCCGTGATTTTCCATGTCGGCCGGGTTTTTCTCAGAATCTGCCAGCACGGTGCCGTCGGTATCGATAAGCGTTACCCGGGTGCCGGTCTCCGGCCCGAGCTGCGTGACCAGCGTTTCCAGTGCTTGGCGGTCGCGCTGCGCATGCAGCCGGCTTATGCCGTGACCGGCACTGACGGCGAGGCTTTCAAGATGCTGCGTGAGGGTTTCAATATGCTGTTGTTTAATGATGCGGTAGGTTAGAATCGAGACGCTGACGGTCATCAGGGTGATGATCAGCAGATAGCCGAGAAAAATTTTTATAAAAATCGTTTTTCTCATTCTTCGAGCTTGTAGCCCACCCCGCGCAGGTTTTTAATACAGCCGGCAGTTGCACCCAGTTTTTCGCGCAGATGCCGTATGTGCACGTCAACGGTGCGGTCAATCACAGCCTTTTCATCGCCCCAGAGATAATCAAGAATTTTCTCCCTGCTGAAGACCCACCCCTTTTTGGATGCCAGGAGCTCGAGGATTTTGAATTCCGTCGGTGTCAGCTCAATTCTTTCGTTTTTGAGCGTTACCGTATATTTTTCAAGATCGATCACGAGGCCGCCGGCAATTTGGATGGTGCGGGTCTGCTGGCGCGGCGCGTGCCGGCGCAGAACCGCCTTGACCCGTGCGACCAGCTCTTTGGGTGAAAACGGCTTGGTGACATAGTCATCGGCGCCGAGCTCCAGTCCCAGGATTTTATCGACCTCTTCGCTTTTGGCCGTCAGCATGATAATGGCGACTTCAGCGGTGCTGTTGAGCGCGCGAACCTGTTTGCATATTTCAAGGCCGTCGATATCGGGCAGCATCAGGTCGAGGATCACCACGTCCGGCGTGTTTTTTTTCAGGTAATCAAGAAAATTTTTTCCGTTGTTGAAGCTCTTGACCTGAAAGCCGCCCTTATTCAGGTGGATCTCAAGCAGTTCGACAATATCGGGTTCGTCTTCAACAAGCGCAACGGTTTTTTTCATGCTGAAAACCTTCCGGTTGTGATGTGTGTGCCCGCAGCGGGACATTCCATGTAAAACCACTTTTTACTCTTTTGATCAAGCTTTTTAAGCATACAGGCGTGCGCCGCTTTCATGCCCAGTTCCTGCGGGAGTGGCGCACGATTTTGCCTTCCATGGTATAAATGATATCTTCGGCGATATTTTTGGTATGATCGCCGATGCGCTCAAGATAGCGTGAAATGCTTATAAAATAGAGATAAAACCCGATATCGCGGTCGCAGTTATTTTTAATCGCCTCTTCAACCAGCAGGTAGTTGCGGCGGTGCATTTCATTGATCGACTTGTCCATGGTTAAGACTTCGTACGCCTGGGCGGTGTTGGAATGAATCAGCGCCTTTAAAACATTTTCAACCATCTGCTTGACGCCGGCGCACATCTGCCGCACATCAAAGGGATCCTGGTAGCCGTGGTCCTTGTCGATCAGAATAAGCGACACCTCGGCGATATTGACGGCCAGATCACCGATACGCTCCAGATCACTGTTGAGCTTGATGACTGCCACTATGTAGCGCAAATCAACGGCAACCGGCTGGTAAAGCGCAAGGGCCTTCAGGCATTCTTCCTCAATGTCGATTTCGAGCCGGTCGATCACGTCATCATTGGCGATCACCTGGCGGGCAAGATCGCAGTCGCGCTTGAGTAGCGCCTCAATTGCGTCCTCGAGATCATGGCTCACCATGTGGGCCAGTTTGGTTATCATGGTCTTCAGACGCTCAAGTTCCGTAAGTAAATGGACTCCCATGGTGAAACCCCCTGTGCATCGGCGCTCTTTGCAGGGCGCGGCAATGTGCGGTATATCAATATGCTGATAGTACTCTTATTTTTATCGTGTGAACAGCCGTTTCATCCGAACCGTCCGGTAATATAATCTTCGGTCTGTTTGTTGGCCGGATTCGTGAACAGCTTTGTCGTGTTGCCGTACTCTATCAGCAGGCCTTCGTACATGAAGGCGGTAAAGTCTGAAACGCGGGCTGCCTGCTGCATGTTATGCGTTACGATAATGATAGTATAGTCGCCGCGCAGCTGTCCGATCAGGGCTTCGATGCTGGCGGTCGAGCGCGGGTCAAGCGCCGAGGTGGGCTCATCCATGAGCAGGATTTCCGGATTGACCGCCAGGGCGCGCGCCAGGCACATGCGCTGCTGCTGGCCGCCGGAGAGCCCCAGTGCATTATCGTGCAGCCGGTCCTTGACCTCATCCCACAGCACGGCTTCGCGCAGGCTGCGCTCGACAATGTCGGCCAGACGGCTGCGGTTGCGCTCGCCCTGCAGTCGCGGCCCATAGGCCACGTTGTCGAATATTGTCTTCGGGAACGGGTTTGGTTTCTGGAACACCATGCCGATGCGCTGGCGCAACTGCACCACATCCACCATCGGGTCATACACGTTTTCATCATCAAAAATAAGCTCGCCGGCTGTATGACAGCGCGGTATCAGATCATTCATGCGGTTGATTGCCCGCAGAAAGGTGCTTTTGCCGCATCCGCTGGGCCCGATGATAGCGGTGACCCGGGACCGTGGTATGTCCATCGACAGCGAACGCACCGCTTCATTGTCACCGTAAAAAATTGAGAATTCGCGCGACTGAACGTGTACTTCCAGAGATTCTATTCCGGTGCTGTCATCGCGGCCGGCAAAGGATTTCATGCGATGCATGGTAATGCCGGAATCCCCCGCCTGGTGCGACGATTCATTAGGGTGTTTCGGTGCGGCGTCAACAACGGTGCTCATAGTTAACCTCGTGTTTCCAGGTGCGTGTGTGGTTGCTTGTTCGGTGTGCATTTATCCTCGCAGCTTTCGTGATATGCGCGCCCTGAGCGCTATGGCGATAATGTTGAGCATGAGTACCAGCGCAACAAGGGTGAACACCATGCCGAACTGCACATGGCGGATTTCATCGACCGCTTCATGCTCGGTGCACAGGTTGTAGATATTCCAGGGCAGCGCGGGCGTGGGGCTGTTCAGGGTCTGCAGCGGGCTGAGCGCCAGGCCCACGCTGACCGCGGCTGTAAAAATGATCGGTGCGGTTTCGCCTGCCGCGCGGCCCATGCTGATGACAATACCGGTTAAGATGCCCGGCAGCGCGGCCGGCAGAATAACGGTCAGCACTGTGCGCCAGCGTCCGGCGCCCAGCCCGAGCGCGGCCTCCTTATAGGTGAACGGAACCGCTAAAATTGCTTCTTCCGAGGCCCGGATTACGGTCGGCAGAATCATCAGGGCAAGGGTGAGGCTGCCCGCCAGCACACTTTTTGATTCGGATACGCTGATGGTGTTGAGAAAAAAAGCCAGGCCGAACAGGCCGAATACGATGCTGGGAACGCCGGCCAGCGTGCTGATGCAGCTGCGCAGCAGGCTGACGGTTTTTGTCGGCCGGGCATACTCGCACAGGTAAATGGCGGCAATGACGCCTATGGGAATCGCAAACAGCATGGCGCCGATCGTCAGGTAGAACGTGCCGAGCACTTCCGGCCAGATGCCGCCGAAAAAATGGGCATCGCGTGAGTCGGTTGTCAGGAACTGCCAGTACAAGGTCAGGCGCGGCTGCATCATGGCTTCCAGATTGTCGCGTACATAGGCGAATGCCGGTTCAAGGTCAGTGCCCCTGAAGTCCTCGACCCGGGGCGTGCGCATTTTGAGTCCGCTCAGCTCAGGGTTGGAATAGTCCCATTCGTATCTGTATAAAAATTTATCCTGATAATGCAAACAGCGGTCCCAGCGGGTCTGTCCATAATGGCTGCGCAGCAGCTCCGTGATGCGGTCGCCCGGCAGTGGGCCCAGAAGGTCGCGCAGCGCATGTTTCATCTCGGTCAGTTTTTTAGTTTCGACTTCAACGCGCTGCTTGCGTTCGGTGATCAGAGTGATTACATCTGTGAAGCGTTCGCGGTCAAACTGGCCCTCCAGGCTCTTGCGCACGTCCGTCAGTACCGTAAGGTATTCTTCAACAGAGGCATCAGCGTGTGCGCGTTTCAGCCTGCGCTCGAGCGAGCGCTGCAAAAACCCGCCCTCTGCGGCGGCAAGCGCGTGAACCTGATCAACGGCTTCCTGCAGCTCCGCCTTCAGGTCTTTTTCGTGCGCAACGATCATATCGAAAACCGGCTGGCGCGCTGCAGTGACTTCCGCGGTTTCGCGCTCGATCTCCTGAGCCGAACCGATGCCGAATTCTGTAAACTGCACCCGGCGGTGTTCGCTGGTGGCCCTGAATATATAGGCGCTCAGTCCCCGGCTGATGATCGGATAGAGGATCAGTATCAGCGCGGCGGCCATGACCAGAATAGAGAAGAATCCCATTACGGTGAATGCTCGGTCAACAAGTCGTCTGGTATGCGGTTGCATGCTTTATTCTTTCCCCAGTTTTTTACGCGACCGGCGCACGATGGCTTCGCTGACGAGGTTCATGATAAACGAAAAGGCCAGCAGGCACAGGGCCAGTGCAAACAGCACATGGTAGCGTTCGCTGCCGGTCACATGATCAGCCTCACCCATGTCGCCCGCAATGGTTGCGGTCAGGGTGCGGACCGGCTCCATAAAGTTATAAAAAGGCGAGGGAATCTGGGCCGCATTGCCAGAGGCCATCCAGACCACCATTGTTTCGCCGACCGCCCGCATCACGCCCAGAATAACCGCGGCCAGAATTCCGCTGATGGCGGCCGGCATCACGGTTTTTATAATCGTTTCCGCGCGGGTCGCCCCAAGGGCATAGCTGCCTTCGCGCAGCTCGCGTCCCACTGCCTGCAGGGCGTCTTCCGATACGCTCACCACGGTGGGCAGGGCCATGATGCCCAAAATTATTGAAACGTTGAATGCATTGGTGCCGCTGCTGATGGACATTCCGGAAAGTTTGCCCCCGATCAGCCACAGCAGGACCAGGCTCAGAACACCAAGGATGGCTGTTGCCGTCAGGGCCGCAACCGTGCGCCGGTTTTCCGGGAATCGCGCGGCGAATGTCTGGCCCGCGATAATGCATGCAATGCCCAGTATCGGCAGGGCCACGATCCAGAAACCGAATGCAAGTACGGTGCCGCCTGCATTCTGCAGAAGCGGCGCAAAGACGACGAGGGCGAAAAATCCGTAGGCAACCGATGGAATCGCAGCCAGGATTTCAATAACCGGCTTGACGATCTGGCGCAGGTTAAATGCCAGCACATCGCTTAAGCATACTGCTGCGGATATGCCCAGCGGAACCGCCACCAGGATCGCGCCGAGCGTTACCATGGCGCTGCCGTAAAAAAGGCTCAGCGCGCCGAACTGACCGGGCCGGGCCGAGGGGTACCAGGCGGTCTCCGAGAAGAACTGCCGCAGGTTTTCCCAGTTGAACGCACCGGCCTCGGGCATGAAGAAGGGGATGGCGTCGCGGGTGATAAAGAAGAAAATGAACAGAACCGCGAACGCTGAAAGCGAGGTGATGCTGAATAGAAAGCTCTGACCGAGGATCTGGCCCAGGCGCTGCATGCGGCCGGCCCGGCGGCTCATCATCAGGGATTGTTTTTTCGAGGAAGAAGCGGTTACGGCTGTCATGTATGTCAGTCGTCCTGGAGTGTGTATGCGTGTTCCGCAGTTTGCTGCGCTCGAAGGCAAGCGGGTGCGTAAAGCGGTTTTGTGAAGCAGGTACGCCGCGTCGTTCCGGGGCGTACCTGCTGGTTCAGCCGTTATGCTGTTTATTAATAATCGGTTGTTGCGATGAAACCGGTTTCCTTGATCATGCTGTTGCCTTCTTCGGTCAGGCACAGGGTGACCAGGCGGTGCAGATGGCTGCCGAGTTTGGGATAGCCGTCCGTGAACATGAACAGGGGGCGTGCGATCGGGTAGGTGCCGTTGCGTACGGTCGCTTCCGAGGCGGAAATGCCGTTGATGCTCAGGGCCTTGACCGTATCATCCACAAAGGCGAGGCCGGCATAGCCGATGGCTGCCGGGGTGCTCTGCACGCGCTGGCGGATAGCGCCGTTGCTGCCCACGTATTCTGTGCGCTCGCCTATTTTTTCACCGCCCATGACCAGCTCATTGAAACATTCATAGGTGCCGCTGTTAGTATCCCGGCTCACGCTTACGATCGCAAGGTCCGGGCCGCCAACCTGTTTCCAGTTGGTGATTTTGCCCATGAAGATTTCGCGTACCTGGGCTACCGTCAGGTTTTTAACCGCGTTTGAGGGATGCACCAGAATGGGCAGGCCGTCCAGGGCCACAACATGGGCAACCGGCATCACTCCCGTGTCGGCTGCAGCCTTGAATTCGGTGTCCTTCATGAAGCGCGACATGTTAGCCACCTGGCAGGTTTTATTCATCAGGCTTTTGGCACCGTTGCCGCTGCCGGACTCACCGACCGTGATGTTAACGCCCGGATTCTGCCGCATATAGAATTCAGCGAAGGCCTTGGCAATGGGGCCGACCGTGGTTGAACCGTCCATAACAATGGTTTCGCCGGCACACACCGGTCCGGCCATCACTGCAGTCAAAGCTGCGGCAGCCGCGCAATTGGCAATTTTTTTAAACATTTTTTTCATGGCTCCCTTCCTTTCTCTTCTTTTGTTAATATTCGGTTATTTTTGCTCAGATCTCCGGCGGAAGTGTGCACCTTTCTGCCGGAGCCACGCCCGGTATCTGCGTGTTTTTATGCGAACAATGTATCGCTGCAGTGTTAAGTGATTAAAACAGTTTTGTTAATTTATGGTTAATATTGGTAAGGCTGTAAAAAGTCCTGGAATGCTATTCTCGGTCATTCAGGATGTTGGCCGGACTAATCCGCCGTGGCGGAGTGTCTGGCTCTTTTTGCAATAATCGAATTTTGCCGGACACGCTGTCGCCCTTCGACTTCGTTCAGGGCATGCTTAGTCCGGCCTGTCGGTCGTATCGCTATCGGCTTGTTTAAAACCCGTGATTTCGAGACCGATCCCGATAGCGATGCACTCAAAACGCCGGAAGCAAAAATTGCCGGCGACAAAACGTCATCAGCACTAAAGCATTTTCCTTTTTTCTATAACTTTTTTAAAAAGAAGATGTAAGCCCGTTCGTGGTTATTTTTTTCAACAGCAGCTTTTCCGTTCGTGGTGAGCCTGTCGAACCATGAACGGGACTACCGTGCGATACGTAGTCCGTTCGGCCCTTGACAGGCTCAGGGCGAACGGGCTGTTTTTTTATAGTATTTAGAAAAATGCTCTATAAGCAAAAATATCTGTAAACAGCTGTTGTGGACAGGCGTACTGTCAACTGTCGACGGGATTACTCATGCAATCGCCTAAAAAGGATTGTCCTCCGCTGCACCAATACGCTACAATGCCTGCCGTGACAAAGGGTTAACCGTTGTGCGGGGTTTTCAAGGGGAAGACAGAGTATGGAACATATTTCACTGCTTGAGCTTGGCTGGCAGGCCTGGGTGACGATCGCCCTTGTCGTGAGCATTCTTGGTGTGCTTGTATGTACGCGCCTGCCATCGGACTACGTGTTTCTCGGCGGTCTCGGCATCCTGCTGCTCTCAGGCATACTTGACCCTTCCGAAGCCTTTGCCGGCTTTGGTTCGCAGGGGGTTGTCACGGTGGCCGTGCTTTATATTGTCGTGGCCGGGCTCAAGGATACCGGGGGCCTTTCCTGGATATCGCGGCACGTTCTGGGACATCCAAAATCATATCGCGCAGCCCAGCTGCGTCTGATGCTGCCGGTGTGCGGCTTGAGCGCTTTTCTCAATAATACTCCCGTTGTCGCCCTGTTTATACCGGCCGTAACCGACTGGTGCCGCCGCATTCGCGTGCAGCCGTCCCGCTTGCTGATACCGCTCAGCTATGCTTCTATCTTCGGGGGTGTGTGCACGCTTGTCGGCACCAGTACCAACCTGGTGGTGAACGGCATGGTGCAGACGCGCTATGGCAGCACTGGGCTGCATATGTTTGAAATTACAAAAATAGGCCTTCCCGTGGCCGTGGTCGGTGTAGTATTCGTGCTGGCGCTCTCGCGTCTGCTGCCCTCGCGCAGGGCCTTTGATGAAATAGTGTCTGATCCGCGGGAATATACGCTTGAGCTGCGGGTTACACCGGGCGGGTCAATCGAAAATAAAACAATCGAAGCCGCCGGGCTGCGCCAGCTGCCGGGCGCGTTTCTGGCGGATGTGATACGCGACGACCGCATTATCACAGCGGTTGCCCCTGATGAGGTCCTGAGGGCCGATGACCGCCTGGTATTCGTTGGCAATGTCGATTCCCTGAAAACCCTGTACGGCTATCAGGATCTGTATCCGGCATCGGATCAGATTTTCAAGCTCGACACTCCGCGGCATGAGCGCTGTCTTGTTGAGGCGGTTGTGTCCAATACCTGCCCCCTGGTCGGAAAATCGATTCGTGAGGGCCGGTTCCGGGAGCGCTATAATGCCGTGGTCGTGGCGGTCGCGCGCAACGGTGAGCGCGTTCAGGGCAGGCTCGGTGATATCGTGCTGCGGCCGGGCGACACGCTGCTGGTTGAAGCGCATGCCGGCTTTATTCCGCGCCAGAAAGACAGCCGCGATTTTTACCTCGTGAGCGAGGTTGGCGACTCTTCCCCGTTGCGCTTTGAAAAAGCTCCGGTGGCCTTCGCGATTTTGTCAGTGATGGTAACTGTTGCTGCTTTCGGGTGGCTGAGCATGCTGAAAGCAGCGCTGCTGGCCGCAGCCCTGATGCTCATTACAGGCTGCTGCTCGCATGCCAGCGCCCGGCGCAGCATCGAGTGGGATGTGCTGCTGACTATTGCAGCCGCACTGGGACTGGGGCTTGCGCTTGAGAAAACGGGGGCGGCGAACGCGCTGGCAGGCAGCCTGCTGGGTGTTGCCGGGTCCAACCCGTGGATCGTGCTGGCGATGGTGTACCTTGCGACCAGTATATGTACTGAAGTTATCACCAACAACGCAGCCGCCGTGCTGGTGTTTCCCATAGCCATGTACACGGCTGAGCAGCTCGGCGTAAGCAGCATGCCCTTTATCATGTGCATTATGGTGGCTGCTTCGGCGAGTTTTGCCACCCCCATAGGCTATCAGACCAACCTTATGGTGTACGGTCCCGGCGGCTACCGGTTCGGCGACTACCTGCGTATCGGCATTCCGCTCAATCTGACGATCGGCTGCGTAAGCGTGGCGCTCGCGCCGTTAATCTGGCCGTTTTCAGGATAGCCGTCTGTAACAATATTTACCTCTGTTTGAGTCCGGACCGTCCAGCGATAGGGGCAGGGGCACGGCATGCGTGCCCCTGCTACATTACGCCGTAATGACATATGATAATCCCGGAGCAGAAGATGGACATTTTTGAACAGCCTGTTAGAGATCGCAGCAGCGTTTCAGCACCCCCGCTGCGCATGGCTCGCCGCATGGCGGAAATCCGAAACGGGTCTGTGGCCCGAAACACGATTGCGATGGCGGCGGCTCCAAGAAGCAGCAACAGCAGTTCGTAACTCATGGCGTACCTCCTTTTGCGTCTGTCTAATGTATAGCGCATGCCTGTTGCCCGATGGTTAGGGTGCTGTTAAGGTTGGGTTAAAACGGCAGCTGCTTTATGACGAATGCGAGGGAACCTATAAGCCGGGGTGTTTTGTATTTGACAAACAAACAGTCTCCCTTATAGAATTGTTGCAATTTTAAGCATCTCCACGGGCAGTCAACCTTCTTGCGAAAGAATTCTCCATGGCTGGGAAAAAAATAATCGTTGTTGGAGCGGGCCCCGGCGGACTGACGTCGGCCATGATTCTGGCCAAGCGCGGTTTTGATGTGACCGTGTTCGAAAAGGAGGCGGTTGTGGGGGGCAGAAACGCGCCCATTCGTCTTGACGGGTATACGTTCGATACCGGCCCCACGTTCCTGATGATGAATTTCACACTGAAGGAGATGTTCGAGGAATCCGGCCGCCGGGCCGAGGACTACATAGAGGTGAAGAAGCTTGAGCCCATGTACCGCCTGCGCTTCCCGGATTTTGATATTTTCCCGACCAGTAATCGGCAGCACATGCAGCAGCAGATTGCGGATTTGTTTCCCGGCAACGAGGGGGGCTATGAGCGCTTTCTTGCGACTGAAAGCAAACGTTTTGAACTGCTGTTCCCCTGCTTGCAAAAACCGTATTCTTCGCTTTTCGATTTGTTCAGCCCGGCCCTGCTGCGTGCATTGCCGCACCTTTCATTGGGCAGGTCCATGTTCGGGCAACTTGGCCGCTATTTTGACAATGATCAGCTCAAGCTTGCCTTTACCTTTCAGGCCAAGTACCTGGGCATGTCGGCCTGGGATTGCCCGGCTGCCTTCACCATGGTGCCCTATATCGAGCACGGGCACGGTATCTACCATGTCATCGGCGGCCTGAACGCCATATCGCTTGCCATGCAGAAGGTCTGCGAAGAGCTGGGCGTGAACATCCGCACATCAACTCCGGTTAAACGCTTGATTATTGAGGCAGGTGCTATTAAGGCGGTTGAACTCGAGAGCGGCGAGCGCTGCAGCGCTGATGACTATATTATCAACGCTGATTTTTCACACGCCATGCTCAACTTATGCGCTCCGGGCGAACTGAAAAAATACACGCAGGCAAAGTTCGATTCCATGAGCTATTCCTGCTCGATTTTTATGATGTACCTGGGTGTTGATAAGGTGTATGACCTGCCGCATCACACCATTGTCTTTGCTCAAGACTACAAGAGAAATGTCGAGGAGATTTTCAACGGCCTTAAGCTCTCAAGCGATAATTCATTTTATGTGCAGAACGCCTCCGTTACCGATCCTACCCTGGCGCCGGAGGGCAAATCAGCCCTCTATATACTTACGCCTGTACCCAACAACCGCAGTGGTATTGACTGGGAAGCGGAAAAAGACCGCTTTGCGGAGCATATTCTTGACCAGGTAGTTGCGCGCACCGAACTCAAGGATTTGCGCGATCATATCGAGGTGCGCAAGGTGATAACGCCTGCGAACTGGGAGCAGGATTACAATGTCCACCTGGGAGCGACCTTCAATATCGGCCATGAGCTGCTGCAGATGATGTACTTCAGGCCCCGTAACCGGTTTGAGGAATTCAGCAACTGCTACCTTGCCGGCGGGGGCACGCATCCGGGAAGCGGACTTCCCACAATCTACGAGTCGGCGCGTATTTCGGCAAACATGCTGTGCAAAAAACACGGTGTGGCATTTATGCCGCCGGGCCCCCTGCCGACAAAAGCTGATTTTCAATAGGGGTGCCGCCTGTCCGGAATGTAGTATGAAATATGCCTATAGTGTTGCACTGGGTGCGCTATTGTGTTGTGCAGGTATGCCTGTGCGGGCAGAAGCGCTTGAGGTCGGCCAGCCGGCCCCGTCATTTGAGGTGAGCTATAACGACACAAAGGTGCTGCGCTCGGCAGATCTTGCGGGCAGCGTTATTGTCATAACCTGTGAGTCTCGCGAGACCAAAGAACTAAACCAGCCCTTCAAGGATGCACTGCTCAAGGCCTTTCCGGCAGATGAGCGTCTTCGCCGCAACATTGCTCTGGTGCCAGTTATCGACTGTTTCGCATATCCATGGCCGATAAAGGGTTTTTGTGTTCGGGGGGTTCAGGACAATGCGCGCAGGCTGAACCTGCAACTCTATGTCGATATGTCCGGAAAGATGTTTCAGGATTACGGGGCCGTTTCAAGTACGAGTACGGTTATCATCATCGACCGCGCCGGGGTTGTGCGCTACGTGATGCCGGGGAAAATACCGGACGTCGAGGTGCCGCCCGTGGTCGAGCTTGTGCGTACGCTTGCACAGACCGATTCGAAGACGGATCGCCCGCAGGGCTAAACAGTCTGCTCTGCGGCAGAAGAAGATCGACAGAATGTTATCAAACATGTCCGGTACAAACTCTGAGGCCGTGAACTGCCCCAGGTTGACCGGCACCGGACTATGCACTCGTACCGTTCATGCCGGACCTCGATTCGGCATTCAGAGAGAAGAGTTCTGCATTGAAATAGGCAAATGGTGCTTTTTTGTATTTTTATGTGAGGGTGATCAGGTTACGGTCGAATACGCCGAAGTGCTGCTTTGCAAATTCGATGCGCTGGGCTACAGTCATTCTTCTTTCTTCCAGCTGCTCCACGGTTCTAAGATTGGGCAGCAGGCCGCGGCCGTTGGCGATCTGGATTGACAGCCCGGGGCGGGCGTTGAGTTCCAGCAGCAGCGGGCCGAGCTGTTTGTCAAGAACCAGGTCGGTGCCGATATAGCCAAGGCCGGACATTTCATAACAGGATGCGGCGAGCCGGAGCAGGGTGTCCCAGCTCGGCACTTGCAGCTTGAAGAGATCCAGTCCGGTGTCAGGATGGTGCTGGACTGGCCGGTTGAACTGCACGGCCCTGAGCGCCCGTCCGGTGCGCAGGCACAGGCCCACACCGACTGCGCCCTGATGCAGGTTGGCCTTGCCGCCGGATGCGGAAGTCGACAGGCGCATCATGGCCATCACGGGGAACCCTTTGAAAATGATCACGCGCGTATCGGGCACGCCTTCAAAGGAGTATCCGGCGAACACGTCATCAAAATGGATCAGGTTTTCGACAATCATCGTATCGGGCTTGCCGCCGAGCGAATACAGTCCTGCCAGAATGTTGGAGGCATGGCGCTCCAGATCCTGCGCGGTTTCGGGCTTGCCGTTGGGTTTGAAGTAGAAGCCTTCCTGCTGGCGCACGATCACGACGATTCCCCGGCCGCCGGAGCCGCGCGCCGGCTTGATGCAGAAGCCCGGCCGGTCGTTGACCATGTCCGCGATCCGCTGTACCGCATGTTGTTCGCTGATGGTGCCGATCAGCTCCGGGACGGCCACGCCTGAGGCCATGGCGATACGTTTGGTTTTGAGCTTGTCGTCAACCAGCGGGTAGAGCCGGCGCGGATTGTAGCGGCTGATGTAGGAGTGGTTACGCCGGTTCATGCCGAGGATGCCCGCACGCGACAGGTGCCAGGGCCAGGTGTACTTTTCCAGAAACAGCATCTCAGAGCCCGTTCCTGCCGGTGTTTAATTCATCCACCAGCGGTTTAAAGCGCTTGAGCTCGCTCAGCTTGTAGCCGGTGTAGTTGCCCAGCAGCAAAACAGCGGCCATCAGGACAAGCTGCAGGCCGAGGAAGTTGAAGGTCAGATGCCGGATCAGGCTGCTGTCCATGGCCAGGTAGGCGATGACGGCCGCCAGCAGGGATCCGCCGCCCTGTTTTACGACTTCACGGGGACCTTCCTCCTCCCACAGGATGGACATGCGCTCGATGGTCCAGGCCAGGATGATCATGGGGAAAAAGGTGATCTTCATCCCATCGGTCAGCCCCAGCTTGAAGGCCACGGCCGAGAAGATGCCGATCATCATGATGACCATGATGATGACCGCGGATATGCGCGCTACCAGCAGCAGATTGAGCCGGGAGAGATAGGAGCGGATGACAAGACCGCTGCCCACGATCAGCACGAAACCGACCAGGCCGGTGATGAGCTGCGTTTGAATGAACGCCATGGCGATCAGCACCGGCATGAAGGTGCCCGAGGTTTTAATGCCGATGATCAGGCGCAGGAACACGAGTATCACCACGCCGATGGGGATGAGCAGCAGCCCTTTGAACAGGGCCTGCTCCTCGAGCGGCAGGCCGTGGATTGAAATATTGAGCCGATCCGAGAGGTCCTGCTTCTGCGCCAGCGCCACGCTGACCGGCTGCTTTTGCTCGATCATCGAGAAGGTGACGCGTGAATTGCGGCCGCCGGTTATATCCAGCAGGGGGGCTGAGTTGTATTCCCACAGCAGCATGTTGTCGGGTTGGCCCTGAATGCCGGTCTGGGGATTGAACAGCTCATAGTCGTTGTCTTTGAACACCTGCAGGTATTCAGTCAGCTCCTGCCGGCGGCGCCCGTCTTCGAGCATGAGGGCGTAGACCACGCGGGCCGGCACATCAGCGCTGGTGAGCAGCCGGGCGATCAGGCGGGCGCGGGACATGTAGCCCTTGAGCAGCTCGGCATTCTGGGCCTGATTTTCCATCTCCTTGATTATTTCACGGGTGAGGGTGTAGGGGTCGGCTGAGCGCTCCTGCGCCCGTTCCAGAATCTGGGCCATGGCCGTGGCATAGGGTTCGCGATCGAAGTCCCTGGCAACAGGCGGCGGTGAGGCCGGCACCGCCGCCCTGGCGGAGGGATCAACGAGCATGTCGACCTGATAGTAGAGGCGCTGGCGGCCGGCAGCTGTACGGATCGACCACTCGGCGCGTTCCGCGCCGTCTTTTTCAATGAAGGCCAGTCCGTAGCCGGGGCTGGCAGCGGTTCTGCTGAGCAGGGTAAAGCCTTTCTGTGTGCCGGCGATGGCCATTGAGGCGATTACCGGTTTGCCCGTGGCGGTAAATTCCATTTTGGCCTCGATGGACCATATCTGGCGCTTTTCACCCGGCGTAAAAGGCACACCCATGACAACGTGATTGTATACGGTCATGCCGAGTCCGGCGCAGGCAAGCAGGATAACCAGCAGATAAAATGATTTGCGCGATACCATTGTTCAGGGTTTGTCCTTGCGGGGGGTGGGCTGGACGAATGTGCGGCCGACGTCGACCACGGCAATGTCTTTAAGAAAATCGCGGCCGAGCAGCACCGGGAACGACATATGGTTGCGGTCGGCAAGCGTGAACTGGGTTTTTTCGTTCAGATCGCCGATGCGAACTGAGAGACGGACAACGGGGCGGCGGTCGATATCCTCGGCTGATGCCTGCTTTATGCGCACATGGCGCACCAGCGGGGCTTCGATCTGAATACGGTCGTCCATGCCCTGATGGCTCATAAAGAAGCGGGCCCAGTCCTTGCCGTCGCGTTCGAAAATGGTGATGTCGGCGGCACTGAGGGAAGACGTGGTAGCGCCCGTATCGATCCGTGCCTGAAAGGCCTGGCCGGCAGCATCCAGCCACAGCCACTCGGTTTCGCCAAGCAGCAGTTTGCCGTCGGCAGTCTGGCCCTGCGGCGGGGGAGGGCACTTGTCGTCACTGATAACGACCGGAGCCGGATCAGTGTCCTGCAGCGCTTTTATTTTTGTGTCGAGCATGCTGAGCGCTTCGTGGATATATTTAAAATCGTCATTGAGCTGTTCTGCCAGCGCGGCCTGCTGACGGTTGTACTGGTTGTGGCGCAGGTCGGCCGCGTTTTGCAGCTGATTTGCGGTCAGGCTCAACTCGACTTTAATCTCGTCGAGTGTTGCCGGCGGGGGGGATGGAACTTTTTCGATGGAGGCGCAGCCGTTAAGGCCGGCCATGAAAAGCAGGGTTAATGCTCCAAGGGAACTTCTCAGGGGGTTCATTCTGCGCGGCTTTCGTTCAGCGATCTCGTGTTTAAAATTGATGGAGTCATAAAAAGTTTTTTTGGTGTCATTGCGAGGAGCCCTTCGACATAGCTCAGGATAAATTCCGCGACGCGGCAGTCCTTTTTTTAGATGCTTAGAAACCTGGGGATTGCTTCACTTCGCTCGCAATGAACTCTTTGGGGACTTTTTTCGACTCCATCAAAATTATGTAACTATAAGCTCAGCGCAGGTGCGTGTCAACAGAAAACGGGGTCGAAAATGAGGCAGTATGGTGTGCGCCTGTCATGCTGCAGCACCCACTGTGAAAGATACAAAAAAGGGGGGGTGCGGCAGGCGCAGCAGTCACATGCGCATGCGAACCACGGCAACCGCGCCGACATGCCTGGCGTTTTCGTCATGGACAAATGTTATCTCCGACAGCACCGGCACTTCTGTTCCGTCACGGTGTTTCAGCAAACTCTTGAAGTTTGCCACATCTTCCTTGCGGGCCTTGCGCTCAAAGGCTGTTTCCTGCGTTTTGATCATTTCCTCGGTCCTGGCTGTGATCTCCACGGTGTGCTTTCCCACGAGTTCCGACTCAGTGAATCCGATCAGATCCTGCATGCGCCGGTTTACCTTGATGATGCGGCCCTTATCGTCGGCAATCAGCACGCACGCGGGAGTGCTGTAAAAGAGCAGGTTCATAAAGTCCCGGGCAGCCTTGAATATCGTTACCTGCCCGCTGAGCTGCCGGTTCTCGCTTTCAAGCTGCTTGATATGCGCTTGGAGATGTTTGAGCTCTATTTCCATCTCGCGCGTATTTTTACGGTTTTTGCGCCACAGCATATCGACTCCTTGCGTTGTTCGTAGCTCTTGCTGCACAGGAAGGGCAGGCATAGTGTCCCGTTCGACCGGCATGTGCCGGGCGGTCTTACTGCCGCGGCCTGCCTTGCCTTTTTATTGTAACGGTTTTCTCTATTTTTTCAATATATGTTTAATAATTATTATCATAAATTCAATAGTGTCCAAAATAATTTAGAACAGGCCCTCTGGCCGGGGCCGTGCCGTCCCATCCGGAAGTTTGTGCACTGCCGATGCAACGGCACGTCCTGTAAAATTCATTGTATACACGGCCCGGGTGCACTGCTGTATACAACAATCGCTGGGGCGTGCCTGGCCCGTTTGAAATATTGCGGCACACGGGCCGAACATGAAATGAGGTCTTCTTTGCCGGATGGGACGGCACGGCCCCGGCCAGAGGGCCTTCAGCAGCGTTCGAATAATTTATTTTGGACAAATCTGTCATAAATTAACAAAAAAAATTGATACAGGCATATCTATAAGGAAAAATACGTATCATTTTCATAAATTTTTTGCGTGCCGACCTTGTGCTTGACATTCTACAGGGATTTGTTTTAAGGTTACATAGTATTTAAAGTGTTTTTTAAAATACTATAGTCTGAAAAAACACACTCCGTTCGCCCTGAGCCTGTCGAAGGGCCGAACGGATCAGGCATGACACAGCAGGGCCGTTCATGGTTCGACAGGCTCACCACGAACGGGGATTCATTTCCACTTTCCGGTTGTTGAAAAAGTTTTTTTTGTACAGCCCGTGCAGCGAAGATGTGAAAGCGGCATACGCGTACGGCCGGCCGGCACAGACAACAATAAAAAGCTACGAACGCGCGAGACACGGGTATGAAGGATCGCATAAGTCAGGACATGAAAACGGCCATGAAGGCCCGGGATGCCGAGCGGCTTTCTACGCTGCGCATGATGCTGTCCGAGCTGCAGTACAAGGAAAAGGAGAAAGGCCTTGCCGTTGATGAGTCCGCAGCGGTGCAGGTTCTGCAAAGCATGGTGCGCAAGCGCCGTGATGCTGCCGAGCAGTTTGAAAAAGGCGGTCGCCAGGACCTGGTTCGCAAAGAGCTGGCTGAAATTACGGTTATCGAGTCCTATCTGCCGCAGCAGCTTACCGAAGATGAACTGCGCGCGCTTGTGCGCGAGGCCATTGTCGAAAGCGGTGCCGGCGGCGTACAGCAGATGGGCGCGGTGATGAAGTGCTGCATGCCTAAAGTCGCGGGCCGCTCCGACGGCAGCACGGTCAGCGCCATCGTCAAGCAGGAACTGCTTTCAATTCAGTCGTAGGCTCCCCTTAAGATATGTCTGTTCCGGTGCTCACGCCGGCTTTTCCAGCAGATGCGCCGTGCCCGGCGCGCTCGTGCGCCGAATATATTCATTGACGCATGCCGCTGTTTGCTGTTAAAATTATTAACTTTATTATTTCGGTTGAATTATGCAGGGAAAGATACTCATACATCACGACAAATGCAAAGGCTGCCGCTTTTGCATGACGTTTTGCCCCAAAGGGTGCATCCGGGTATCAGCGAAGCTCAACGCCAAGGGCTATGCCTATGCCGAGTGTGATCCGGATAAGCCGTGCACCGGCTGCGGAACGTGCGCCCTGATGTGCCCGGAGGCCATTATCGAGGTGTACCGTGACTAAAAAACTCATGTATGGTACGCATGCAATCGGCGAGGCCGCGATTCAGGCCGGCTGTACCTGCTATTTCGGCTATCCGATCACACCCCAGAATGAGCTGCCCGAATACATGTCGCAGCGCCTGCCCGAGGTGCCGGGCGGTGTGTTCATTCAGGCCGAAAGCGAGCTGGCAGCAATCAACATGGTGCTGGGTGCAAGCGTTGCAGGCGCGCGCGCCATGACCTCATCGAGCAGCCCCGGCATCAGCCTCAAGCAGGAGGGTATTTCCTTTCTGGCGGGATCGGAGCTGCCGGCGGTCATTGTGAACATTATGCGCGGCGGTCCCGGGCTGGGCAATATCGCCCCGGCCCAATCGGATTATTTTCAGGCAACGCGCGGCGGCGGGCACGGCGATTACCGGCTGGTTGTGTTTGCGCCGGCCTCGGTTCAGGAAATGGCGGATCTGACCTTTCATGCCTTTGACGTTGCCGATGAATACCGCACGCCGGTCATGATCCTGGGCGACGGAATGCTGGGCCAGATGATGGAGCCGGTTGTGATGCCCAAGCCCCGCAAGGGTAAAAAAGCGGCCGAGAAGGACTATATTCTGACCGGCGCAAAAGGACGACCTGCGCGCCTGGTAAAGTCGCTGATCCTTGATACCAAGGACATGGAAGAGCACAACTGGAAGCTGGTCAGGAAATTCAAGCGCATTGAAGAGCGCGAAACCCGCTGGGAAGGCTATATGCTCGATGATGCCGAGATGGTGGTGATCGCCTACGGGACAGCAGCCCGCATCGCGCGCGGGGCCATCAACCGCCTGCGTCGCGAGGACAGCAATTTGCGCGTGGGCATGATCCGTCCCATTACGGTCAGCCCGTTTCCGGTCAAGGCGATCCGCGATGCCGCGCAGACCATCAAGGATTTTTTCGTGTTCGAGATGAGCACGGGCCAGATGGTGGATGATGTGCGCCTGGCGCTTGAGGGGCAGGGCACCATCCATTTTTACGGGCGCCCCGGCGGCGTGGTGCCGTCGGCCCGTGAGCTCGGCCGCAGCATTGCGCGACGTTACTATCAGGCGATAAGGAAACGCAAGCAATGAAAAAAGTCTATCAGAGGCCCCGGTCACTGCGCGATGTGCCCATGCATTACTGCCCGGGCTGCGGACACAGCATTATTCACCGGCTGATCGCCGAGCTGCTCGATGAAATGGGTTTGCGCGATAGCGCGATCTGCGTGCCGCCGGCCGGATGCGCTGTGCTGGCCTATTATTATCTCGATATCGACATGGTCGAAGCGCCGCACGGCCGCGCAACGGCCGTGGCAACCGGCATCAAGCGCGTGCGGCCTGACAACCTCGTGTTTTCCTACCAGGGCGACGGCGATCTGGCTGCAATCGGAACGGCCGAGGCCCTGCATACGGCCAACCGCGGTGAAAATATCACGGTTATTTTCGTCAATAATGCCGTGTACGGCATGACCGGCGGCCAGATGGCGCCCACGACCCTTGCGGGCATGAAGACCACAACCACGCCCGCGGGCCGCAAACCCAAAAGCGAGGGCCCGCCCATCAGGGTGTGCGAGCTTCTGTCAGGACTTGCCAACACGGTCTACCTTGAGCGCACCGCCGTAAACAGCCCCGCCAATGTGATCAAGACAAAGAAAGCGATCAGGAAAGCCTTCAGCGTTCAGCAGAAGAAGGCGGGCTTCAGCCTGGTTGAAATTCTGTCTCCGTGCCCGACCAACTGGCGCATGGATACGGTGGCTTCCTGCACGTGGATTGATGAGGTCATGGCCAGGGAATTTCCGCTTGGCGTGATAAAAGAGGTACCATGCTGATCAAAACCATTTTTTCAGGATTCGGCGGCCAGGGCGTGCTGTCAACCGGCCAGATTCTGGCCCAGGCCGCCATGCTGCAGGGCAGGTTCGTCACCTATCTGCCGTCCTACGGCGCGGAAGTGCGCGGAGGTACGGCCAACTGCACGGTGACCATATCCGATGAGGAAATCGCCTCGCCGATCGCCTCAGAGCCCGAGTTTGTGGTGGCGCTCAATCAGCCGTCATTTTCCAGGTTCCAGAATCTGCTTCATTCAGGCGGCTTTCTGCTGTATAATTCTTCACTGGTCGAGCCCGCATTCGTGCGCGGCGATATCGAGACCAGGGGAGTTCCGATTACCGAGCTTGCCCAAAAGATCGGCAATGTGAAGGTGGCCAACATGATCATGCTGGGCGCCTTTATCGCGGTCAGCAACCTGCTGGCGTTTGACCGGATGCTGAAACATCTGCCCGACATCCTGGGGGCCGGCAAGGCAAAACTGCTCAAGGCCAACCAGGAAGCGTTCGAGCGGGGATATCATTTTATTGAGGAGCACGCCCATGGTGATTAAACAGATTTCAGTCCTTTTGAAAAATGTTCCCGGACAGTTGGCCGACCTGAGCGAACTGCTGGGCAAGGAAGGAGTCAACATACGCGCGATATCGGTAGCCGATACCTCCGAGGTCAGCACGGTGCGCTTCGTGGTGGATGATCCCGAGAAGGCCATGAATATTTTAAAAGGCCAGGACCTGTCGGCGTACGAGACCGATGTTCTGGCTGTTGAAACGCCGGATCATCCCGGAGGCCTCAATGCGGTGGTGCGCCCCTTGCGCAATGCCGGTGTCAATATTCATTATCTCTATCCGTATCTGGGCCGCGTGAGCGATCAGGCAATCGTCATCCTCGGGGTCGACAAAATCGAGCAGGCCCAGGAAGTGCTGCAGAAAAACTGGGTCCAGACGCTGGGTAAGGAAATATACTCACTGTAGGTATCTGGTTTATACGAGAAAGGCGTTTTTCATGTCAGATTGTTTTTGCGATCGCTGCGGAGCGTATCTGCCCGAGGGATCAGAGCGTTTTACCGTGCATGTACAGGTTGTGTCCGATGAGGCCGGCATGGTCTGCGACGGCGAGGAGTGCGACCAAAACTGTTTCAGCATGCAGGAATGTGCTGATAATGAGGCTGAAAATTACGATGACGAATTCTACCAGGAACTGTCATTCCTGCTCTGCAATAAGTGCCGGCAGCGGTTTACCCAGGATCCCTTCAACCGGGGGCGCGGCATGCTGACCACCCGTCCGGCCGCTGAGCGGATGTTCCATTAAACTTTTACGGAAGGAGAATACCCATGTCAAAATTCCAGCAGATTCCCGTACCGCCGTATCCCGGTGAACGCGATCCCGGCAAGGAAAGCCTTGTAAAAGTAGCCGCGCTGCAGATGGAGCCCCGCATCGGCGACAAGGATCATAATGTCGCCGCCACGCTGAAAATCATTGATGAAGCCGGCGCCCAGGGCGCCCGGTTGATGGTGCTTCCCGAGCTGTGCAATACCGGCTATATTTTCAACTCCCGCGAGGAAGCCTTCGCCCTGTCCGAGGAAGTGCCTGAAGGCCCCACCACGCAGGAATGGATCAAGGCCGCCCAGAAGCATAACGCCTACATCTGCGCCGGCATCACTGAGCGCGAGGGCAATCACCTCTATAACAGCGTTGTGGTCGTCGGCCCGGAAGGCTATATCGGCACCTACCGCAAGACCCATCTGTGGAATGAGGAAAAAATGTGGTTTGAGCCCGGCAACCTCGGCTTTCCTGTGTTCAGCCTGCCGTTTGGTAAAATCGGCTGCCGCGTGTGCTACGACGTCTGGTTTCCGGAAGTGACCCGCATCCTGGCCGCCCAGGGCGCCGACATCATCTGCGACAGCACCAACTGGGTCGTGGTTGAACCGCTGCAGACCAAGGAAAAGCCCACGGCGGCAACCTCGGCTTCGCAGATGTCACTGATGAACTCGGTTTACAGCATTTGTGCTGACCGTGTCGGTGCCGAACGCGGATGTACGTATATCGGCAACAGCTGCATCACCGATCCGGGCGGCGGTTTCGTTGCCGGACCGGCTGATCCGGATAAGCCTGAAGTGGTTATTGCCGAGATCAATGTCATGGCGGCCCGCATGCGCCACTGGTCGGCGTTCAACAACCCGCACACCGACCGCCGCACCGACCTGTATGACGAGTTCCTGGGGTACTATCCGGAAGACGAAGAGTGGTAACTGCGCAGGGCAGGTGATACCTGCCTGAGCGAATGATGTTTTTCAAGAACACGAAGCGCCGCAGCTTTCTACAAGCCGCGGCGCTTTTCTGTTGAGCATGTTTGATACGGCCGTATAAAATTCCTGAAGTCATTCCGAGGAGCTCAGCGGCGAAGCAATCGCAGGCTATGCGCACAAGGCCCTTTGCTGCACCCGGTCCGGCATTGTCCTCTTTGCCGGGCATGCAATGTCCGCTTTGAGCCTGAGGGTAACCGCATAATAATTTTAGATTTCATATTACAAAACCCATCAGGTTTTTTCTGGCTGATAGTAACGACCCTCAAAACAACCTTTTTAAAAATAATAAAAATATGGTAATACTGCATAATCTAATCAAGACTGGGTTCAGTATTGCAGCGCAGATATATGATTTCTGATGCCGTTCTATGAATACTGGCGCTTCCCTAACAAATACGGAGCTCGTTGCACGCTGCTGTGCAGGCGATAATACAGCCTGGCGGTCTTTTTTTGAACGCTTTAACGAGTTTATCGACAGGCAGATACTGCGGGCATTCCGGCTGGTGGATTTTGAGCATGAAGAACATGACTTTGATACGGCGAAAAACGCGGTCGTAGATATCCTGCTTGATCCTCGAAAACTGGGTGCGATCTCCGAACCTGAGCGTCTGAAGGCCTGGCTGGCCACGGTCTGCCGCAGCAAGGCCCGCGATGTCGCCCGGGCACGCCGCTCCATAAAAAACAGCGCCGATGAAGCCGCAAAACGCAGCATGCTTTCGCTGCAGCAGAGTACCGGACGCTCAGACAGCGACTCGCTTCTTGAGCACAACGTCGCATCCGATTGCCCTGCTCCGGACTGCCTTTATGACGAAGACCTTTTTGCCGCAGTGCAGTCGGCCATAGAAGCCCTTGAATGGATCTATCAGTGCCCGCTTAAAGTATCTTTAATTTTCCATGCGGATTTCCTGCGGGAGGCTGACATGCTGCGCATCGCGGCTGAACGCTCGGTAAGCCCCGGGGTTGTGCGCGATGAGCTCAGCTGCCTGCTCGATGACCTGCTTCGCAAACATGCCGCCAATATCAGACATGAGGCCGCACTGCGCGTTGCGGCCGCCTATGTTGAGCGCCTGAAAGCCCGCTGTCATATGCTGGCCAATTCCTGTAGCGCCCGTGACGAGATCGCGACCGCTGCGCGGCTGGAGCTTGAAAAAAACGAACAGCGCCTTGCTGCGATTCTTTCGGGCAGAAACCGCCCGGTGACGCCCGGCAATGTCCAGATCGCCGCCATTCTCGGCCAGAAGGAAAATGTCATTGCCACACGGCTTTTCCGGGCCCGCAAGATGCTTGCTCACGCGCTGCTTGCATGACAGGATTATTGTAATGAGTGCACTTTTTTTGCGTCTTTTCATTGTGAACGGCACAGCATGCCCGATCCCGTCTGCGCCCGTGCTTTGTCCCGGGCATGGCACGCATGCGAATAATCAGAAAGTATCTGGTTTGTGACATGGAACGCTTTGCATTAACCATGCGGCCGGGGAGCCTGTGATGATACCTTCGCGCGATATCATAAAGCAGCTGTATGATGCCATGCTTGCCCGGCGCCTGGATCTGCTCGGCATGACCGAAGAATCGCAGCAGTGTTCACGGTACACTCCTCAACACTGTGCGGATTATCTCGACCTTCTTATGCCGCAGCCTGAGCGTGATCGCTTTGAGCAGCACTATCCGGCATGCACGCCCTGCCTGCGCGAGCTGGTTGCGATTATTGACGCAGATTCGCAGATCGGGCAGGATGTGCGTTTTACCGAAACCGGCTGCCGCATATCGCGCAGCCGCGCGCTGGCCTACGCCGCGACCCATGCGCCGAACGCCGAGCCACTGCTGCTGGCCGCGGCCTCCCGCCACAGCCTCAGCAGCCGTGGCGCTTCCGGTATCGGGGTCGATCCGCGCAGCGGTCAGGGGCAGATCCTCGACTGCGTTGCCCATGTGTATGATGACCCTGCAACCCCTGCCATGCTGCAGGTGATCGGCTGCCAGGTGGTCGAGCGCGAGATTGACGGCCGGCGCGTGGGCGTTACACCGCCCCTGCGCATGATCCAGGATGTCCTGGGCATTGTGTTTAAGAGTAATCCGCAATTTAAAAAACACCGCGCGGCAGAGCGCTCTATTACCGTGCAGGTGACACAGCCCCATGAAAGTTTTCTTAGCGAAGGGCTCAGCCTCTCGCTGGCTGCGGCGGCGGCCGTGTATGCCGCTCTGGAGGAGCGCAGCCTGCCGGATGAGCTTGTCATGAGCGGATGCCTTGATATCAACGGACGTATCCGCAAGGTCAGTCACGTGTCCGAGAAAGCCGTTGTGGCCCTGCAGCAGGGCAAAACCCACGTAGTCCTGCCGTGTGAGAACATAGCCGATGTTGAACGGCTCGATCCGGATATCCGCCGGCAGCTTGCGTTCAGCTTTGTCGATACGCTGCAGGATCTGTTCGAGTGTCTTGCCCAGCCGGCAACCGGCCCTGAGCAACCCGTTTCTGCCGGTGCATCACCGGATGCGCGCGGTCGGCTTATCGAGCGCCTGTACCGAATTGACAAATATCCTCTATCCTTTGGTCTTTTCCTGTGTGTTTTGTGTGCCGGGTGGCTGGGAGGGATTTTTACTACGGCAGCCGACTATGCCCTGCAGGCATGCGCAGGCCAAATCTGGGCCGGTATCGGCCTGCCTGCTTTCACACTGCTGACTGCTCTTGTTTGGGCTATTATCGCTGCCCGCCCCGAGCAGGGCGCAGGGCTGCCTGTGCGCATGCTTTTTTATGTATTGCTGCTTTTGTTCATCCCCTTAGTTATCGCTACGGTACAGTATTTTGCTGCTGAACAGGCCCCGGTGGTGAGCGCCCCGCAGTATGCAGCGCAGGATGAAGCGGTTGTGTTGCTTGAGCCGGAACAGATCCTACCTGAAACCCCGGTTCCGGATGAATCCGCTGCGGTGCCGCAGCCTGAGGAAGCGGACGAGGCCGCTGTGCTGTTGCTTACAGTTGACCAGCGTGGGGATATCGACGAGCAGGATCAGGAACCCGATACAGGGCAGGATGCCGATACCGCGCCAAAGCAGGCTGACGAGGTTCCAGATAGCGATGAATCGCTGCCTATACCTGACGCGGCGTCGGGTGCTCATGATACGCTGCAACAGCCCGATGATCCGGCACCCGCGATTGAGCCGTACCCGGACATGGGTTTTGATTAACTCCCTGGGCTGAACAACCACGAACGGCATGAAAAGCGAGATTGCCACGCGGAGCCTGTCCTGAGCCCGGTCGAAGGGGCTCGCAATGACTGCAATGTGACCCATGGAACATGGGTTTGTTTTTATCCCATCCCTTTTTTAAAGGGAGGTCGGGAGGGATTTGTACAAATCTCCCCATGCCCCTCTTTAGAAAAGAGGGGTCAAGTCAAAAGAATTTAATCATGGAGAACACGATGCAACTGAAAAGAATTTCACTACTACTGCTGGCTGTGCTGCTGTTGGCTGCTCCAAGCGTCCACGCCAAAGACCAACTTATGGTGCGTGATCTTGAGGCCCAGCGGGTTGACCCGGTAACGGCAAAAGCCCTTTCCGACATCATTAAAAGCACCCTTGGCGAATACTACAGCGTGCAGTCTATGGACGCCTTGGCAGCGCTCAGCTCTGTTGTAGAAGAAAAACTGAAAGCCGGCTGCGACGACACCAAATGCCTGATCGAGGTCGCCGGCGCCATGGACATCGGTCTGGTTGCCACCGGCAGCATATCAA
>VGSH01000034.1 GCA_016875025.1 Deltaproteobacteria bacterium
TAGTCAGGCAGTGCGCAGAAGAATACAGGCACCGTGCCGGTTTCTTCACGCCACCGAACATCCTTTTTTAAAAACCTGTTATTTAATTGTCAAAGAACGTTTTGTAAAACAATTGCGACACAGTCTCGAAGGCCGGAGTCCAGTTTTTTTATTTAGAGCATTTTCCTAAATTTCATAGCCGCAAGACCGCCAACCGTTCGCCCTGAGCCTGTCGAAGGGCCGAACGGATTATCTGTCGTACGAGGGCCCGTTCATGGTTCGACAAGCTCACCACGAACGGGTTTGCTTTTTAAAAGGGCTACAATAAAAAGAAAAATGCTCTAGGTTTTGTATAATCAGTTGTAGGGTGGACTCACGAAGTGCGTCCACCGCATGCAATACAATTGGTGGACATGCTGCGCAGGTCCACCCTACGGGTTGTTAAGGGCGCCTAAAACAAAAAAGCCCGCCTGTTCAGGCGGGCTGTGAGATTCGCGTTGTATTATCTGATTTATTACATATCCGGCAGAAGAAGTTTGTACTGGGCGCAGGAGAACACGGGCCCGTCCTTGCACACATACACCTCGCCGACATTGCACTTGCCGCATTTGCCGATGCCGCATTTCATGCGGTTCTCAAGCGTGGTGAAAATCTGGTCGTCCTTGAATTTCAGCTTCACCAA
The DNA here is from genome assembly GCA_016875025.1 of Deltaproteobacteria bacterium. Taxonomy (GTDB): domain Bacteria; phylum Desulfobacterota; class WTBG01; order CAIYCZ01; family CAIRTM01; genus CAIRTM01. Next base: position 662 of record VGSH01000034.1, read on the forward strand.
ATTCTCCAGAACGAACTTGATCATGATGGGCGGGCCGCAGGTGATGGCGATCGTGTCTTTGGGTGCGGGTTTCAAATCAAGCAGATACTGCGGCACAAAGCCCACATTGCCCTTCCAGCCTTCTGACTCAACGTCGACGGTCAGATGCACCTTTGCGGTTTTTTTCTTCTGCAGCTCTTTGAGCTCATCCACGAAAACGAGGTCGGCCGGGGTGCGGGCGCCGTAGATGATGTCGAGCCCGGCATAGTCGTCGCGGTTGTCGCGCACGTAATTGATGATGGGCCGCAAGGGGGCCAGGCCGATGCCGCCGCCGATGCACAGAATTTTTTTGCCCTTCCACGCATCAATTGGGAACGCCTTGCCGTAAGGGCCGCGGATCATGGCCGTGTCGCCCTCTTCGAGCTCATGCATGGCGCTTGTGACCTTGCCCATTTTCATGATGCTGAACTGCAGCGAGCCCTTCTGGGTCGGGGACGAGCAGATGGAGATCATGCTCTCGCCCACGCCCGGAATGCCGATCATGGCGCACTGGCCCGGCTGCTGTTTGAATTCTTTCTGGACGTTTTTGTCCTTGAACTGCATCGTGAAGGTCTTTATCGCGCGCGCGCCCTCGGTTTCCTGGTGCACCTTTTTAACTTCGGCTTCAAATGGTATGTATGGATTATTACTCATTGCACACTTCCCTTACCGTGTTGAGAATTTGAATTAAGTCCTCATTGACCGGGCACAGCTCAATGCAGCGGCCGCAGCCGACGCACGAAATAAAACCCAGGTTCCGGGGATAATAGGAAAATTTATGCAGCATGCGGTTGCGCAGCCGCTCGGAGCGGTCGTGCCGGGGGTTTTCGCCCGAGGCATGCATGGTGAACTCAGAAAACATGCAGGCATCCCAGGTGCGCAGGCGGCGGCCCTGATAGGGCGTGCCTTCATCCTGGATATCGAAGCAGTGGCAGGTGGGGCAGTTGTAGGTGCAGATTCCGCAGCCGATGCACTTGCTGCCCGTTTCCTTCCACTCGGGAAGGCCGAAGGCTTTCGGCAGGATCTCATGCATTTTTTTCAAATTGACCGAGCGTTTGATCTTTGCAGCCGAGGCCTTATCCGCAGCCTGTTTTTGTTTGTTGTGAGCCTCTGTTGCCTTTGTCAAAAGGGACTTCGCGCCTGAGATGGCCTCTTTGCCGCGATCAGTTACAACCTGCACATGAAAGCCATCATCGATATCGGTCAGCAGCACGTCAAGCCCTTCGGTGCCTGCAGGGCTGCCGCTCACCGACGGGCAGAAGCAGCGGTTGGTGGGCTCGGCGCAGGCGTGCCCTATCAGCACGGTTGCCGCGCGGCGTTTCATATAGTAGGGATCGTTAAAATCTTTGGTGAACAGCGGATCAAGCGTCACAAAGCTTCGGGCGTCGCAGGGCCTGATGCCGAACACCACGGTTTTCGGAGCAGGGCCGCCTTCCTCAACCTTCACCCCGTCGGGAGTGCTGCGGAACGCGAACATGGTCTCGGTCTGGGGGAACATGACCTTTTTGGTGGTAGCGGTGTAGTTGTTCAGGTCAAGCTCGACCGCGTCAATATCTGCCACCTCACAGAACTGCGTCTTTCCGGCAACGGTCACCGGCGCGACCAGACGGACATCACCCAGGGCCTTCAAAAAATCCTTCAGTTTGTCTTTGTGCAGCACGAGTGTTTCCATAGTTGCCTTCTTAAAAAGGTCTGTAACAAACTTTTTTTAAAACCAGCGGCCTGCATCGTTACCGCTTTTTCTAGAGAATGCCTTCATTCGGATCATCCGGCTTGAAGGTGACAAACAGAGCCTTCTGTTCAGGGTCGGCTCCGGCTTCGTAGCCGAACAGTTCCTTGACGTCCCTGGCCAGCTTGCGGTTGAGCACCATCAGCGGGATGTCCTGCGGGCATACGCGCTCGCACTCGCCGCATTCGATACAGCGCCCGGCCAGGTGAAACGCGCGCGCCGAGTGAAACAGCAGGTTTTCAGGAAAATCAACCGAGCGGCGCACAAACTGCGGCCGCAGCTTATCAAGAATGCACTCGCTGCAGTAGCACAGCGGGCAGCTGTTGCGGCAGGCATAGCAGCGGATGCAGCTTGAAAACTGCTCCTGCCACATATGAGCGCGCTCTTCAAGCGGTTTGGCCTCAAGCGCGGCAATGTCGGCGAAGTCATCCTCCATGCTGTGCTCCGGGCCTTCAACGACAACGTCGCAGCCCTGGGGCACATTGTTTTTGCAGCGCAGGCATTTGGCGTTTACCAGCTCGGAGCGGGGAACACTGGCGGTTTCACCTTCGCAGGTAATCGTGAAGCTGTCGCCTTCAAGGCTGACCTCGGCCGGCTCAACCGCGTTGGGAAAGCGCCGCTCGATTTTTTTCAGGTCAACGACGCCGGGTGAATGCACGCCGATCACATACAGGTTTTCGCGCTTGATGCCGTTTTCAGCGCACAGCACCGTGATCGCGCGGCTGTCGCAGCCCTTGACCACGACCGCGATTTTACCCTTGCCGATGTCTGCTTTTGACAGGGGCCCGATCTGCTCAAGGGTCAGGTAGTTGGTAAGATTGTGCACGCACAGCGGTGAGAAAATCAGCCGGTCAGCCTGATCGGGTTCGGTCAGCACGCAGGGCTGCGCGCGAAAGCCGTAGCTGCCCTTCTCGTAGCCGATCAGGCAGGCGATATCTTCACGACCAAGCACTTCCCTCGCAATGGCTCTTAGAGACTTTGTTGCATCCATACCTGTTCTCTCTTAATGACATTAGGCCCTAATACTTTAACAGCCTCGGTTACTTCGGTGACCACTTCAGCCCACTTGGCGCCCTCAGAGGCCGATACCCAGCTCATCCTGAAACGGTCGGGATGAATGCCGAGGTATTCAAGCATGCGGTGCATCAGCACCAGGCGCCTCCTGGCCATGTAATTGCCGCTGGTGTAATGGCACTCGCCCGGGTGACAGCCCGAGACCAGCACACCGTCAGCACCCTCGAGCAGGGCGTTGATGATAAAAGCCGGATTTATGCGGCTCGAGCACATAACCCGGATCACGCGCACGTTGGGCGGATACTGATAGCGGCTGGTGCCTGCAAGGTCAGCGCCCGCGTAGGTGCACCAGTTGCACAGGAAGGCTACGATTTTTGGTTCAAATGAAGACATATGCGTCCCTTCTTAATATTCTTTTCCGATCGCGCCGATCACGGCCAGCAGCTGATCGTCGGTAAATCCGGACTGCTGAATCGCGCCTGACAGGCACACGGCCGAGCAGGCGCCGCAGCTTTTGCACAGCACTTCATTAACGACTGCGGCGGTTTTTGTAGCGCGGCCCAGGCGCACTTCGCCCAGCGCGATAGCGTCATAGGGGCAGGCATCCACGCAGTAGCCGCAGGCCCGGCAGGCTTCCGCCCGCACGCGCGCCACCATGGTCTCGGTTTTGACCATGCCCTGCGCCAGCGGAATTATGGCCTTGGCCGCGGCTGCGCCCGCCTGCGCGACCGTGTCGGGAATGTCCTTGGGACCCTGGCAGCAGCCTGCCAGGAATACGCCGTCACTGCCCGTTTCAACAGGCCGCAGCTTGGGGTGTCCTTCAAGGAAAAAGCCGTCCGGCGATTTAGACAGCTTCAGCAATTGGCCGAGTTCGCGGGCGCCGGGAGAAGGCTCAAGTCCTACCGCCAGCACCACCAAATCGGCCGGCACTTCCAGCGCCTGTCCCAGCAGCGTATCCTCGCCGCGGCAGATCAGCTTGTCGCCCTTGCGGTAGACCTCGCTGACATTGCCCCGTCGGTAATAGACTTCCTCGCCCTTGACGCGGTCGTAGAACTCTTCATAGCCCTTGCCGAAGGCGCGCACGTCAATGTAGAAAATCGTGATTTTCGCGTCGGGCAATTTTTCGCGCACCAGGTGCGCGTGCTTGGCCGTGTACATGCAGCATACGCGCGAGCAGTATTCATTGCCCACGGTTTTGTCGCGTGAGCCCACGCACTGGATGAAAACAACCTCTTTGGGTTTTTTGCCGTTGATCAGGAGCTGGCCCTGATTGGGGCCCGAGGCGGACACGATGCGCTCGAACTCCATGCCCGTAATGACGTTTTCATAGCGGCCGTACCCCAGCTCGGGCTTGCGGTTGGCGTCAAAGGGCTCAAAGCCGGTTGCCATGATCATGGTGCCGACATCCAGCTCGATGCTGTGCTCCTGCATATCAAGGTTGATTGCGTTTAAGTCCTTGCAGACCTGTTCGCACTGACGGCAGGTGCCCTCGCGCGTGTAGCGGCAGGCCAGCGGGTCGATCACGTACGCGGCCGGAATGGCCTGCGGAAAGGGGATGTGCAGGGCCTGCAGCTTGGACAGGCCGGCGTTAAAGCTGTCTTTGATGGCGATCGCGCAGTATTTGGCGCACGATCCGCAGGCATTGCAGATGTTTTCGTCAATGTAGCGCGGCTTGCGCTTGACCGTGACCTTGAAGTTGCCCACGAAGCCCTTCACATCGGTCACCTCGCTGTAGGCCAGCAGCTCGATGTTGGGGTGATTTTTAATATCGGCCATTTTCGGGGTCAGGATACAGGCCGAGCAGTCCAGCGTGGGGAATGTTTTATCAAGCTGCATCATGTGGCCGCCGATTGAGGCGTCCTTTTCGACCAGGTAGGTCTTGAACCCGCTGTCGGCGATATCGAGGGCTGCCTGTATGCCGGCAATGCCGCCGCCGATGACCATGGCGGTTTTGGTAACCGGCACTTCGCGCTCCTCCAGCGGTTCCAGCAGGCTCACCTTGGTGACCGCGGCCGCCAGCAGGCTCTTGGCCTTGGCCGTTGCAACGTCAGCGTCCTTGTGCACCCAGGCGCACTGCTCGCGGATATTGGCCATCTCGAGGCAGTAGGGATTGAGGCCCGCGCTTTTCATGGCATTGCGGAAGGTGGGCTCGTGCATGCGCGGCGAGCAGGCCACGACCACGATCCGGTCAAGGCGGTTCTCGGCAATGTCCTTGCGGATCATTTCCTGGCCGGGCTCGGAGCACATGTACATGTAATTCTGCGCCACGCGCACGCCCGGAAGTCCTGCGGCAAAAGCCCTGAGATCATCGATGCGGACGTTCTGGGCGATATTGACGCCGCAGTGACAGATATATACGCCGATTCTTTTTGAAGCCATACGTAGCAACCCGTGTGTGCGTTAGATGGTTGTATTAATAATTTCAAGAATATCCATGACCTGCACCTTGCCTTCGAGGTCCATGGCTTTCACGGCATCCTCCAGCGTCAGCAGGCAGAAGGGGCAGGCGACCGCGATCACGTCGGCGCCCATCTCCACGGCGTCGCGCACGCGGATATTGGCCAGCCGTTCGGGTGCATGTTCGATCTCGATCCACATCCGGCCGCCGCCGCCCTCGCAGCACAGGCTGTTTTCACGGTTGCGGTCGAACTCGACAAAATCAATGCCCGGAATACTTTTCAAAAGCGCGCGGGGCTCATCGTAGATCTCGTTTTGCTTGCCAAGGAAACAGGGATCATGATAGACCACCCGTTTGGCGAATTCCTTCGCCGGTTTGAGCGCGCCGCTTGCAAGCTGGCGGGCCAGAAAAATCGAGTAGTGCAGAACTTCCGCCTTCAGGCCCGGATACTCATTGCGGAACGTGTTCCAGCAGTGCGGCGAAAGGGTCATGACCTGCCTGATGTTTTCACAGCCGTTAAAGAGCTCGGTGTTGGCCTCCCGCAGGGCATCAAAGCTCCAGGTGTCGCCCAGGCGCCTGATTTCATTGCCGCAGCAGATCTCCTCGGTTCCGAAAATACCGAAATCAATGCCCAGCTTCTGCAGAATCGCAACTGCCGAGCGGGCCAGTTTCTGCAAACGGCTGTCAAAGGCCGGGGTGCAGCCCACGTACAGGCACAGCTCAGCCTCGGAAGCATCTTTGAGCTCCAGGCCCTTGTACCACTCGGCCCGCTTCTCTTTACCCAGGCTCCAGGGATTGTAATTAATGGAGATGCTTTTCAGCACATCGCGGATAGCCGGCGGCAGGGTCCCGTCTTCAACCAGAATGCTGCGCAGGTTCATGACCACGTCACGGGGCTTGATGTCCTTGGGGCAGCGCAGGCTGCAGGTCCCGCAGGTCGTGCACTGCCACAGGAAATGCTTCTCGCTGGCGAGCTCTTCGCCGGGAGCGTTCAGGACATCGTAGACCAGGCGGCGGATATTGAACGGCTCCTCCTGCGTGGTCACGTAGTTGATCGGACAGCCGGCCGTGCATTTGCCGCACTGCACACAGCCGAACAGGCCCAGGCGCTCAAGATAGACACAGCGTTCGTATGCGTCTTGCACAGGTATGACCTCTTGCTACAAATTTACGGTTTCAGCAGGCGCGCACTGCAGCGCCCGGTTCTCAGGCCGTTTTTTTCTTCTGCTTGCGGATGCGGGAAACGCCCAGATCATCGATCAGCTGCAGAGCGCCGTGCGCGCAGATGGCAACGCACTGCGGATCGGGCGGATCGCCGCAGAAATCGCACTTGAGGGCGATTTTCGTGCCCGGCTCGAAAAACCAGGGACGGCCCGGACACGATGCGCGGCACACCACGCACTCGTCGTATTCCACCCCGTCCATGATGACGATGTTTTTGGAGGTACAGTGCGCGTTGGTAAAGGGGCCTGAGATAACCGGATGAAACAGGCTGTTTTCCTCGTCGATATACACGCGGATGCGCGACTTCTCAGGATTGACCTCGCCGTCGAAATGGCTGGCCGAGCAGGCGGTTTCACACTGCCGGCACCCGGTGCATTTTTTATAATCTACCAGTATTTTCTTCATATCATCCCCTTATGTGCGGGTTTCATTTTTAAAGACTCAGCCGCCGGCGATCGGCGGGAAGATTGCCACGATATCGCCATCCTTGAGTTCAAGCGCATTGACCTCATCGCCCTGCTTATGCGATATGCCGTTGATCACGATGATTTTGTCTTCCTCAACGGGCATGCCGATTTTTTTGAGCACATCGATAAAGCGCGTTCCCGGCTCTATCGGCATGCGCGAGCGCCCGTCAATTTGATGAGGCGGCCCGTATTTCTTGAGCATCATGAACAGCTTGAGTTCTATTTCCATAGCCTGCTGCCGCGCTGTCCCGTGCCTCAGGCCTGCAAACCCAGCCGCTCAAGCAGCTCAGGTTTGGGCACGCCGTTTTCATCCCAGCCGCGCAGCTCATAATACTCGGGCAGCATTTCATGCAGCCGGCAGACCTGCCCTTTGGGTCCTCCCTCGGTCAGGGGCTCCTCAAGCAGCCGCTTGGGCAGCGTATCATCGGCCCTGGTGAAGCCGGCCTTCATATTGAAAAGCTTTTCCAGGTTCCAGATACGCTCGGAGGCGACAATCACCTCATGCACCGTGTAATCAAAACCGGTAGCGCCCTTGATCATGGCCTGCATGTCATCAAAGCCGAAGCCCGGGGTCAGGGTCACGAACAGGCACAGGCCCGAGGAATCCACCAGAGCGGTCAGGTCCTGAAAAACCTTCACGGTCGCGGCCTTGCCTTCGGTCACGAGCGGGTCAAGTTTCTCATGCACGCCCAGAACTTCATTGGCGATGGTGTAGCCGCGCACATGGCAGCCCCCGCGGTTGGAGGTGGCATAGGTCAGGCCCATGCCCTGCACGCCGCGCGGATCATAGGCCGGGATTTCCTGCTTCTTGACGTCCATGGACAGTTCGGTATGTCCGTAATGGTTGGCCAGAAACCAGGAGCCGTGCATGGCGATCTTGCCCAGTCCCTCGCCTTTGCCCATCTGCTCGATGAGCCCGACCAGGGCGTCAGGGTTGCCGAACGACAGATCCATGCCGGCGTCTTCCCTGGGGATATAGCCCTTTTCATACAGCTCCATCGCGGTTGCGACCGTGCAGGCCGCCGAGATGGAGTCGAGTCCGTAAAAATTGCACAGGTAATTGGCCTTGGCGATCGGCGCGAGATCATCGATGCCGCAGTCGGCTCCCATCAGCTCAACGGTTTCATACTCCGGGCCCTCGCCGTGGCCGGCATATTTACCTTCTTCAATCACGGTCATGCGCGCGCAGGCGATCGAGCAGGCAAAGCAGCCCTTGTTGCGGGTCATGATATTTTCAGCAATGCTTTCGCCGCTGATTTTGCTCGCGCCCGCGAACATGCCCTTTTGAAAATTGTGGGTGGGCAGGATGCCGCACTCATTGATAATATTGACCAGAATGGCGGTCCCGTACGTGGGCAGGCCCTGCGAGGTGACGGGGCCGCTTGCCAGTTTCTGCATGGCGGTTTTAACCGCAGCCTTGAATTCGGGAAAATCCGCCGTTTGCACGCCCTGCGTGCCGCGCACCACAATGGCTTTCAGCTTCTTGGAGCCCATGACCGCGCCGACCCCTGATCGGCCCGCGGCCCGGTGCGTGTCATTGATAATGCAGGCAAGCCTGGCCATGTTTTCACCGGCCGGCCCGATGCAGGCAATCCGGGTGGCCTTGGCCTCCCAGTCATCCTCGATTTGATCGCGGATGGCATCTTCGGTTTCTTCCGAGGTCTTGCCCCACAGATCATCGGCCGGCTTCAGCTCTACTTCGCCGTCCTTGATCCAGAGCGCAACCGGCTTATCGGACGCGCCCTCGAGAATGATGCCGTTAAAGCCGGCATAGCGCAGCTCGGCCGGGAAATAACCGCCTGAATTCGAACTGGCGATCGCGCCGGTCAGCGGCGACTTGGTAATGGCCATGTAGCGCGCGCTTGCCGGTGCGCCGGTGGCGGTCAGCGGGCCGGTCAGCAGAATCAGCTTATTGTCCGGCCCAAGGGGGTCAACGGCCGGGTCGACCTCATCATAGAGTATTTTGGTTCCAAGCCCTCTGCCGCCGATATAATCGCGTGCCAGTTGCGGGTCAATATCCTCCACAGCCCAGGTTCCCCGGGTCAGATCAACACGCAACAGCTTGCCAGGCCAACTATTCATACCTGTGTTCCTCCATAGTGTGAAAACATCTCAATGTTCGCGAATATCCGCTGCGCATCACCGAAGCGGCCTTCTGCGCAGGAGCATAGTGCCGTACAGGGGTTGCTCTCATGCATGCGGGACACACAGCGGTATTCAATGGTCACTATTCTTTCAAATCTTTAATCAAAAGGACTGCAATAGTAAGATATTAGCGGTTGAAAAGTCAAGAATTTTTGGCGGGCGTGCGCTGCTGCATGCCTGTTAAAACAGACTCTTCGTATAAATTAGGTTTTACACGCAGCGCCTGTCCGTGCTATATTTTTTACCTGTTTTATATAAAATGCGAACCCGGCGAACGCGTACCGCTGCCGCACCGTGCGATCATGAAAGGCCTTTTACATGCGTTGTCTTTACTTTGACTGTTTCAGCGGCATCAGCGGCGACATGACCCTGGCGGCCCTGCTTGACCTTGGCGTACCGAAGAAACATCTTGTTTCTGAGCTGGCAAAACTGTCCCTGAGCAATTACCGCATTCAGATATCGGCTGCCCTGTGTCACGGCATATCCGGCAAACGATTGCGGGTTATAACCGCGCCGGAGAAAAAAGGGCATCATCACCACCATCACCGGACTCTGGTTGACATTCAAAAAATGATAACCGCAAGCACGCTCAGCGCGCGTGTTAAAGAAGGCAGCCTGGCTGTGTTTGAGCGTCTTGCACAGGCTGAAGCGAGGGTGCATTGCAAAAAACCCTCAGAGGTGCATTTTCATGAAGTCGGGGCGGTTGATTCCATTGTCGATATTGTCGGCGCAGTAATAGCGCTCGAATATCTTGACGTGCAGCATATCACCGCCTCGGCCCTTCCGCTGGGTGGAGGATTTGTCACCTGCGAGCACGGCACTCTTCCGGTGCCTGCTCCGGCGACTGTGCTGCTGCTTAAAGACATACCGGTCTATGACAACGGGGTGCGCGCTGAACTCGTGACCCCCACGGGCGCGGCCCTGATCAGCACGTTTGCCGCCGCCTTCGGCGCCATGCCCGCCATGAGCATACAGGCTGTGGGCTATGGTGCCGGCAACCGCGAGCATGAAACTATTCCAAATATGTTGCGCGTGATCAAGGGTGAAATGCAAACGCCCGGCATGCAGGACCGCGTATGTGTTCTTGAGGCCACCATTGACGACATGTCGCCGGAATGGGCCGGCTTTGCCATGGAAAAACTGCTGGAGGCCGGCGCGCTGGACGTTGCCTTTATCCCGGCCCAGATGAAAAAGAACCGCCCCGGTGTGCTGCTCACGGTTGTCAGCCGGCCGGAAGACCGCCACCTCCTCGGCGCTGCCATACTGGAGCACACCACCACAGCGGGCGTGCGCATGCATGCGGCTGAGCGCATGACGCTTGCGCGCGAAACAGCTGTGGTCACAACCAGCCTGGGCCCGGTGCGCGCCAAAGTGCTGCACGCTCCGGACGGAAAACGCTTTGTACCGGAGTATGAAGCCTGCGCCCGGCTGGCCCGCAAAAAGAACCGCCCCCTGCGCGAAATCTATGAAGCCTTTTGGGCCGCGGCTCAGGCTTCCGACAAGGATTAATGCGCGGCCTGCAACCGCGGCTGCTGACCCGGGCAATCCGGTATTTACTTTTCACATTATTTATATTAGGGTTGCAGCACAAAACGCAGTGAACGTTAAACCCGCCTATTGAGTGAGCGCTATGAAGCTGTCGGTTGTGATTCCCGTATACAATGAAAACAAAACCCTGCGCGCGCTGCTGCAGCGAGTCAGGGCTGTGCCCCTCGACAAGGAAATCATCCTTGTTGATGACTGTTCGACCGACGGCACTCGTGACCTGTTGAAGCAGCTGCAGACGGAAGAGCCGGACCTGAAAATTATATTTCACGAACGCAATCAGGGCAAGGGTGCGGCCTTGAACACCGGTTTTAAAAATGTTACCGGCGATATCGTCATCATTCAGGATGCCGACCTTGAATACAATCCGGAGGAATATCCAAAGCTGCTGGACCCGATTCTTGACGGCCGGGCCGATGTCGTTTACGGCTCGCGCTTCCTCGGCAGCCCGCAGCGCGTGCATCTGTACTGGCATTTTGTCGGCAATAAATTTTTCACCCACCTGTCCAATATTTTCACCAATATCAACCTGTCCGACATGGAAACCTGCTACAAGGTCTTCAAGGCCTCGCTGCTGCAGCGTTTCTCGATCCGATCGAGCCGCTTCGGCATTGAGCCGGAAATCACCGCCAAGTTCGCTAAAATGAAGTGCAAGATATATGAGGTGCCGATCTCCTACAGCGGCCGGGATTACACCGAGGGTAAAAAGATAAACTGGAAAGACGGCATTGCGGCCGTATTCTGGATTCTCTACTACAATCTGCGCAGCAGCCTGCACTGACAGGCTGGTAAAAAGCCCACCTGTCCCGCCATGGCGGGATTGCACTCATCATTCGTCACTGCGGGGTACGGTAGGGGCACGGCATGCCGTGCCCCTACAAAAAATGCTTTCGCGTCCAGAAGCTGTTTATCGTTTAACGCGGGCGCACAGCCCGCCCCATGATGACTTCGTAGGTGGCGGGGATACGACCATCTTTGCCGTAGCGCATCTCGTACAGTTCCACCATGCGGCGCCAGATCCGGCGCACACCCGGGGTGCGGTTGCGCCGCGGCGAGGCATTGCGCGCGCCCATGCCCTTGATTGAGCGCACCAGATCAGCTACGCTGCCATAATATTCAATAATCTTTTCACTCTCTGTAGTGATCTCAACAAATTCGGCAGCGCGCAGGGCCCGGGCGGCGGCCTCATGCGTATGGGGAATGACAAGCGCTTCGCCCTGATCATAGCCGGTTTCAATACAGGCCTGATGAAAGCACTCGCGCAGCTCCCGGAACGTGCGCATGCCGAAAACCGCGAAAAAAAACAGGCCGCCGGGCCGCAGCACGCGCACAGCCTCCCGCATGGCCAGATCAAGGCTGTTGAGCCACTGCAGGGTGAAGCTTGAGGCTGCAAGGTCAAAGCACCCCTCACCCAGCGGCAGCGACTCGGCATCGGCTGCGAAAAGCCGCAGCGCTCCCGGCGATTTTTGCCGGGCTCGCAGCAGCATATTTTCGGCCAGGTCACACGCGTACACCTGCGCGCGCGGAAACATAGCCGCAAGCCCCAGGCTCAAGTTGCCCGTGCCGACCCCGATATCGAGGACCCGCTGCGGCTTCAGGCTGTCGCAGCCGGAAAAATCCAGCAACCCCTGAAGCAGCCGGCGCTGCAAAGCGGCATTGTCATCATAGGTTGCCGCGCCGGTGTTAAATGATTTTTTTACAAACGTTTTATCGATCATACAATGCGTTTCATCTCAGGGGCTCGCCTGCGTGCCGCTTGCTGACAGGAAATTTTGCACCGCATCCACCACGCTCTCCCGGCGGGTAATAAACGGCATGTGCCCGGTATCCGGCAGCATGTGCAGCCGGGCGCCCGGGATACAGCTGTGCATACAGCGCCCGGCATCGCCGGGGCAGATCTCATCGCGCGCGCCGTGCACGACCAGGGTCGGGACCTGTATTCGAGACAGCTGCGGCCGCAGGTCTTCGGCTGCAAGGCACGCAAGCGTTTCAAGGGCAGCTGTGTGGTCCGGGCAGCGACCGACATCCATGGCGGAACAGTAGCCCGGATCAGCGCTGCAGCGCTGGTGCTCCTCCCGTGTGCAGAGCAGGTTCAAAAAAGTGTTCAGGCCGCTTTGATAGTCGCGCTGCACCTGCTTATGCAGGCGCTTCACCACGACAGGCGCAAGCGCGCTTGTGTAATCGTCTCGCTGCACCAGGCTGGCATTGCCGCTGACGAGTAGGAACGCGCGCGCATCCGCGCAGCCAAGCTCAACCATTTTCAAGATAATTGAAACACCCATGGACCAGCCCGCAAGCAACGGATCACGCAGACCAAGATGCTTGATGAGTTCGGCCACATCCCGGGCATGCTGTTCAAAATCATATGGGCCCGCCATATGCCGGGAATCCCCATGCCCGCGCAGATCAGCTGCGACCGTCATGCAATGCTCAGCCAGATGATCGGCAAACCCCTGCCAGACCCCTGCATGCATGGCCCAGCCGTGAATCAGCACAAGCGGCCTGCCGCTGCCTTTGATGTGATAGTGTATCAGGTCTGACATCTGGCTGTGCTTCCAGCGAATATTCGACGGGCCTTCATTAAATCAGTCCGTGCTTGCGGCCTGTTTTTTTCAGCGCGGCAACAACGCGCTCCAGTTCCTGGCGGGTGTGCAGCGCGGTCACGGTCAGGCGCAGCCGGGCGGCATTCGCTGGTACGGTCGGCGGTCGAATGGCAAGCAGAAAAATACCCTGTTCCATGAGGTGATCTGCCATGGCAAGCGCTTTGCGCGCCTCGCCGGCCATGATCGGAATAATCTGTGTTCGACTGCTGCCCAGATCAAACCCAAGCGAGCGCAGCTCGCGGTGCAGAAAGGCAGTGTTTTCCTGCAGGCGCTCACGCAAGCCCGCATCCTGTTCAACAATGTCAACCGCCGCCAGCGCAGCAGCCGCGTTTGAGGGCGGCATGGCTGTTGTGAAAATAAACGTGCGCGCCCGATTCACCAGATAGTCGATCAGCACCCGTGATCCGGCAACAAAAGCGCCGAAGCAGCCAAGGGCCTTGCCCAGCGTGCCCATAATGATCAGACGATCAGGATCCTCAAGGCCGAAGTGGGCGATTGTTCCGCGGCCCTGCGGTCCCAGCACACCGGTGCCGTGCGCGTCATCAACGATCAGCACCGCGTCATGGCTGCGCGCCAGCTCCAGCAGGCGCGGCAGGGGCGCGATGTCGCCGTCCATGCTGAACAGCGCATCGGTGACGATAATGCGTCGGCGAAAACGCCCGGCCCGGCGCAGCCGCGCAGCAAGCGCGGCCATATTGACATGCGAATACACGCTCACTTTCGCCCGGCTCAACCGGCAGCCGTCGATGATGCTGGCATGGTTGAGCTCATCGCTGAAGATGATGTCATCGGGGCCTGCCAGCGCGCTCAAAAGCCCGAGGTTTGCCATGTAGCCGGTGGAGAAAAGCAGGGCGGCCTGCGTCTGCTTGAAATGAGCCAGCCGCTTTTCGAGCTCGTCAAAAAGCGTGCAGGAGCCGCTGATCAGGCGCGCAGCCGCGCTGCCCGCACCCCACTGTGCCGCGGCCTGGGCAGCGCGGCTGATCAGGTGCGGATGCTGGCTCAGCCCGAGATAATCGTTTGAGGCCATCAGCAGAAGGTCGCGGCCTTTGATGCGGATATGCGTACCCGTGCGCGCCTCAACAGACGGCAGGCGCCTGTGAAGTCGGGCCTTTTTCAATGCTTTCAGCTCTTCGTCCAGATTAAACATCGCAACAGGATAAAAAAGCCGCTGCCGGATGTCAACACACAAAAGCAGCCTGAAATTCTGCAACTGCTCCACGGGCTGTGGCTGCGGACACTTGCACACCCGTGGCATTCATGGTAGTGTTGCACCATAGTTCAACATGTTCGCCAAAAGGAGGGCGGCCGGCCCCGTGGACACCCGTCTCAAAGACATTGACATGCACCTTGAAACCCTGGAGCAGGCTTTGGCGCTGCTGGAGGAGGTGCTGGCCGAGCCGTTTTCTGCGCTGGTGCGCGACGCGGCCATTCACCGGTTCGAGTATACGTTTGAACTGTCCTGGAAGCTGCTCAAGCGGATCGCCCTGGTTGAGGGCCAGAAGGCTGAATCGCCCTGGCAGGCGATTAGAGCGGCAGCCGAAGCCGGGTTGCTGCAAAATGTAGACCTGTGGTTTGAGATGGTTGAGTGCCGCAACAGCGCAACCATGACCTTCATGCCGGACATTTCCGATCAGGTATTCAAGGCAGCCTGCAGCCTGCCCTCAAGCCTCAGGTTCGTGATCAGCGCGGCGAAAAAGAAATATTTTGGTAAAACCTGACCGTCCCCTTACACGGCAATCGAAAGTCCAACCGGGCAGTGATCCGAGCCCGGCACCCCGGAGAGAATCCACGCGTTTTTGACCTGTTTTTTCAGATCGTCGCTGACAAAAAAATAGTCGATTCTCCAGCCGATATTGCGCTCCCGCGCGCGGACCGGCGGCTTGCCGGTGAACCGGCACCGGGTTCAATGAAACCGGATGGCCCCCCCTTTTTTTCCTGCTGTTGCTAACCGTTCAGGAAGGCTTTTTTCTTTTTCCCCTTCCTCGTTGCTAAGAGTGCAACCACAACGATCAGAAATACAATGCCGATGCTGATGCCGACGACTTTCAGCATCCGTGTGGAAATCTCTATGACATCTTTTTCATCGGCCTTGGGGACTTCCTCCTTTTTGGGCTCAGCCACGTCCTGCACAGCCGGTGCAGGAGGCGGTGCAACGGGCGGCGCTGTTCTGATGAGTTCGGTCAACCCTCGTGCCAGAAGGTCCTTTGCCTTTGCGTCACGCACAAGGCGGTTTTCGCTCCCGAGAACAACGGCAATGGCCCGCTGGTTTTTCCTGGCGGCAGTGGCCGCAATCGAAAATCCCGCAACCCGGTAATAGCCGGTCTTGAAGCCGTCGCAGCCCTCAAAATTGCCGAGCAGGTGATTGTGGTTGCGCATGATAAAGGGCTCGGCGGAATCGACCCTGAACGGGCGCTCCTTGACCGATGTGTAGCGCAGTGCGTCCCATTTCAGCAGTTCCTGGCAGAGCCTTGCAATGTCACGAGGCGTGGAAATATCGGCCTGCTGTCCTTTTCCCGGCGGAAGACCGTGTACGGAATGAAATATTGTATTGGTCATGCCGATTTCCCGGGCTTTTTTGTTCATGAGATCGACAAAGGCGTCTTTCGTGCCGGCAACATGCAGGGCAATGGCAACGGCTGCGTCATTGGCGGACTGAACCATGAGGGCATACAGGAGCTCTTCAACAGTGAACTGCTCGTTCTCCTTGAGGTATACCTGAGAACCTCCCATTTTTGCTGCCTCTGCCGTTATTATTACTGTATCATCCAGGCTGATGGCTTTGTTTTGTGCATATTCAAGGACGATGAGCAGGTCCATAAGCTTAATAATGCTCGCAGGCGAAGCCTGTACATCGGGATTGTCCTCAAAGAGTACCTTGCCGGATGCCGCATCAATGAGAATGGCCCCCAGGTACGGATCTTTCGAAAGGGCTTGAGATCCCGTTTTCGTTGGGGTTTGTTTTCCGGCAGCCTGCGCGGGCACTGTGATACATGCTGCAATCAGGAGAAAAAAGAAAATACACCGGTAGTTTTTTTTCATAGTTGCCCTCGGTTAATTGTTGTTGTTTTTATAGAAGGTTGCTTTGCACTGGACAGACTATAAAACAGGGGTTGTTATGCGTCAAGAGCAATGTCGGCGCACGATGCGGGCTAACCTGTCGTTGTCTTTTCCATGTTCCATTCTAATACTGAAACCATCTGCGGATTGAGGTCTGCCAGGCCTTCACCGTCCTTCTGTATCGTTTTTTGCAGGAAGAGGTTGACGATGCCCTGCTCGCGCCACAGGCTTTCGTCCACCATTGGTTCCCAGTCAGCATAGGAGGTTCTGGTAAGTTCCCTGACATGCCACGCCTGCCGCTGCGCATCCCCGGAAACCGCCACACAAACCCGGCTGCCGCGCTCGCGGTCCCTGAAGAACACATAGACCCTGTCATCGGGGCCGACCAGGATCCTGGGCCGGCTGACGGGAATGGCTTTCGTTCCCCTGCCGCTGAGTGAAAAAGGGGTTTTCCGTTGTCCGGTCTGGACCTCGCGCCAGCGGGTTCCGTCGTGAAAGACAAGGCGGAACTGCGGAACCCGTGTCCCTTCTTTCCTCCAGCAGGTCGAGATTATCGGCCTGCAGCCGCTGTCTGTGGCCATCGAGGTCTGGTTGATAAGCTCGCTGCGCTGGGGGATGGCCCAGGCGCGTTCGCTGTTTTCGGCCAGAAACGGCAGCGTACAGGCAGTGCCTGCCGAGTCATGCCAGTGACGGCCTTCGTCATGGGAACAGGCATAGCAGATGTCATGGTTCGTGGCGACATCACTGCTTTCACGCCAGCACCACGACATGTGGAGCCTTCCTCTGTGGTCGATGGCCAGATTGTTCGTATAGGGACTGCGCCGGCCTTCACCGCTTATCAGGGGATGATGGGTGGCCGACCAGGTCCCGGTCTTCCGGTCGAAACGGTTCAGCATGACATCGCCGCAGCCGCTCTCTCCATGGCGATAGAGGAAGAGCAGTGACCCGTCGGACAGAGTATAAAACTGGGGATAGGACACCGTGTTTTCATGAAGGCCCGTCATGGGGAGCTCTTCGGTCATCTCCAGAGAGCCGGGCTCCCTGGAGTGGCAGTACCGCAGTTTCCTCTCATGCATATCCCAGGCCATATGGATGATGCCCCTGCCATCGATGCCGATGCTGATGCCGTTATGCGCATCCCATGGATTGCCCCTGTGCCCCGTGTTCCTGACAGTCCACTGCGCTGAACCGAGGTCCCTTTTGCCCAGGAGCACGAACCCATCGCCATCATAGAAGGCGATGTACTGGAAACCATCATAAGACGTGACTGAACTCTGTCTGAAACTACCGGTATTGACCGTGTTCCTGGCCCATCCCCTGCATACCGGTATGATGATAACGCCTGCTTTTGCCCTGGAGCCATCACGAAAGATGAAAAAAATAACCACGAAAGGAACGAGGAGAAGTATGAGTATGAATAAGGCTGTCATTCTAAAGGGTGTCCCGTCGTGCGCAGTATCTTCATGACTGCCGGGGGCGGCCTGTCACACGGCAATCGAAAGTCCAATCGGGCAGTGATCCGAGCCCGGCACCCCGGAGAGAATCCACGCGTTTTTAACCTGTTTTTTCAGATCGTCACTGACAAAGAAATAATCGATTCTCCATCCGATATTGCGCTCCCGCGCGCGGGTTTTATAATCCCACCAGCTGTAATGGCCGCCCTCATCGCACAACAGCCTGAAGGTGTCGATAAAGCCGTCGGCCAGAAAGCGGTCGATCCAGGCGCGCTCTTCGGGCAGGAATCCTGTATTTTTTTCGTTTTCCTTTGGACGGGCAAGATCGATTGCGCGGTGGGCCGTGTTGACGTCGCCGCAGACTATCAGTTTGCGCCCGCGGTTTCTGTACTCCCTGGCGCATTCCTGAAAAGCCTCATAGAAGTCCATCTTGTAGCGCAGACGCTCAGGTGAGGCTCCGCCGTTCGGGTAATAGACATTAAACAGGGTGTATTCAGGATACTCCACAATCAGAATGCGGCCCTCACTGTCAAAGCGCTGATCCCCGAAACCATAATTGACGCTCACGGGCTCCTGCCGGCTGTAAATAGCAACCCCGCTGTAGCCTTTTTTCTCGGCTGAGCTGAAAAAAGAGGTATAGCCGTTGACGTTCAGCAACTCATCAGGGAGCTGGTCCGGTGATGATTTTGTTTCCTGCAGGCAGAGCATATCGGGTGCCTCCTGCCGAAACCATTCCAGAAATCCCTTTTTATGTACAGCCCGCAGGCCGTTGACATTCCAGGAAATAAGCTTAAGCGTGCGCATGCTTGAAAACCCTTCTGCTGTAAGGCTTCCCGGGCTCGCACGATTTTTTTGATGCATTTGCCCGGCGCCTGCATTACCATATACCTGAAATGCCCAAGCAGGACAAGTGCAACATTATACAATCGGGAGGCGCAGCAGCGCGTATGCAGTACCGGCAGCTTGGCTCAAGCGGTCTTGCGGTTTCGCGTATCGGCTGCGGAACCTGGGCCCTGGGCGGCCGGGGCTGGGGCGCTCATAATGAGCGCGAGGCACGCGCAGCGCTTGAGGCCTGTCTTGAGAGCGGCATCAATTTTTTCGACACTGCCCCTGTGTACGGGTTCGGCCGCTCCGAACAGGTGCTGGGCGAGGCGCTCAAGCCAGTCCGCTCCCGGGTAATCATCGCGACCAAGTGCGGGCTTGTGTGGAATGACAGCGGCCAGGTGCACCACGACCTGTCGCGCGCCTGCCTGCGCCGCGGTCTTGAGGCCAGTTTACAGCGCCTTAAAACCGACTATATCGATCTCTATCAGATTCACTGGCCGGACCGGCGTACCCCGCTCGAGGACTCGATTGATGAGCTCCTCGGCTTTCAGCGCTCAGGTGCTGTGCGCCACATCGGGGTGTGCAACTTTTCAGCACAGCTGCTGCAACATGCCTGCGGGCTGGCTTCTGTTGTTTCAGTTCAGCAGCTCTACAACCTGCTGCAGCAGGACGAAGCCCGAGACGTGCTGCCCCTGTGCCGGGAGCGCTCTCTTGGGTTTATCGCCTACAGCCCGCTTGCGCAGGGCGTGCTGACCGGGGAAATGGATGCGGCCGTGCGGCCCGGTATTCGGGATGTGCGCCGCCGCAATCCGCTGTACCGTAACCCGGAGCGCTTCGCGCAGGCCGTGCGTTTTGCGGCCGGGCTGCCGCAGCCCGCTGCCCATGCAGCGCTGCGGTTTCTGTTTGAACAGCCCGGGGTTACCTGCGCGCTAATCGGCATGACCAGGCGCGAGCATGTTGCGGCCAATATAGCGGCCCTTGACGCTATGAGCGCCCCGGAACCGGGCAGGTTTTCATCGCTGGAGGATATTTCATGAAACAAATGCTCACATCAGGAATTATCGGACTCGTTACCGCCTGCATACTCGCAGGCTGTTCAGGCGTGGGAGAAGTAACCGTGCGCATCACCGAGCAGGAGCTGCGCGAGCGCCTCAGCGAAAAATTTCCCGTCACGAAAGATTATAATTTTGTGGGCAGCGTTACCTATTCAAACCCGCGCATCTTGCTGCGGCGGGAGGACGACCGGGTAGTGCTGGGGCTTGATATCACCCTGGGCGACCCTGGAAGCCGCGACAGCATGCGCGGAGTTGCAGACATGATAGTTTCCGTCCTGTACAATCCGGAGAAAAAGGCGCTCTACCTGGCAAAGCCCCGGCTGCAGCAGTTTGTCGTCAACGGCATGCCTGAGCAGAACATACAGCTGCTCAGCGCATTGTTTATGCCGGCCATTGAAAAAATGCTGAAACGCAAACCGGTGTACCGCCTGAAGTCCAAAGACGGCAAGAAAAAGATCGCTGCCGGGCTGGTGAAGGATATACGCGTGCGTGACGGGTGTCTTGAAATCGTCTACGGGGTTTAAGGTGCCTGCGGTTTGCGCTCCTGCAGCCACTGGCGCAGGGCCGCGTACATGGTCTGCGCAGCCCCTTCGAGATTATTCTGCGCGAGTTTTCGGGGCAGCTCAAGCTCGATGGCAGGCATTGCGGTCTGGATAATCGCGTAATGCGTGGAATGGCGCACTGCGCACTTCCTGCTGCTGAAAAGGCCACTGACCGGCAACGTTTCCCGCAGGTGTACCGCAAGAGATCGGCCGGCCTCGCTGCGGTGATAATGGCCCGCGCGGCAGTGCCGGCTCTCAGCGCTCACACACAGAAACACATCGGCCCCCTCTCGGGAGGCCTGCATGACGCGCGCCTGGTATGAAGGCGCCGGAGGGGACTGCCAGGTAAAAACCGCGCGGCCCCCGGCATGTTCGATTTTGCTTTTCAGCATTTTCAGAACCGGCAGGGCGGCAGGGCTCTCGCCTTCCGGGTCAAGCATAATCGTCCGGTTTAAAAACACCCCCCCGTCAATGGGCTTCAGCACGGCCTCGGCACGTGTCATGGCGCCGGCAGCCGGCCTGACGGTCAGCTGCTGCGGCACATACCCCGGCTTGACAAGTTGAACGTCGTGCTGCCCCGCATTTGTTTCAAGCTGGATGGAGCCATGGCTGTCCGAGCGCCCCACGATATGCTCGTTGTCCATCAGAGCCGCACCGCTGACCGGCTGGCCGGTTATATCGCGCACCGCAATAGAGAGCAGCGCCGCCGCAGGTACGGCAAACGATACCTGCATATGGCCGCGGGCACTGCCTGCTGAAGCGCTGAGCATTGCCGTGCCCGGACCGGCATCGGCCGCCAGCATGGCGCGCACGCGGCCATTGACTGTAGCTGTATCGGCCTGCAGCAGTCTGCCTGCCGAGGTGGCAATCGTGACCGGCGTGCCGTCGATAACCGGCCGTCCCAGCCGGTCAAGCACCAGAACATCAATACATGTAGAGGCCGCAGGATCAGGAGGTATCACCGCAAAGCTGCTGGACAGGGCAATGCTGTGGGGCGGCAGTTCAACGCTGATGTCGGCGCAGTGACGGGCTGAGTTTCCAAGCGTGTTACGAAACGACACGCAGGCCCTGTGCCGGCCATTGGGAAGCTGCGGGGGCGTAAACTCACAGCAGTTCTGTGCGCACGCGTCCGGCCTGACCGGTGTGCCATTGACGGTGGCGCGAATTGAACCGCGCTCGATCTGAGCCGCGGCATGGCCCGGATCAAGACAGGTGCGTATCAACGGCCTGACATCGTCCTTTGTCGCTTCGGCCGGACCAAGTTGGCGCACCACAGGCACTCCGCGGCTGAAATGTGCGAGAATGCCGTCAAAATAGCCGCGCGCCTCAGCCGCCAGTGTCCGGGCAAAGGCAAGGTCCATTTCATTGTCCGGATTTGAGATAAACGAGGCCTCACCCAGCAGCGCCGGAAACAGGCCTGCGCGCAGCACCGTGTAATTGCCCGGCTGAATGCTGTGGCTGTTGCGGCCGAGCCTGCGCTGCAGTGCTTCGCCAACTGAGCGGGCCGCATCGCGGGAGCCGTATGGGTCGGCCATGGCGTAAAAAACAATGAGCGTATTGACGGATCGGTCCAGGGCCGCGTTGTGATGAATGCTGACAAACAGGTCGGCATCGGATGCATACCGCGCGCGCAGCTCAAGATCATTGCCTATATCAAACTCCCCCTGCGTATACAGGGCCTGGTCCGCGCTGCGCGTCAAAACAGGCCTGGCCCCGGCCTGTTTGAGCAAACCCCACAGATGCAGCGCGACCGTCAGATTGACCTCGGCCTCGGTGATGCCGCGCAGGCCTATGGCGCCGCGCTCAGGCCCGCCATGGCCAGGATCAATCACGATTATCCTGTCTTGCAGCGGTGCGGTATCAAGGCCGGAAAGGGACATGTCCGGCGCAAGCGGCAGGCGCGGGTGCGCGCAGCCAAAAACGAGCAGGCAGGCAAGCAGCATGGCGCGCAGCGGGAAAGCTCTGACAGACAGGCTTAATGCGTTCATGAGTGCCGGTACAGTAATCGGGTTTATGCGTGCGGCATGACGGAAGCCGTTTATAAACCGTGCTCGCTTCGTATTTTTGCGGACACATCCCGCGTGAGTTCCAGAACCCTGGTTGCATGCGCAAGGCTCAGGGTGCCGGTTCCGCAGCTCGGAGTTATCAGGCTCTGGGCAAGCAGCGTGCTCCAGTCAATGCCCAGCCGCTCCACAGCGCGGGCCTGCGCAAGCCAGCGATCATACAGCGAAGCGGTCGTTTCGCGCTCAATATCATCGGCATTGCCGGTCGGCACAATGCCCCAGGCCAGCATGCCCCCGCGGTTTATAAACATTCTCAGTTGAGCGTCAAACAGAATAAAGCGGTCGAAAAATGAATAGGCGTCAAAGCTGATGATGTCGGTCGGCGATTCAAGCAGAAGCGACCAGTCGGCATTGGCGCACACATGCACGCCGGCAAGCCCGCCTGCTGCCTGAGCCGCGCCGATGACCTCGGCAAGCGCGCTCGTAACCATGTCGCGTGATATGCTGATGTAGGCCGACGACCCGACACTGACAAGGCCGGGATCATCAAAAAAAACAATGGCGGGAACGCCCAGCGCTTTAAGCCGAAGAATCTGCCAGGCAGCCTTCATGGCCAGATGCTTGGTCAGCATGTCGCGCAGGGTGTCATCATAAAAAACAAAACGGCCGTCCTGATCTTTCAGGCCGATGCCCATGGTTACGGGCCCGGCGATCTGGCCTTTGAGCGCAAGCGGGGCGGGCGAGCGTCTGCTGATGATATCGCACAGCACGGAAAACCCGCGCGCGGTTTCATCGCTGAGGGCAAAGCGCGAAGTGAGCAGGCGCTCGGGGTTTTCAAGCGCTTCGAGATAGTCTTCATAAAAAGCGGCCAGCTCCGCATGAAAATCATCCGCGCGGCTGTCGATATATATGCGGCTGTTGTCGCTCACAAGGCCGGGCATGCCCGGAGCGAACTGTTCTATCATGCCCTCCTGCGCCAGTCCGGGCAGCTGCACCCACAGCGGAATATCGGGGGTATAGGCAAGCATCAGCCGGGTTGCTTCGGCATGGTCGCTCAAAGGAATGCTGCCGATAAGCAGGGCGCGGCATTCAGGTCTAAATACGCTCATGATTCAATTATCCTTTGCAAGTTGATGGGGCAGGAAACAGGGCCGGCTCATTCGCCATGGCCATGATGGTGATGATGGCCGCCTTCATGTGTGTGCTCTGCGGCCGCTCCTCCTGCCTGCTCAAGCGCGGCCATAAGCTCGGTCTCGGCCCTGCACAGCAGTGCGGCCGCGTTTTCAATCAGCGCGGCCGTGCTTGTGTGCCCGTCTGCGTTCGCAGCCTCAGCCCAGCGCGTAAATTCGGCGGCATGGCTGCGGTTGTGCTCGATCCAGTGCGGGATCAGGCGCTGGAGTTTTTCACGGCTGCTGAGCTCAGCCATGCGGTCCGGCTCCTTCGCAGAGTGTGACAACGGTCGCCATAAAATCTATTTTTTTAACCGCTGCCCCGGCGATCAGGCGCGGCTCCTCAAACAGACTTGAAAGAACTACGCCCCCAGGGGTCACCTCGAGAGCGGTCACGTCCTCCATGATCTGCTCACAGCCGCTTGTGTGTTCCATCATGACGCGCATTTGACACATGGCACTGGCTCCATTGAATTGTCTGGTCGATTATAGTCAGCCGCTGTCTACAGTGTCAAATGAAAATCTCGCCGATATGCCGCGCAGGCATGCACGGAACGTGTGTCTGCTCCCGGTGTATCAAAATCAGGATCGTTGTCGGTGTCGATGGTTTTTGCACATCATTTCCCGATACCGATAAATAATGAAAACACCCGAAAGCCTTATAGGTGTCCACTATAATAGTCTTTTCTTTTTAATAATGTTTTTTATATCTTCCTGGCTTTCTTTATTTTGAATTTATATAACTTTTTTGTTGGCGTTCGGGGGCAAAAAGAGGATATATTTTTTTGGGTCTACAACAAAAACTGTGGGTAAAATAACCGCCGAGTAAAAATGGAAATAGCATCTATTGCCTTGTTTTGTTAAGAATAATTTTGCAGAAAACCCTTAACGCGACAAAAGGCAATAGATGCAGA
>VGSH01000035.1 GCA_016875025.1 Deltaproteobacteria bacterium
GTGGAAGGCTTAAACAACAAGGTAAAACTGACTATCAGAAAATCCTATGGGTTTAAAAGTCTAAAATGCACAGAAATAGCCCTATATCACGTGCTTGGCGATTTGCCAGAGCCAGAATTAACCCACAGATTTTATTGACGAAGCAGATTGTCGGTTTAAAAAAATATTTTCTACCCTTTCAATACTATCGCACAAAGAGGAATAATTGCATGGATTTGACAAACAAACAGATAGTAGTTACCGGTGGGGCTGGCTTGATAGGTTCGCATATAGTAGACGAGCTGGTCAGGGAAAAAGCAAGAGTTATCGTCTACGACAGTATGATACGCGGCAAGCGCGAGCACCTCGACCACGCCATTGCACAAGGCGGCGATATACGGATCGTAGAGGCTGATATACGGGACCGCGATGCGCTGCACGACGTCATGCAGGGTACCGACTATGTGTTTCATCAGGCAGCCTCCTGGCTGCGCCTGTGCCAGGAAAATCCGCGTCTTTCGCTTGAAACCAACATACACGGCACATTCAACGTACTTGAAGCGTGCGTTGAAGCCGGCGTCAAGAAAGTCGTTGCGGCATCATCATCATCCGTGTACGGGGAAGGCCTCTACCTGCCCACGGATGAAAAGCACCCCTTCAACAACGATTTGTTTTACGGGGCATCCAAAGTAGCCAATGAACAGCACTACCGGGCGTTTTATAAAAAATACGGACTCGATTTCGTGGCATTCCGCTATTTGAATGTCTACGGCCCGCGCCAGCCGCATGAAGCTGCCTACATGGACGCAATCATGCATTTTTTAAATCGTATCGATGCCGGCGAACCGCCGGTTGTGCGCGGCGACGGAACCGCAACCGTTGACCTGGTGTATGTTGCCGATGTTGCCCGTGCGAACATCATGGCGCTCAAAAGCCCTGTGACCAACGAGTTTTTCAATGTGGCCAGCGGCACGGAAACCACCATTAAGGAGCTGGCCCTTCTGCTCATCCGGTTGTGCGGAATGGAAGGTAAACTGCAACCGGTATTTGAATCAATGGATAGCGGTCTTGTGGCCCGCCGCTGGGGGGATCCTGCCAAGGCGCGCGACATGCTCGGCTTTGTCACGACAACCCCGGTTGAGGAAGGCATGCGCCGTGTTATTGAATGGCGCAACAGCAAAAAAAATCAACGGGAAGACACGTAAAAACAAAAGCATGTGCGCAATTGCCGGACTTTACAGCCTGAGCCGGTCCCCGGTAGACCCGGGCCACGTTCAGAAAATGTGCGACCTGATGCGTCATCGGGGGCCCGATGATCATGGCCTGCAGCATTGGGGACACGCCGTGCTCGGCCATCGGCGCCTGAGCATTATCGATCTCTCCCCGCTCGGGCGCAATCCGATGCCCAACGAAGACGAGACCATCTGGATTACCTGTAACGGAGAAATCTACAATTACCGCGAATTGCGTGACGACCTGACCAACCGCGGACACATCTTCCGCAGCCGTACCGACACCGAAGTTATCATTCATCTTTATGAAGAGTACGGCCCGGATTGCGTCCGCATGCTCAACGGCATGTTCGCTTTTGGGCTGCTGGATCTTCGCCGGCTGTCCGGCAGATCCGGGTCGCGGCTGGTGCTGGCACGGGACCGTTTCGGCGTGAAACCGCTTTACTACACCATTCTGAAAGGCACGCTCGCGTTTGCCTCTGAAGTAAAAGCATTTCTTGCCATCCCGGATTTCACGCCCCGGGCCGACGCTCAAGGCCTGGCCGAGCACTTCACCTTTCAAAACACCTTCGGCGCCCGCACCTTGTTTAAGGACGTAAACCTGCTGCAGGCCGGACACATGCTGGTCTGCGATGACGGCACGCCTGCGCTGCATCAGTACTGGGACCTGCGCTTTACGCCCGTATCCGGGTTAAGCGTGCAGGACTGGGCCATTGGTCTGCGCGAACGCTTTGAGGTTGCGGTCCAGCGACAGCTCATGAGTGATGTTCCCCTTGGCAGTTATTTAAGCGGCGGCATGGACACAGGATCAATTTCGGCTATTGCAGCCCGGACAATCCCCCGCATGCACACCTTCACCTGCGGATTTGATCTGCCCGCAGGAGCCAGCGAGCTGGAACAGTTTTTTGATGAACGCGAGGAATCGCACCATCTGGCGCGGCTGCTGCGCACCAATCACCATGAGCTTACGATTTCTTCGGCCGACATGTTCCCGGCGCTTCCGCGGGTTGTCTGGCACCTTGACGAGCCCCGGGTGGGCATCAGCTACCAGGTCTATTATACCGCCCAGATGATCAGGCAACATGTCGCCGTCGTGCTGTCCGGGGTTGGCGGGGATGAACTTTTTGCCGGCTATCCATGGCGCTATGAACCCGTTCTTGGAATGTGCGGAAAAAGCTTTGATGCGGCCTACTACGCCCAATGGATACGATTTCTGACAGATTCCGAGAAGCGCAGTTTTTTTTCACCGTCTCTTAACCGCGAGCTGGGGGACTTTTCCACATTTGAAAGTTTTTCCAAAGTGCTTGCATATGCCGACTGTGATGATCCGCTGCATCGCGCGCTTTACTTTGATTTTAAAACCTTTTTAAACGGCCTGCTGCTGGTCGACGACAAGCTCAGCATGGCGCACTCGGTTGAAGCCCGCGTTCCCTTTCTTGACAATGACCTTGTCGATTACGTCTGCCGTATCCCTGCCGATATGAAGCTGCAGCCGGGGCGCAGCAAGCTGGTCCTGCGCGAAGCCATGCGCGGGCTGCTGCCCGACGAGACGATCGACAGGCGCAAACAGGGCTTTACCCCTCCTGATCATACATGGTATAAACAGCCCGATACCCTGGCCTATATCAATGAAATGCTTCTGGGCCGCCGTTCCCTTGAACGGGATTATTTTGAGCCCGGGTATGTCCGGAAAATTATAGATGACCATGCGACCAACCGGAAGAATAACCGCTTTCTTATCTGGTCGCTTATGTGCTTTGAATGGTGGAATCGTTTGTTCGTTGATCGCGAAATGCCTGATTTCGCAGAGGCACAAACATGCGAAAATCAGGTGCTGCAGAATTGGAGCACACCATGAATGACCGATCTCTTATTTCAGTCGTAGTTCCCATGTATAATGAAGAAACGAATATAGGTTTGTTTTATACAACGCTTTCAGAAGCCGTGCAGACGTGCAGCGCCGGGTTTGAATTCATTTTTGTAGACGATGGCAGTACTGATACCACGTTCAGAGTTGTCGATGATATCGCGCGAAAAGATCCGCGAGTAAAGGCGCTGCGCCTTTCAAAAAACTATGGCAGCCATGCGGCCCTGCTTGCCGGCATGCGCATGGCATCAGGTAACGCGGCCGTGATGATCTCGGCCGACCTGCAGGATCCCCCCGCAATGATCCCCGCGCTCATAGAGCGCTGGCGGCAGGGCTTTCACATTGTCTGGGCCGTGCGCGAAGGCCGGGATGATCCGTTTTTAAAAAAACTGTTTGCGGCCGCCTTCTACAACCTGTTTACCCGTATCGCCCTGAAGGATTATCCGGCAACCGGCATGGATTTCGGCATTTTCGACCGGCAGGTTCTCGATCACCTGAAGACGTTCAGCGAAAACAACTTTGACATCGTCCTTGTCATCATGTCGCTGGGGTTCCGGCAAAGTTCAATCGCCTACCACCGCCAGATACGCCATTCGGGACATTCAAAATGGTCTATGGGGAAAAGAATCAAGGCGGCTCTGGACCTTATCGTTTCATATTCATATACCCCTATCAGGTTTATTTCATACATGGGCATCCTGGTTTCCCTTACCAGTTTTCTGTATGCACTTTTTCTGATTGTGAACACCCTGGTTTTCGGGCATGGCGCCGGAGGCTGGCCTTCCATTATGGTGACAACGCTGTTCCTCGGCGGTATTCAGCTCATCATGCTGGGCATACTGGGAGAATATCTCTGGCGATGCAATGATCAGGTAAAAAAGCGGCCGCAGTACATTATAATGGACACCATAGGGTTTGACGAAGGCCCCGGGCGGCAACGTGAACCCTGCAAAGAAGGCTGAAAGAACGCCGGATGCATCAGCGCACCGGCATTCCGGCTGATGTTGTGAAAAGGCCTCTTCATGCAGGCGCAGCGAATTTAAAAACTGGACCCGGCTGTTGAACATGAACGCCGGCCTGCGCCTAATCTTCATATGCGATATCCGCCGGGCGGCAGTAGGCCTTCGCAGTAAATATTTTATTGATTTGCATGAACAGCCTGATTATACTTCCGGCTGCGCACGAAAACGGTTTTATATCACACCCGGTGGCAGCCGAAAATACAGAAAGAATGTGCATGAAAAAAAAATGGCTCGACAGTCTTGTGGAACCCGGTACCGGACAGTGCCTGACGCTTGAAATCAAACACGCCCAGGGCGATGAGGTGATGGAGGGTACTCTGCTCTCAGCCGGCGGCAGCCGGTATCCTGTTATCAACGGCGTTCCCAGGTTTGTTCCTGCCGAGCTCTACGCGCAAAACGCTGAAATCGACTCTGACACAGTCCAGACCGGCCGAAGTTTTGGCGACAAATGGAGGAAAGATATCTGCTGGGAACTGGAAAACAACGAAGCGCTTGCCGAGGAATTCCGTGAAGTATTTTTTGCGATGCTGAATGTCTCCGGCGAATCTGAACTGCGCGCTATGTATAAGGACGGCATGACCTGCCTGAATGCCGGCTGCGGTGTTGCCTGGAGCGAATTCATGTTCAACGTCAACCCGAACGTCAGCCGGTTCGCCGTTGACCTGTCGCTCGCCGTTGATGTTGCCATAAAAAAAACGATGCATCTCGACAATGTTTTTATCGCCCAGGCAGATCTCTTCGCTCTGCCTTTTAAGGACGGCTTCTTTGATATCATTTTTTCAGCCGGTGTGCTGCACCATACCGGCGATGCCGAGAAATCGTTCAACAACCTGTGCAGGCACCTCAAGCCCGGCGGATTTTTCGGCATTTACATTTACTGCGTTAAGCCTTTTTTGCGCGAACTTGCCGACACGGAGATCAGGAAGATTACGACTGAGATGAGCTTTGAGGAGTGCTATGCCTTTTCGGATGCCGTGACAAAACTCGGCAAAGCATTTCAGCAATTTACCGATCAACTTATCATTGAAGAGGACATCCCTCTTCTAAACATAAAGCGCGGCGAATACAATCTCCAGAAGTTTATTTATGACCACTTTCTGAAATGTTACTACAACAGGGGTCAGGGGCATGATATTTCGGCTGTTACCAACGTTGACTGGTATCACCCCAGGCACGCCAGTCATCATACCCGCGCAGAGGTAACATCCTGGTTTGTTAACAACGGACTTGTTGATATTGTCTTCAACCAGCCATCCGGCTGGGAGCATTCAGGCTATTTTGTATCCGGCAGAAAGCCATAAAATCGGTAGCCCTTCCGCTTTCTGGAATGCGCCCCGCCACCAGGTCATCAAACGGAGTCATGCAATGCCCGACAGCCACAGAAACTCGCCACGCTATCAGGGCACAGCTCTGTTTCTGCTGCCCGGCATATTTTTCCTCTCCGGACTCGGCGCCCTTATCTATCAGGTTGTCTGGCAGCGTTTGCTGACGCTGCATTACGGCGTCGGCTCGGTGTCGACGACGATTATTGTCAGCGTCTACATGCTGGGGCTGGGTATCGGGGCATATGCCGGCGGGATACTGGCGGAACGTGTAAAAAATAAAATCGTGCTGTATTGTTTTATTGAGATGCTGCTGGCCTTTTTCGGGCTTATCAGCCCGCAGTTTCTCAACCTGCTCGGCACCTACACTGCCGGCAGCAGCTATGTTGTTGCTCTGTGCTGGATTTTTGCATTCTTTTGCATACCCACCACGCTTATGGGCATGACGCTCCCCCTGGTTATTAAGATTTTCAATGCAATGACCGGCAACTTCCTGCGCAGCGTCAGCTTTCTTTATTTTATAAATACATTGGGAGCTGCCGCCGGCTCGCTTATTGCCAGCTACATCATAATCTCTTTTTTCGGTTTGGATACGGGCATATTTTTCGCTGTCGCCATTAATATCACTCTGGCTCTGGCTATATTTTTTATTCGTACCAATACGGCGTTCGTTATTTCGGAAAATCAACAAACGATCCGACAGGTACTTCCCCCAAATCCTCTTGGCAAACTTCTGTATATTGTTGTTTTAGTAACCGGTTTTTTTGCGATCGGCTACGAGATCATATGGTTTCGGGTTATCGGTGTGCTGGTCAAGGCCTCACCCTACGCTTTTTCATCAATCCTGGCAGTCTATCTGCTGGGCATTGCGCTGGGCAGCTTCGGCATGGACCTGTATTCCCGCAAAAATCAGGCCTTTGACAGGAAAAACCTGTTTTTTCTTTTTCAGGCCGCCATCGGCCTGTACGTTCTTGCCGTCTTTGCGGGATACTATTATTTCACGGCAAACACTGCATTCGGATTTTTTACGCGCGCATCTTTTTTAAATGAGCTGCATCCGTCATTTGCCTTCTCGCTTGAATCGCCGAGGGCTTTTATCATGAGCCTGTTCGGCCTGTTCGATGTGTTCATCTGGTCAGCGCTGTTCGTGCTGCCGCCGACCATGCTCATGGGGGCCAGTTTTCCGCTTGTGTCATCGCTTGCCCTGACCAGCCAGGACAAAGAAGGCCAGACTGTCGGAACCGTTTATTTCTTCACCATTGCGGGCAATGTGCTTGGCGGGATTGTGACCGGTTTCCTGCTGCTGCCGCTGCTCGGAACGGAGAACACCCTGCTGGTTTTTTCACTGACAGGACTGCTTTTTTTTCTGCTTGTGACCGCAGTTTTCACAATGCCCCTTAGACTGCCGATCAGGGTTTGCAGCGTAATTGCTGTTGCGGGCGCTGGTTTTCTCGTTTTTCCCGGAAAGGGAGAACTGTATAAAATTATGCACACGCCATGGCATCACTATTCAAACGTTCTGATTGAGGAAGACATCGACGGCATCGTCCTTACCTATCAGGAAGATGAGCGGATGATCAACTTTATTAATGGTCTCGGGCACGGCTATCGCCCGGGCTACAGCTACTTTAATGTTGCCAATGAGGCCGTCCGATTTGCTCCGAAGCCGGAAAGTGTTCTCATTATCGGCTATGGTATGGGTTCAACTGCAGAGGCAATCCTCAAGATGGATACGCTTAAAAAGCTGACCATCGTTGAGCTGAGCGACACCCTCATGACAAACCTGCAGAAAATACCTGTATTCCAAACGATGCTCTCGGACCCGCGGGTGGAACTCATTATTGATGACGGCAGGAGATTTCTGCTGAGCAACGAAGATAAATTTGATCTGATTCTTATGGACCCCCTGAGGACAACCACGGCATACAGCAACAATATTTATTCGCAGGAATTTTTCCAGCTTATCAGCCGGCATTTGAGTGAAGACGGCGTGTTTATGATTTCGCTGGTGGATGAATTCCGGGTGCTGCCCAAAACGCTCGCATCAGTATTTCCCTTTGTCAGACTGTACAGCCAGTTCTGTCTGGCATCAAAAAGACCGTTGCGGGCCAATGACGAACAAAAGGCGCGGCTCCTTGCCGCCTATACTGCTGAGGAAAAAGCACACATGGACGAACCCATGTATGCGCAGTTTGTACAGTACCGCGGCGATGAAAACCATATTGCGGAAATAACCCGCGGGTATCCGATAAACCGTGATCTAAAGCCGGTGTGTGAGTATTATGTCGGCCTGAAAAGCACGCGGTTTTTCACGCGGCTGCGGGAAAGCAAGCTGCCGCAGCGCTAGAGCATTTAACTTTTTTCTGTAACCTGCTTCTTTTACTGTCATCTCGACCAACGGGAGAGATCTTGAAGCATAAGGCAAGATTTCTCGCTTCGCTCGAAATGACCCCGTGGTTACAGAATTTTGTTAAATGCTCTAGTAGGCGATGACATTTCAAATTAGCATCTATATTATTACTGTAGGAGCGACCTCTGGTCTCGAATATCGCGGCTAAAGCCGCTCCTACAAAGCATCAACCTACAAATTCAAATGTCATGAGCCACTAGTGGGCGATGACAATTCATTTTCAGGCTTGTTCGAATGCATCAATTCCTCAGGATCATTCCGGACAAGCGTCCGTCCTCTGCAGTAGCCGTGCTGCGGTGGAAAAGCGACTGAGAAATATTGAAAACAAGATTTCTCCGGGAGCCTGCCCTGAGCGGAGCCGAAGGGGTCGAAATGACATTGTATATGCGGTTATTGTAAAATGAAAAATGCTCTAAACGTCCAGCATATCACCCATCCACTTCACTTAAGCTGACCCGCTCCCATCAAGACGCAGTACCGGTGTCTGCATCAGCGCACCAATCCGCATCCCCGCGGGCAGTCCTGTTTGCAAGGTGTATTCAGCTGAGCGACGGCACGATCACTAGAGATTCGGTTCCGGCGGAAGCTTCTTTTTATAATCAGAGAAAATATTATTCGAGGTTATGTCCTGATTACGGTACAGATACACGGTATAATCATAAGGCATATAATCATGGCGCAGGGTTACCCTGCGGGTGATGGTTTTTGCAAAAGAAAAAACCTTTTCCGGTTGCGCGTGAAAGGAATGCTCCTTTTGGAAATCAACATAGCTGCTTAAAAAGTCAACTGCTACTCCCTGCGCACAGAGATCATACATGCGGGTGATCATTTTCTTCACATATTCCCACCACAGCCGCCTGTTGGTTGTATAGTTGAACGCCCCTACCAGAAAGACCCAGTCCCATTTTTCCTTAATATCAGCTTCGAGAATATTTAAAAGGCGAAAATCAGCTTCCGGATGGCGCTGACGGGCTATATCTATAAACTCAGGGCAAATATCTATTCCGGTATACTGCGCTTTGATATTCCATGCCTGCAGATAGTCAAGCATATGCCCAAAGCCGCAGCCGACATCGAGGATTCTTGAGCCGGCGATGTTAGCGATATCAAATTTGGCCATAAAGTGCGCATCCTGTGTGCCCTTGTTCCACATGACAGACTCAAGGCTGTAGCCGTACTTTTTAAATTCTTCTTGAAAAACAGCTGCAACTTGTTCGACGGCACCTGAAAATTTTGATGTGCATGCACCACTTTTTTTTGTGGAAGGTTTCATGGGTATCGCTCCATATCGGTAAAAGGTAGTACAAAATAGAAAGGATACGCCTCTGCCACATCCTGCGCGCTGGCGCGGGCAAAAGCCTCAAGACCACGGGGATAGCGCAGGAGAATAGAATACAGTGCTTCAACAGAACCCCAGTTACTTTTGAATTCATACACCGGATGCTGCCTGCTCGCAGAGGATTCCCAGTTCCAGTATCGATATCCGAGCTGCTTAAAATGATGCACGGACTCATCAATCAAAAGGGAATTGCCCTGCAGGGCGCGATCCTCTTTACGTGAGCAGGGGACATTGTAGCTCACTGTTATTCCGCCTTGAATTGTGACAAGACATGCAACAATCCTTCCGTGATGTTCAGCAACGGTAAAACGGGCAATGCCGGCAGGGCACAGGTCATTGACGACCCGATAAAAATACGTATCCGGCTTCAATGGTATAGCCGCTGCTGTACAATTTTCTAAATATATACTCAGCAGGGTTGGCAAATCGTCTGAAGTACCGACCCTGACGGTGCATTCATTTTTTTTTGCGCGCACAACAGCTCGCCTGCTGCGCGTTGGCCAGCGCACAGGGTCGCTACCGGACGGCAGGCTCAGATATTGTGTAAATCGTTCAACAACGCGGTCGGGTTGGAATGCATCATCAAGCGGGAATTTTTTTTCAAGAAATGGCGTATAGAGAGCGACAGACACCGCATCTAATTCCTCTGCCATGTGGAGCAGTTCAACCATCAGTGCTCTGACTGCGCATTCCATGTTGCTGTGAGCGGTACGGGTAAAAACCGGACCGCCGTTGGGGCCGAAAAAGGGCAGTCCGTTGATTACCGGACCAAGGGAACCCGTCCGCCAGCGAAGCGGCATAAAGGCCGCCAGCTCGCCTCCGGCGAATGCCGCAAGGTACAGGGGGTTGTCATGCAGGACCCGGGTCAGCATGTTCATGTATGCAGGCGTGTGGTAGCCGAGAAGCGCAGGCGAGGTTATGGCCGGGAGAACGTCTTCTATGATCGAGAAACGGTCCGGATATATACGCTCAACGGTAATGTTTGCAGATGTCATTGGCATTGGCTGTTTATACAACTGCTTACTGCATTTGTTTAACCTGCGCCGGGTCTAACAGCCGGGAGAAAAGAACAAAACCGTCCGCCTGTACCAGCACGTCCATGTGTCTCAGGAAAGCACTGTTGCAAGAGCATCCGCGACGCGGGCGGCATCATCAACGCTCATGCCGTTGTAGAGCGGAAGCAAAATCGTACGGTCGCGGCACGTTTCACTGTTGGGCAGCTGCCAGCCCGCTGCAAGATACGGGGGTTCCTGATGAGCGTTCATGATGCCCCTGCGGGTTGATATGCCGAGGTCAAGCAGGCGCTGCATGACCTCGCGCTGATCAAAGCGGACGGATTTGCGCAGCCTGACTGGATAGCTCTGCCAGTTTGTAGAGAAGCACGGGCCGGGTTTAAGGGGCGCGGCGCCGGGACACGCGGATAAAAGTTCACGATAGCGCCCGGCAAGCAGGCGCCGCTCCTCAACAAATCGCCCGAGTTTTTTCAGCTGTTCCACCCCTACGGCTGCCTGTATGTCCGACATGCGGTAATTGAAACCCGTTATTTCATAATCCTCGAATATGACCTGGGGTGAGCCGTGGCGCACGGTGTCGGGTACGCTCATGCCGTGCTGCCGCAGCAGCCGGCAGGCCTGATCAAGTGAGCTGCTGTTTGTCGTAATCATGCCGCCTCACCGGTTGTCACGAGTTTGCGCGGATGAAAACTGAAGCATGCCATATCGCCATGGGGCCGGCCGATCATGTCCCAGGTCGCGCCGTTGTCACAGGAAAGCCGGCTGCCGGCAGCACAGGCGGCATCCTCCACAACCGGCAGTCCATAACGCTTTGCCACGGAATTGATGCGTCCCATGTCACAGGGAAGGCCCATCTGGTGGACCGGCATAATAGCGGCAACTCTGCCGGTGCACTCACTGCGGCACTGCACAAGCGGCGATTCGCCGACCGACAAACGCTCGACATTACGGTAATACAGGCTGCCATCCCTGCCGAGGCAGTCATCCCGCAGCACACGCTCAAGCTCAGCCGGATCCATATTGAACGTTTCCGGCTCCACATCGACAAAAACGGGCTCAGCGCTGCAATGGCGAACAGCGTTGGCCGTGGCGACAAAGCTGTGGCTCACGGTGATAACAACATCACCCGGCCTGACACCGGCAGCAAGCAGGGCAAGGTGCATGGCGGTTGTGCAGTTGGATACGGCACAGGCAAACCGGGCGCCGACCATGGCTGCAAAGGCTTCTTCGAATGCCTGCACCATCGGGCCCTGGGTGACCCATCCCGAAAGGATGGCTTTCCGGGCCGCTTCAGCCTCTTCCTCGCCGAGCATCGGCTTTGCTATGGGGATCATATCTTCTCCGTATATTCGAGCATTTAACTTTTTTCTGTGTCAATTTAGCAAACCCGTTCGTGGTGAGCTTGTCGAACCATGGACGGGTTTCAGTACACCGCAGGTTGTCCGTTTACCCCTTCGACAGGCTCAGGGCGAACGGACAGTGTTGTATCACAGGCTATAGTATTTTGATAAATGCTCTTAAACATTATTCAGCGAACCACAACGTTGTAGCACATAACCAACAACGAAACAATCAGAGAGCCTGACTGGAAACATGGGTGTTATAATCGGCACCTGCAGCAGTCTGTGCAGGTTTCCTGAAGAATACAAGCACTAACAGCAGTACAAAAATACTCACAATCGAAACAATTTTACCGGCCGTCATCCACGGCGGCACATACCGCATCTCCACAAGATTGTATCCCTTGTCCAGATATATGCCGGTAAACCCGATAGTAACTTTTTCTGTTTGTGCTCTGCGGCCATTCACCCGTGCCTTCCAGCCTTCATCATAGGGGATTGATAAAAACAGCAGCTTCGGGCTGTCCAGCTCGATCTCGCCCTGCAGATAATCGCTGCTGATGGTTGTAACTTTAAGGCCGCCCTGTCGCAGCTTTGCGGTGTCATATACATACGGCAGCATATTACGCGGATATCTGGCTGTTATGGCCAGTTTGTCAACTGTTACATTCCCGCGCACATTTTTTATAACGAGTCGCACGTCGTGAGGTTCAGAGCAATCGAGACGAATGGCGCCGTTGAAATGGCTGAGCGTACCCACTGAATCGCCGAAATTGTACGCGTACCACCCCTTCTTTATCCGCACATCAACTGAGCGATCGCTGGAAAACTCCTCGGTCGGCTTTTTCCAGTACAGCACAGCGTCAGCGGCATGGTCGCACTCTATACCCATCCTGATATTCAGAAAAGCTTCTCCCGGAGTACCGGATATCGGCTGGGTGGAAAAATCCAGAACAGGGCTTTCATCAAAGGCTCTGATGGAAATTGTTGCGGGTAATGCATTATCGACTGATGCCTCCGGCACGCCATGTATGGCAACATCAAACTGCCCGGGCAAAAACGGGACTTCTTTACGATAAAGATAGTTTGTCGGTTCTTCAGAAGACACGTTCGACACATGCGCAGGCACCGGCGTGCCGGGCTCGGCAACAAAGGCCTTGAGCAGAACCTCGTCCTTTTGATGATTTTCCAGACGGCTGAAGGTTGCATGGTCAATGCAGGCATCATAGACAAATCCCAGTGGAAGCGCATGGCGATTTTCAAAGATATCTATATCACCTGCTGTGTGCATATATTCGTAGCCGAAGGGAACGGCATGCCCCTTTTTGGCTAGAAAGTATTTTACCCCGGTGAGTGTCTGAAGGTTCTGCCGCGACCAGAAACCGGGCAGATAGCAGAAAGTGCCATATAAAGAAGGGACATCAACCGCGCAATTAAACTCGATATAAGAAGGGTGATTCATTGAATTAGCAGCCTGCAGACCCATATAGCGATGCAAAAGCGAATCCCGCAAAAAAACCGACATAAAACTTCTATCGACGCGGTAGAATCCGTCATCTATTGATCGAAGATACGCGATAGCATCGGAGGTATAATCGTAATAGCCCTGACGATTGTTTATACTATCGGGAGATACGGTTTCGCGATCGTTAACAATCCGATACGATGCCCAGGCCAGTTCAACTGCAACCAGCAGCACCAGCAGCGTTTTCAGCAGGGGCATCATCCCCGCGCGGCTCATGCACATAAATACGCCGCAGTACAGGGCAATGATAACTCCGGCCGCACCGTAATCAAGCAGGTCTCTGCCGCTGCCGTATGCATTGAGGCGCAGAATAACTGCTGCAAGCAGGCTAAAAAGCACAAGGGCGGTTGCTGCGAGTGTTTTTTTATGGACGTTTCCTGTTCGCACCAGGTGATCAAGGGCTTTTGCACCGACGGCAATCGCGCACAGAATGACAAAAAAAGACCAGCGATACGTGGTATGGCTGAACCCGTTCATTACTATCCGGAAATACGGAAACACAAGTGCAGCACATACGATACAAAATCCCAGTCCGCAGATCAATCGGTCACGGATCCTCCCGTGCCAAACAATCTGAGGTACGATCAAAAGGGTGATTAAACCACAGTAGAGTGCCGGATCGTACCAGTGCAGGTGTTTACTAAAGGCCGCATTATTAGAAAAAAAGCGCGACAGCACAGCATAATAATTGGCGGCGCTGTCCAGAGAAAAAATATTTGCACCGGAAAGCGAACCGCTGACACGGGGGCAGGTCAGGTAGACATACAGTGTGGGGAATACTAAAAATGCACCCAGACCGGCCCCTATACACGAAAAAAGTGCCGGCCTGATGATGAAATCCTTAAACGTGCCGCGCTCAGAGGAAAGCCAGCGAAAAAGGATGTACAGAGGCATCAGCAGACACACAAAATAGACATAGTAGATGCAAAAAATCAGAAATACCGCCAGGGTGACAGCATACATAAACGCAACCAAACGGGTCGGCCGTAATGCGAGACGTTCGTACAGATAGAGATATGCAGGCATGAAAACCATTAATGTCGCTGCGTGGTAATGCTGGCCCGTAAGAATCATATACCCGTTAAAGGCATACAGCAGCGCGCCGATCATTTTTGCATACGGCTGAATTGAAAACTGCGAAAGGTATATATAGAAGAAAAGCGCAGCAAGCAAAATTTTCAAAACGGCAGCATACACCAAGACAAAGGGCAACGTGGTTTTGTCGAAGGGCAAAAATAAAAGGATAAAGGGGTCAAAAACGAGATCGGAGTTGGTAAATATAGAGGTACCCAGCCCCTCTTCAAAATTCCAGAAGCCAAACGTGCCCGTTTTGTATACATCCACAAAATAGCTGTATGCCGGCCAATAATTGTTATAAGTATCGCTTCCAACATCAGTATAGGCATAAAATTTCCTGCCGGACAAAAAGCCGCCATACACAACTGAGCATAAAAGTGCAACGAGCACAATAAGCAGAATGATATGCTTGCAGTCTTCGGTTTTTATTGCACTGCCGGTCAGTTTAACCATCTGGTCTCCATAGCTAATCTATGTGTGATATGAAAGACAAATCACGAAGCAGGCAGTTGCATAGTGCTGTAATGCGGAAAAATCAGGCAACACAAGAATCGGACTGTTCATCAGGTTTGCGGCACTCGATAATTATAATGGTAAATGGGAAAAATGTTAAATCATGGCGAATCGTCACCTGAGTAGAAAAGCAGGGCGGGACCAGCCGCATGTAACCGTCACGGGTCCTGATAAATTTACCCCTGTCAAATGAAAAGAGCGCTCTTGTTATCAAGGATTGTTTTTCCAGCCGACAGCCATCATAAGAGATCAAGCGACCCGCCGGATCAAGATACTGTTGTGCTGTTGCAAATAAGGCGCCCGCATCTTCATCATTCAGATGGTGCAGCACACCGTTGGCCATGATGATGTCAAATCTGGAGTCGGCACTCAGCACATCCTCTCCAACTGCACTGCATAGAAATCGCCCCTTGCTTCCGTATTTTTGTTGTGCAGATTGAATATACCTCACGTTGGAGTCGATTCCCGTATAATCAACATCTGAAAGATATTTGAGTATATCAGCAGGCCCGCAGCCGATATCCAAAATCCTGTCACCCCTTTTGGGTCTGATATATTCATTGATATATTTGGGGTAAAATGTATTGTCCCCCATGATAAAAGTAAACATTTTATAACACAGTGGAAAGCCCAATATTTTTTGAAAATTCATTGACCGGTTTCTCTCTATAATTTTAACACTTGCAATGTATATACTATCGTAGAACTCGATTCAAAGTGAAATCTTGTATTATTCGTTAGACGTTTTACAATATTATTTCTAATGTATGTTTTTTTTTATGAATCGGTCAACTTGTTTTTTCGTAAAAAAATCTAAATATGCTTTTTTAAAAACTCGCCCGTAATAAGTTCGCAGTCAAGGCGTGCACATCTGAAAACAGGGGGTGTTCATTCATTACGCCGCAATGATAACGATGAACAGGGACGGAACGCAGCATCCGGATTTTTCAGGAGTGTGTCAAGGTATTGGTGTAGCTGGTTACAGAGTGGAGGGATTGCAACGACCTTGCGGCCTCGCAATGCAACGTACATACTTTCTTGAGCTGCCACAGGAATTTTGTCATTGCGAACCTTTCATTTCACTCAGAATAAATTACGTGAAGCAATCTCAATGTTAAAAACGCTCTATCAGGTTGTTGAAAAAGTCTTTTCAACAGCCTGCTATTGTTGAGCGCAGGCAGGGGTAGTCTTCGGTTCTATGCAGTGCTTCTTTTAGATACCCGAGCGCTGCCGGGATATGCGCAAAGAAATGTGTTTTCTTCTTGTGCGTGCCCAGGAATGAGAATGCGGCCAGGGCCTGCATGTTGCGCTGCAGTCCGCACAGGTGAAACGTATTAATGAATGCGGACTGGTTTTCAATCGGTGCGCCGAGTTCGGAGCGTGCATCAAAATAGTGCTGCAGGAGCAACGTGCGCTCTTCAGCGGACAGAACAAAATAGGCATCCTTGAGCAGTGAAACAAGGTCGTAATGGGGCGGGCCGGCGGTGGCGGTTTGAAAATCAATAACCAGTATGCGGTCATCAACCAGATGCAGGTTCTGTGATTGAAAATCGCGGTGCATGAACACAGACGGTTCGGCCGCAAGCGTTTCAGCCAGACGGTGAAATTCCTCGTCAAGCCCTGCGGGTTTGGCCATCCCGCAATATTCCTGCAGGAATGAACGCACAAAGTAATCGGTTTCATAGCGGAATGCCGCGTAGTCAAAACGTCGGTCTCTCAGCGTGGCACATGCGTGCATGCGAGGCGTGGCGCGCACCTGTATTTTCGCCAGAAAGTAAAGCGCCTGTTTATAGAGTTCGAGAACGGATTGACGCTTTGGGGCGGCACGCAGGGCATGGTACATGCTCACATCGCCCGCGTCCTGAACCAGCAGCATGTGCTGATCGCTGTCAACAGCGTATATTTCCGGAACATTGATGCTGCATGATTTTAGAAAACGGTTTATGTCCAGCCAGGCGTTCTGCTCGTCTCCGGGCGGAGCTGAAATCATTGCAATGCAGGACCTGCCCGATACTTTCAGCCGGTAAAACCGCCGGTCCGATCCGCCCAGCGCCAGCAGGTGCAGGTCATCAGGCCTGATGCCTGGAAAGCTGTGTGCTTCAGCGAACGCACACACAGTCTCTTGAATTTCACGCTCATCTGCCATTGATCACGAACCCCGGGCCGCATACGGCATTGCGGAGAATCGAATTTGCCGGTACGGTTGTAGTGTCCCAGATAACACAGTTGTGCAGGCTGCATCCCGGTCCGATCTGAGCGTTGCTGCCGATCGAGAGAAATCCGGTACAGGTGCAGTCTTCATCAATGGATGTATTGTCGCCGATATAGAGGGCGTCCGGCGGGATACGGTTTTCATCTACCAACGGCCTGCGCTCAAGCAGGATTTCCCTGTGTGCCTGCAGGTAGGAATCAATGGTTCCGATGTCGCGCCAGGCGGCATTGTGCGCGATCACGGCCCGCACACAGCCGGGTTTTTGGGAGATGAGCTCCAGCAGCAGAGGCACAAGTTCCGAGGCACCCGCAGGTATCATGTCGAGAAATTCCCGGCTCATGCAGGCAATACCGGTATAGGTCAACCGCGCTGAGATATCAGTCGGGCGCAGGGTGTCCCGCAGGTCGATTACTTCCTGGCGCGCATTGATGCAGACGTTGTTCGTAGTCGGGTTATCAGTCAGCACCATGGTAACAAGCGGGCTGCAGCGCAGGAATTCCGGCATGCATTGAGCGCAGCTGATATTTGAAACACTGTCGGCGTTGCAGACAATAAAGCAGTCATCGCCGGCAAGAAAATCCCGGAAGCCGCCGATGCCGCCCGCGCTGCCCAGAATTGAAGGCTCATGTGAAATGTGCAGCCGGCAGTCGTGCTGCTCCGAGGCGAACTGGTTGACGAGCTGCGCGTGATGATGGGTGTTGATACCGATCGCGGTAATCCCGTCATGAACAAGGCGGGAAATGCAGTGGCGCACAAGCGGCGTGCCCATCAGCGGCACAAGCGCTTTGGGCACATGGTCGGTCAAAGGCCGCAACCTGGTGCCGTATCCGGCGGCGAGTATGATGGCTTTTGTCGGGAGCACCATAGCGTTCAATGTCAGGCAGCCGGAAAAACCGGCTTGACCGGATTATTAAAATAAATATAAGATGGCACACACCGGCCGGGGCTGCATGGCCGGTACAGGTGCGGTAATCATAGCCGGTAATCACATGAAATAAAAGGAGATTTACCATGCGGGACATGACTCATGCCGAAATAATGGATTTTATCAGGTATTTTACCTGGGGTACGCTGATCGGCGTTGAGGATGACAGGCCCTACGCCGTGGAGCTGTCCTACGGGTTTGACGGCAGCTATATCTATTGCGGGTCCATGCCCGGCGGGCGCATGGCGCGCTGTATTCACGGCAACCAGAATGTGGCCTTTAAAATCTGTGAGTGCGACTGGAGTTATTCGCGCTATCGGGCCGTTATTGTCGAGGGACGGGCCGAGCGCATGACCTCGCGTGAGGATATCCTGTATGCGGTTACGCAGATCGCCCGCCAGCGAAAGCTGCCTGACCGTGCGTTTGCCGGTGTGGTCGACCGTCTGGTGGATAATCCTGAGGCCAATTCGCTCAGGATCAGTGTTGCAACTGTGGGCGGTAAGATCGCCGGCTATTAATAACCTTCTCAAAAAAAGTACCTCATACCGCGCGCGGCACTCAATGGGGAGCAAACATAGGGTACCTGTGCATAGTGCCGAAACAGAAAAAATTTCGTGTTTTTCGTGAATTTCGCAGTGAAACATTTTTTTCGTTTGAAGTCCGTATGCTGCGTTGAATCTCATCAGGGAGTATGCCATGTCCACACACTTTGACAGCGTTAAGATACTGGATAACTTCTATCAGGCATCCGCGTTTTTTCCCATGCCGGTGGTGCTGGTCAGTACTGTCGCCGAGTCGGGCCAGATTAATCTTGGCCCGTATTCCCTGTGTTTTCCGCATGTGGTGACCGGCAAAAACAGGTATGCCATGATGCTGGTCGTTCGCAGCAGCAGCAATACGGCCCTCAATATTCAGCGCACGGGACTGTGTGCGATTAACTTTATTCCGGATAAAAAGAAGTACATGAAAAACTGCGTTATGCTCGGTTATCCCGGAGAGACCACAGAAGAAAAAATGAAAAACAGCATTTTTACGCTGCAGCCGACTGATCTGGAAGCACCGCCCGGAAAATATCGTCCTGATCTGGTGCGTGAGGCTTTTCAGGTGTTTGAATGCACATGGGACAAGAGCTTTCCCCTCACTGATACCGACGGCGCTATCGAATACCACTTTTTACTGCGCATCGACCGTATTTTACTTAATCCCAAGTGGAAGAGTTGTCTGGACAAGGGCAAAGGCTTTCCGAAAATGCCGATTGACTATGGATTTCGGGATAATAACCAGTTCTGGTTTGCATCGCATTCACGGCCGTACCGGGTGCCCATCCCGGCAAGTAAAGGCACTACGCTTGAAGCAATTCAGTATGCCTGCACGCATTATGATCCTGATATCGTCTGGCAGGAAGAAGCCTGCCTTAAAATCATACAGGTGCCCAAGATTTTTCTTAAAACCGTTATAGCCGGCGTGGTTAAAGAAGCCCGCAGCCAGGGTATTACTGAAATCACCCCTGAGTTCATGGACAAAGTCAGGGCCAAGCGCCGCTGAGTCGGGCGTGATATCCTCAGTATTTTTCCTCTGAAGGCTGTTTCCTGGCCGCTATCGGGGGCGGAAGCGCCATCGGAAGCGCCATCGGAATCGCTATCGGGATCGGAATCGAGAGTTGTTAAAAAGCCGACCCCGTTCCCGATTTCGATACCGAAGCGGCTTTATTGCAGGGTCAACCTTACTTCTGTTCAGGGCTTTGAATTGCAATGTTACACTTTGTTACACACTGATACATCCCTGAAAATCATTTACTATCAGAACTGCTACACTCTGAGCTGCGAGATACGACAACACCTATCCGCTTTTATAATCCAGGGGGACACTCGATGAAATTGCTCGAACCGGGCAGAATCGGTACACTGGAGTTGAAAAACAGAATTGTCATGGCAGCCATGGGCGTGCGCGGCCTGTGCGACCCTGACGGCGGCTGGGGCGAGCGCTTCCGGGCGTATTATGAAGCTCGTGCGCGTGGCGGTGTCGGCCTGATTACAACCGAGATGACCTTTGTTTCGCGTGATTTCGAACCGGTCGCGTGCCAGCTCTTCAG
Source organism: Deltaproteobacteria bacterium (assembly GCA_016875025.1). GTDB lineage: Bacteria > Desulfobacterota > WTBG01 > CAIYCZ01 > CAIRTM01 > CAIRTM01. Next base: position 19,869 of record VGSH01000035.1, read on the forward strand.
TCCCGTAGATGACGCGCACGTTCCCGGCCTGCGCGCCCTTGCTGATGCCCTTCACGCTCACGGGTGCAAGCTCAGCGTGCAGCTGACCGCCGGGTTCGGCCGTGTGATTCCGGCAGCGATTATTGATGAGAATACCGCTCCGGTATCAGCCTCTGAAAATCCCAATTTTTATGTTCCGGAGTATCCTGAGTATAACTCACGGGCGCTTTCAACCGATGAAACCGCTGCGCTGGCAGCAGCGTTCGGTCCGGCAGCCCGGCGCTGCCGTGAGGCCGGAGCCGATTGTGTTGAACTGCACGGTCATGAGGGCTACCTGATGGACCAGTTTATGAGCGCCCTGTGGAACCGGCGCACGGACCGTTACGGCGGCAGCTTTGACAACCGGATGCGTTTTGCACGTGAGGCAATTGAAGCCATACAGCGCGAGGCCGGCCCGGATTTCCCGATTATCTACCGCTTCGGGTTGACGCATTTTCTTGAAGGCGGGCGCGACCCGGCCGAGGGGTTGATGGTCGCCGTTGAGCTTGAAAAAATGGGCGTGGCTGCCCTGCACATTGACGGAGGCTGCTATGAAACCGGCTGGTGGCCGCATCCGCCGCAGTACCAGACACCGGGCTGCCTGGCCGACCTGGCCGCCGAGGTAAAGCGGGTTGTTTCCATCCCCGTTATCGCAGTCGGTAAACTGCATTATCCTGAAACCGCCGAGGCTGTGCTGGCGGATGGCAAGGCTGATTTTATCGCGATCGGGCGCGGGCTTCTGTCCGACCCGGACTGGGTCAATAAAGTCGCCCGAAGAGCTTTCGATGATATTCTTCCCTGCATCGGGTGCCACGAAGGCTGCCTGTGGCAGATGATCGCGGGTGAGCCGACCAGCTGCGCGCTCAACCCGCTGACCGGGCATGAAACCGTGTGGAGCCTGAAACCTCTGGCAGGTAAAAAGAAGCTGCTGATCGTCGGTGCCGGGCCCGCGGGCATTGAGGCTGCGCGCGCCGGTGTGCAGCGCGGGTTTGATGTTACCCTGTGGGAGGCTTCGGAAAGCGCGGGCGGTAATCTGGTGCCGGCCTCCACAGCGCCGTTTAAAAGCGATGTTGCCGCCTATCTCGCGTATCTGCGCCGCCTGCTTGCACAACTTCCCATTGATCTGCGCTATGGTATGCATGTCTCAGCTGATGCCGTGCGCAGCTTCGGGTCTGATTATATCGTGCTTGCAACCGGAGCTGCCATGGAAGATCCGCCGGTGACGGGCTCGAAGGTGTTCAGCGTTATCGATGTTTTGCGCGGCCGTGATGTCGATGCCGACAGGATTGTCATGATGGGTGCCGGCGTTATCGGCTGCGAAACCGCGCTCTATCTTGCGCAGCAGGGCAAGAAGGTCTCCTTGTGCGCGCGCAATGATTCAGATGAGCTCGATATCAGCATGGTTGATATGCATAACCGCAACATGCTGCTGCGCCTGATCAGGCACCCCAACATCAGTATTCACCGGGCTGCGATTCCGTTCGCTTTTGAAAACGGCCTGGTTATGGCGGAATGCGGTTCTGAAACCATTTCAATTCCGGCAGGAAGCCTCGTGTTTGCCGGCAGGATGTTTCCGGTAGATGCGCTGTCATCGGCACTGCAGGGGCAGCCCAATGTGCTCAGCGTCGGTGACTGCTGTGAAGCCGGCTCGATTATGGATGCGGTCTGGAGCGCCTTTCATGCTGTGCGTTCATGCGATGAGGCAAAGCGCTGATTTTCGGAATCCGTACGTACCGTTCACAACCCATACAGGGGAAATTGCCATGACCACACAGATGCTTGACAATTACCGCAGGGCGTATCGTGACCTGTCGGTTAAGGATTTTCGCAGGGGTTTTAAAGTGCACTGTATAATCTATATCATTATGAATATATTTCTGGTAGCCTTCAATCTGCTGACCAATCCCGAGGTTCTGTGGTTTTTTGGAGCGCTTTTCGGCTGGGGTGCCGGCCTGGTGGCACATTACGTGAAAGATGTTGTAAAAATCGGCGGCAAACTCGATGCGATGGAAGCCAGTGCTTTGGAAATCGCTTCGCGGATGTAAGCGGCAGCGGGCATGCCGGCAGCAATCCAGCATTATGCGCCGGACATACGCACAGCTGTGAGATAGTTCACCCATTGCAAACAGGAGAATCAATATGACAGCTTCAAATTGCGTGCTTGTTGCCGGAGCCACGGGCAGGGCCGGCAGGCTGGTGGTAAAAGAGCTATTAAAGCGCGGCTATAACGTAAGGGCCCTGATGGTGCGACCCTTTGATGCGCCGGAAACCTCCGGCCTGAGCGGTGTTGAGTTCGCTGACGGTGATCTCGCCTCAGTGCCGGTGCTTGAAAGGGCCATGCAGGGCGCTCAGTACGTGATCAGCGCTCTGGGCTCAAAGAAGCCGTTCAGCGGCTCGGAAAATAATAAAATCGACAATATGGGCAATCAGAACCTGGCGCGGGCAGCACAGGCGCAGGGGCTCCGGCATATCGTGGTGATTTCATCGATCGGGGCCGGCAACAGCCGCGATGCGGTTTCGTGCATGTACAGGTGGCCCATGCTGTCGGTGCTAAAAGCCAAAACACGCTCAGAGGATTTTATCCGCTCCTGCGGAATCGACTATACGATTATCCGGCCCGGCGGGTATACCGATGAGGATATTGCCGACGAGATCGCCTTCGGCGAGGGCGGCAGGATCACGGGCCGCGTGAAGCGCGCGCAAATCGCCCGGGTCTGCGTGGATGCGCTTGAGAATCCATCCATGAAAAACCGCACCTTTGAGGTCGTTGCACGGGCCAGGGTCAGAGAGGGCAGGGAGCAGTTTATTATAACATTGCAGTAACAGTATGAGAGCCTGCTGTGGCGGGCATAATGAATCGGCAGGCGCAGCCTGTTCCTGATAAAGGAGGAGACAATGGCAGAAGAATACAGCTTCCCCCCGTTCGGTGAAGAAATGCTCAAGGCGCTTGAAAAATTCGGCGGTACGAAGATGGAGACGTATAAAGGCAAGGATATACGGCCCCTGTGGGATTTTAAAGGCGGGCCGATCCTGTGGAGCTACAAGTATCTGTACGCGGCCCCGAAGCTGGAAAAGATCGCCATCACCGTGCAGTCATTCAGGGATAAGCTCATGTGCTACACCACGATTATCTGGCCGGATGACCACCACGCCCTGCCGGTATTTTCCACGTTCTGGGCTGAGAGCGAGAAGGGCAGTTTTTTTCTGCTTGATTTTTATCCGACAGCGGACTGCATTTGCGATATTGACTATATGGAGAAGTATCTTGATCCGCTGGAAGACCTCTGGGAGGAGGGCAAAAAACACTATCCCGATCTTCCGGGCCGTAACCCCAACTGGTTTCGCGCCATGCATTCCCCCTACCTTATCAGCGCCGATTTTCATCCGAGCACAAAGCAGGATCAGGATCGTTTGATGAAGCTTGTGTTTGATTATCTCAATGTGTATCACAGGCTGTGGGAGAAGGATGAGCCGCGGGATCCGGCCTACATGCAGCGCCTGATTGAGCGCCGGGAGGCCATGCGCATCAACATGCTTGAAAAGGACCCCGGCGGTATCATGGTTGAACATGCTTTCGGCAAGGAAATCGCTCACCTGGGGTTGACGGCGCTTTTTTAGACCCGGAAGAGGTAATGTGCGACTAAAGGCGAACGCCCCGGGGAGCTGGTTCCCCGGGGCGTTCGTGTATTTTATGCGGGCGGGTTTCCGGCGGCTAGCCGATATATTCTTTTTTAAAGTCAGCCGCTTTCTTTTTTACCTGCTCCGCCACTTCTTTTGTTTTGCGCGCGACAAGCCTGGTGACATCCTCTTCTGTTTTATCGGGTACCGGGAACAGCCGGTTCCAGCGCCGCTGCTCAAAGATTGTTTTATTCAGCGGACAGTCGCAGTAGGGGCATTTCATCGCTTCCGGACCCCATTCCTGGATTTCCTGAAAAACTTTCTCCGGAATAATTTCTTCGCATCGGGGACAGCGTACGCTCATACGAAACCTCCTTGCTGAAGTTGGATTTACTTTTTCAGTACCCGATTTGTGCGGCTATTGCAAGTTGTTTTTGAGCAGGAACACCGCAGCGCAGTGTGGAGGTACAGACCACCACACTCAAACTGCTGTGCTAAAAGGCTGCGTTTTTTGGTGTGCGGGGGAAGGGGATGACATCGCGGATGTTGGCCATGCCGGTAATAAAAAGCATCAGGCGTTCAAATCCGAGTCCGAATCCGCTGTGCGGTGCAGATCCGAACAGGCGTGTCTCAAGGTACCACCAGACATCCTTTTCAGGGATGTGCATGTCGCGGATGCGCTGCAGCAGAAGGCCGTGATTGTCTTCGCGCTGTGAGCCGCCGATGATTTCACCTATCCGGGGAAACAGCACATCCATGGCGCGAACCGTGCGATCATCATGGTTGAGCTTCATGTAAAACGGCTTTATTGTGCGGGGATAATCGGTCAGGA
>VGSH01000036.1 GCA_016875025.1 Deltaproteobacteria bacterium
AGATGCGCAGTCTGAATCGATGTCGCGCCAGTGCGGCGCATCGAGGGCAAGACGTACCACGCCGCAGGTCGGGATGTTTTCTATCCCGGACCGGAGCAATAGATTTGCCAGATCCGTAAAGCCCGGATTATGTCCGACAAGCATGACATCCTGCTTGTCTTCGGGCAGGCGCCGAATGAGCTTGAGCAGCTCATCGGCAGCGGCCTCATACATCCCGGCGCCTTCAAGGATATCGGCTGCGGAAACATCCAGTTCCCCGGCAATAATCCGGGCTGTTTTGATTGCCCTTCTGGCCGGGCTCGAAACGATGAGGGCGGGCTGTACACCGCCCTGCCGAAGCCTGCGACCCATTTCAGGGGCATCCCGTCGGCCCCGGTCATTGAGCGGCCGCATGAAATCATCAAGGCCGGGATCATCCCAGCTGGACTTGGCGTGGCGGACCAGGGTCAGCATCAACGCCGGCCGGCTGATATTTTCCAGCACAGCAGCCGCGTCCGGGGGGTGAATCACTCTCCGGGCATCATCGAGCCCGAACCATCGTCTCTTGCGGCTGCCGGCTTCAGGCCATTGGTCGGCTTCCCGCACGGAATCCATCCGGAACACCTCAACGCTGCACTCACCGCCCCATTTGCTGATGCTGTAGCACCCCAGGCTGCGTGCATCCAGGGCTCCCGTCACGCCCGCCTCTTCCCGGGCTTCCTTTGCAGCCGACTGCGCAGGCGTCATGTCCGGTTCAATAATGCCCTTGGGCAGAATCCACTTTTTGCTGCGCATGGCGGTCACCAGCAGCACTTCAATCCGGCCGCCAACGATCCTTACGGGCGCAGCGGCCGACTGGCGATACCAGTAGTCCGGCTTTGTCTTCACGGTGTTCCTTTGTTATCCGCCCACTGCGGCCATGGGTTCGTGCACAGGCAGGCATTGCTGTAGCGGTGGTCACGGGAGACTTCGGTGTGGACCCAGTCGGGCAGCACGACCTTCTCATCAGCGCGTGCGAGCTCGACCTCCGCCAGAATAAGCCCGCTGTTGCTGCCCTGAAACACATCCACTTCCCACGTGTGTCCGGCATGCTCGACCGGAAAGCGGGTTTTTTCGATGAGCCTGTCTCCGGCAAAGCGCGCCAGCAGCTCCCGGGCTTCATCAGGCGGGATGGCGTATTCGAATTCCGGCCGCGCAAGGTTCTGCGGCTTACCCTTGATAGTGAGGAAAGCCCGCTCACCCATCAGGCGCACACGCACGGACGGACCCGTGCGCCCTGTGTGCAGGTAGCCCTGCACACAGGCCACCCCCTCGCCCTGCGGGCGCCAGCCCGGCTGCACCAGAAATTTTCTTTCTATTTCCACGGCCATCCTGATTACCTCCAGAGCGCAGTCTTCACTTCGGCCCAAAGCTCCTCATAGGCTTGTGCAGCGTCACAGGACCCGGCAAAGTCGCCAATCGGTTTTTTGAAAACACCCATGCGCTCCACCTGGCTGGCATTGGGGATATACGTTTTCATCACCTCGGGATACCGGCCTGCAATCTCGTCCATCAACTCGTGGTGAAGTTTTTTTCGGCGATCGACAAGGGAAAAAAATATCAGCAGTTTCAGGCCTGTGAGCTTCCGCTCGCTCCGGAACCCGAACAGCTGCTCAAGCGTCCGCTGCGAAAGCGTTGTCGGGATCACGGGCACCGCCAGAGCATCGGCGGCAAAAAAAACCGACTCGCTGACAAGCGAAATCGAAGGCGGGCAGTCGAGCACGACCAGGTCATAGTCGGCCTTCAGCGGCGCCAGAAGTTTTTTCAGCCGCTTTGTGGGATTTTTTTTCTGATCGAGATGGATATCAAGATTGCGGTAAGAAAAGTCGGCAGGCATCAGATCGAGGTTTTCATAGTCAGTGCCTTTGATGAAATCACGTATCCGGCTGCTGCCTTTCATGAGCTTGCTGCCGCCGCCCCTGACCTTCGGCTGTACGCGGAAGTAAAAGGTCGCCGCGCCCTGCGGATCCAGATCCCATACCAGGGTGCGCAGGCCGCTTCGCCCTGCAAGCCAGGCAAGGTTTACAGCCGCGGCCGTTTTGCCGACGCCGCCCTTTATGTTATAGGTTGCAATCACCTTCATCGGGAGCGATCCTCTCAGCGGTTTTAAAAAGGGTGCGAAAACGCTCTATATTGTTTTTCGCTGCGAACCCGGCGAAACGCCTGCCAATATCCGCACGCGCCAGCCGCTGCCGCACGGCGAGGCTTTCGGCCAGCTGCCCGATGGCAAGCAGCGTTCGCGGCCGCGCGGTCTTGTGCGCCGCCATTTCTTCGGCGAATCTGTACAGCTCGGTGCGATGGACTTCATAATCCTGAAAATCCCCGAGATTGTCCTGCAGCTCTTTGAGCGCCCCGGTCAACTCGTCGATCTCGGCAGCTGGGTACAGGCTTTTGAAAAACTCCATCATGTAGCGAAGCTTTTTGCAGGTAATGCGAAGCTCATGTACGGCGGAGGCGGGTGAATCATCCGTCAGGGCCCTGCCCTGGCGCAGCGCCCGCTTTAAAATTTTCAAAATCCTCTGCCCGACCACTGCCTCGACCGGATCGTCGCCCCTGAAGCTTTGCGCGCCCGACTTCCAGGTGGAGCGCAATACCTTTTCCCAGTCAACGATGAGGGCCTGATAGCGCTGGGCGGAAATGGCGCGGCTGAGGGTGAGCTGCTCCTGGTGCTGACGCCGGAGAATATGTTTCCTGAGCGGAGCAAGGTCCCGCCTGACGGCTTCGTTAAGCGGGGCACTATAGTCGTCAAATTTTAAAACATAGACGTCCAGGTCGCGTGTCGGGCCGGTCACGGCGCCAAGCCAGTCGAACTCGGGCCGAAACTGCTTCAGTATTGAAGCGGGAATCGCCGCCTTCATCTGGCCCAGCATGGAGCGGGTGCGGCGCACTGCCACGCGAAAATCATGGAGAAATTCAGTATCGACATCCGCCACCGTTCCCTTGTGATTGGCTGCCATAATCTCTACGAGCCGGGCAAGCACCGTGCGCACCGCTTCTTCGCAAGGCGCTCCGTGTGGAAGACGTACATTGATCTTTGAACTGTAATCAAGCGGCGTGCGCCCGTCTATCGCCAGCACCTGATCAAGCGTGCTGTGTTGAACCCTCGTCAGCCCGGACATACCGGCAAGCACGGCGATCGCCTTTTCAAGCTCAGTGTGATAGCCGCGTACTGCCGACAGTACAACAGCAGGGGGCAGTGCCCTGCCGGCCGCCTCCGGGCTGATACTGCCGGTGGTGCTGATTTCTATCGAAGCGCGGACGACTGTTTTTTCACGCTCGTCCAGGAGGTCGGCAGGCCACCGGGTCGTCGTGATCTTGGCCAGCGGCAGAAGGGCACGCATCTTTATTATCCGCGCCAGCGCTTCCGCAAGGGGCGCCGGATGCCAGTCGCGGGCCATACGGCCCATCGGCCCGTTCATACGGCCCAGCACGCTGCCGGTGGCGTTCTCCATCCACTCCGCCTGCACACTTTCCGCCTCGCGCGCTTCCTCGGCCCTCTGCCCGGCCGAATACAGCCGCCAGTCAAAGGTGTCGAAAAACGTGCGCTCGATCGTGCGCGGCTTGCCGGGGCGGACCGTGAAGCGTTGAGCGAGCTCGGCAAAAATCGTAGTTCTGTCGGCCTGCCCTTCCAGTAGGAATTTCATAGCTCTCCGACCGCCGATCCGGGGCTACGGCTTTTTCTTTTTGCCGTGCTTGCCGCGTTTGTCGGTCTTGGCCTTTACCGCGCGTTTTTCCGCAAGCCCGATCAGCTGCGCCTGGGACCCCAGCTGCTCTTCGTTCTTGCCAGGCGTTCGCTGCACGTACTCGCCGTCGGGCCGCATGTCCCAGGCACTTCTGCGGTCAGTGCACTGTATGTCAAGTATTTCGCGCAGCCGCTTCTGCAGCCGCACGGATTCCACGGGCGCCAGGGCCTCGACGCGGTGCTCGAGGTTGCGCTTCATGCAGTCGGCCGAGCCGATATAATACTCCTCCCGGCCTGCGTTGCGGAAGTAATAAATGCGCGCGTGCTCAAGGAACCTGCCCACGATGGAAATCACGCGGATGGTGTCGCTCAGCCCCTTGACGCCCGGCCGCAGGCGGCAGCTGTCCCGGACGATAAGGTCGATGCGCACGCCCCGGTGGGCGGCGCGGTACAGGGCGCGGGTGATATCGACATCCTCCAGCGCGTTCATCTTGAACTGGATATGCCCGGGTTGTGCCTGCGTGTGCAGGGCGGCTTCGCGCTCGATTTTCTTCAGGAGCTCCTTTTTGAGAAACGACGGCGCGACCAGCAGCTTTTTGTAGGTACGGCTTTCATTGACGCCGGTCGTGAGATAGTTGAACAGCTCGGTCGCGTCGGCGCCGATGGCCTCATCCACGGTAAACAGGCCCAGATCGCTGTACAGGCGCGAGGTTACCGGGTGATAGTTGCCGGTGCCCACATGCACATAGCGCCTGAGTCCGTCATAATCGCGCCGCACGACCAGGATGATCTTGCTGTGGGTCTTCAGGCCGAGTACGCCGTAGGTCACGTGAATACCGGCCTCTTCCATGCGCTCGGCCAGCCGGATGTTGGCGGCCTCGTCGAAGCTTGCCTGCAGCTCGACCATCACCGCGACCTGCGTACCGTTCACCGCAGCCTCGATCAGGTGCTCGACAATATTGGACTCGCGCGCCGTGCGGTACAGGGTCATCTTGATGGCGTGCACCTTGGGGTCGCGCGCGGCCTCGCGCAGGAAACGCTCAATCGAGGAACTGAAGGTCTCATAGGGATGCTGCACGAGAATCGATCCCTCATCCCGCAGAATGTGGAAAATGGAGCGCTCCTGGGCAAGCTCGGGATGGTCGACCGGATGATGCGGAGCATCCTTGAGCAGCGGCCGGTCAAGAGCGACGAGTTCCATGAAGTCACGCAGAGCGAGCAGGCCCTCGCTTGCATAGACATCGCGGCCGGGATCAAGACCGAGCTCGGCGGTAAGCTGCCCCTGGCGGACCGGGTCCATGCCCTTCTCAACCTCCAGCCGCACGATAGGAGCAAAGCGGCGTTCCTGCAGTTCGGACTCGATCACGGCCAGAAGGTCATCGGCATTCTCCTCGCGCGGCTCGGTAGTAGCATTGCGCGTGGTGCGAAACACGTCGCAGCTCAGCACATTCGCCCCGGGAAACAGCAGGTCAAGGTTATGACGCATGACCTCTTCGATCGGGATAAAGCGGTCGCCGCCCTCGACCCGGATGAAGCGCGGCGCGCCGAAGCCGACCGGCACTTTTATCCTGGCAAGCACCGGCGGCCGGTTCTTTTTCTGCAGAAACGTGACCAGCAGGTTGAGCGAAAAATTGGAGATGAAGGGAAAGGGGTGCGCCGGATCAACCGACTGCGGGGTCACCAGCGGAAAAACATACTGGGCATAGTGGCCGCGCACCTGTTTTTTTTCATCAGCGGAGAGTTCGGCGTAGCGCAGAATATATATTTTTTTCTGCTTGAGTTCCCTGACGATATCGGTCGCGATTGTGTGCTGGCGCGCGAGTATGCTGCGCACATAGCCGATGCACTGGTCGATCTGCTCATTGGGGGTGAGCCCGTCGTGAGAGCGATCAGTAACGCCGGCGCCGACCTGCTGCATAAGGCCGCCGATGCGCTTCATGAAAAACTCATCAAGATTCGATCCGGTAATGGAGAGGAACTTCACCCGCTCCAGCAGGGGCGTGCGGCTGTCAGCGGCCTCGTTCAGTACACGGCTGTTGAAGCGCAGCCAGGTAAGCTCGCGGCTTAAGTACAGCTGTGGTGAGGACAGGTCGGGCCCGGTCTCAACGGCTGCGGTTCCGGCTTTGGTCTTCCGGGCCACAACGGACACAGGAGGCTGTTTCGCGGCCTTTGCAGATACGGCAAACCCCTTTGCGGCCCTGACCTTTGCGCCGTCCTCAGGCAGCGGCGCAGCGTGAGGGTCGGAAACCTTCGAGCGCACCTCCGGATTTTTTGCTTTTTTGCCGACCATGCTGTCCCCTTTTATCAAAGCAGGTGCCCCGGCGTACCTGCGCATATGGCATATGATCCGGCGGTTTTTCAACCCCTCTAACAGGGTGTTGAAAAAGTCCTTTTATACAGGCTGTTCAAAAACGCTCGGATGCAAGGCGTGCGAAATCATGAGGAATGAGGCGTACTTTGCCGTACGCCGCAGTGACGAATGATGAGCACAACGCAGCAGATGGGCGTTTTTCAACAGCCTGCTAAACGTCAGGACAATCTATCCTGAACCAATGGCGTGACTATAAAATGGGGCTGTACGGGTGTCAAGTTAAAATCCGGTTAACAGTCGTGCGGGACCCGGGAAACAGTGCGCAACGACATCTTCCGGCTTTTCAATTTGCTTTGTGAACCGCTGCACTGTCAAATATATTGCCAGCAGAATTCCCGTTCGCAGCGCAGCCAAGTCAGTTTTGAGCAGGGCGTTCGGAGTTGAGAGAAAGCGTAAACCAGAAGGGGCAGCCCCCTGTGCCTGCACAAGGAGCGAAAATTTTTCGCCCCTTAACATCGTCGTGATCCCGGCATGGCGTGAATGAGCACAAACCGGCTATCGCGGGACAGATGGACCCGCCCTCCGCAGGAGACCCGCTACGGAAAATGGGCATTTTTCAGCAGCCTGTTAGACTGCGCTGTTGTCTGCAACACCGTCTTCAAGCAACAGCGGTAATCGGTCTGCAAACAGCATACCGCGCGGGGTCGGGGCAATGCGGCCGGAGTGAAGGGTAATGAGCCCTTCGCGCTCAAGCTGCGCAAGCGTGCTCCCGCCCGCGCCCACATCCTCACGCGCAACACCGCGACTGGTGCGCAGGCCGAGCATCAGTCGCTCAAGGCGGAGCTGGTCCGGCGTGAGTATTTCACTGCCGGCAACCGGCAGGCTGCCGCTGCTGATCAGACTGCAGTAATCAGGCACTGAATCAATATTCCACCAGCGCTTTTCCCCGTCAAAGGAATGCGCCGCGGGGCCAAGGCCGAGATAGGGCCGGTGCTGCCAGTAGCGGCTGTTGTGCCGGGCCTCGCAGCCGGGTTCACGCGCGTAATTTGATACTTCATAGTGATCATAGCCTGCCTCAGCCAGCAGGGAATCGGTCAGAAGGAAAAGCTGCGCAAGTGTTTCCTCTGATGCAGCCTGCAGGCGTCCCTCCTGCTGCATGCTAAAAAAAGCTGTTCCGGGCTTGATGGTGAGCTGATAGCAGGAAACATGGCCCGGCTGCAGGCTAATAGCCTGTGCAAGCTCAGCCTGCCAGTCCTGTTCCGGCAGCCCGTACATGAGGTCAAGACTGATATTTTCAAAGCCTGCTGCCGCCGCATGCTCAAAAGCATCTCGCGCCTGGCGCGCCGTATGCCTGCGCTGCAGGAATTTCAGCAGCAGATCATCAAACGACTGCACGCCGATGCTCAATCGGTTAAAACCCGGATCGCGCAGCGCTCGGGCCTTCTCACTGCTCAGGTCATCGGGATTGACCTCGATGGTGCACTCGGCATCCGTTGCAATGCGAACACGTGTGCGCACATGCTCCATCAAACTGCCGAGCTGCTGTGCGCTCAAAAGGCTGGGAGTTCCGCCGCCAAAGTATACAGTTTCAAAACGCTCAAAGCGCTCGCGATACAGATCAAGCTCGCGGCACACGGATGCGCACCAGGCAGCGATCATGTCCGCTGAAGCGATCGAAAAGAAATCGCAGTAGGGGCATTTCGAGGCGCAAAACGGCACGTGGATATAGAGGCCCGAGGCGCGCGCGTCAGTCTTTTTCGGATTTGAGGATTGCAACGAAAGCCTTTTGGGGGATCTGGACATTGCCCACCATTTTCATGCGCTCCTTGCCCTTTTTCTGCTTTTCGAGCAGCTTGCGCTTGCGGGTGATATCGCCGCCGTAGCACTTGGCGGTAACGTCCTTGCGGAAAGGGTTGATGGTGGAGCGGGCGATGATGCTGCCGCCGATGGCGCCCTGGATGATGATCTTGAACATCTGCCGGGGGATCTCCTCCTTGAGCCGCTCGCAGTACTGCAGGCCGCGCGCGCGGGCGTTGTCGCGGTGGCTGATAAATGAAAGCGCGTCGACCTTTTCATGATTGACCATCATGTCGACCTTCACGAGATCGCCGGGCCGGTGATCGAGGTATTCGTAGTCGAAGGATCCGTAGCCCTGCGTGATGGTTTTCAGCCGGTCGTAAAAATCATAAATGATTTCGGCAAGCGGCATGTCGAAGTTGACCTCGATGCGCCCTGTGGAGGGATAGGTGAAGCGCGAGTTGCTGCCGCGCCGCTCCGTGCACAGCTTCATGACCGCGCCCATGTAGCGCTCGGGGATGATGATGGAGATGCGCACATAGGGCTCAAAGGCCGTGTCGATCGCGGTCGGATCGGGATAGTACTGCGGATTTTCAATGGTCAGCTCAGTGCCGTTTTTGAGCAGGAACTTGTACTGCACCGACGGGGCGGTCATGATGATGGCCTGATCGTATTCGCGCTCCATGCGCTCCTGCACGATTTCAAGGTGCAGAAGGCCCAGGAAACCGCAGCGGAACCCCTGCCCCAGGGCCGCCGAAGAATCTTTCTGATAGTTCAGGGCCGCGTCGTTGAGCTTGTATTTTTCAAGCGCCTCGACCAAATCGGGATAATCATCGGCCGCTATCGGGTACACGGAGGAAAACACCATCGATTTGGGTTCCTTGAACCCGGAAAGCGGTTCAGCAGCCGGATTGCTGTCAAGCGTGATGGTGTCGCCCACGCGGGTGTCGCTCACGGTCTTGATGCCGGCGATGATATAGCCGACCTCGCCCGCAGAAAGACTGGCGCGCTTTTCAAGCTTAATGCGGTATACGCCGACCTCCTCGACGCGGTAGCAGGCTCCGTTGGACATAAACCGGATGGTATCGCCGGCCTTGAGGGAGCCGTTGAACACCCGGCAGCTGACCACGGTGCCGCGGAACTGGTCATAGTTGGCGTCAAAGATCAGCGCGCTCAAGGGTGCGGCCGGATCGCCTTTGGGCGCCGGCAGGCGCTTGACCACGGCTTCAAACACCTCATCAATGCCGATGCCGGCCTTGGCCGAGCACAAGAGCGCTCCGCTTGAATCAAGGCCCAGCTCGATCTCGATTTCCTCCTTCACGCGCTCGATGTCGGCCGCAGGCAGGTCGATCTTGTTGATCACCGGGATGATCTCAAGATTGTGATCCATGGCCGCGTACAGGTTGGCAAGCGTCTGGGCCTCAACGCCCTGGGCCGCGTCAACCAGCAGCAAAACGCCCTCGCAGGAGGCCAGTGCGCGCGAAACCTCGTAGGAAAAATCAACGTGTCCGGGCGTGTCGATCAGGTTCAGCACATACTGCTGCCCGTCTGTTCCGGTATACGGCAGGGCCACGGTCTGGCTCTTGATGGTGATGCCGCGTTCCTGCTCGATGTCCATGCTGTCGAGCAGCTGATCGTGGAAATCACGCGCGCTGATAAGCCCGGCATGCTGGATCAGGCGGTCGGCCAGGGTCGATTTGCCGTGGTCGATGTGGGCGATAATGCTGAAATTGCGGATATGGTGCATGGTGCTGGGAATTATCCGATCTATACATACCTGAGTGCGTTTAGGACATGCAAATGATAACCGAGGGATTATAAAGTAAAGACGCTGGCTTGTCAAAGTTTAGTAAGCGCACCTGTTTAGTACGCCCGCCCTGCTAAGCCTGTGCAGGCTGCCTTATTCCGGATCAAGCAGCGGTTCGCCGTAGCAGTACAGGCACCCGTGCGGGCATTTCTGGCTATACCAGCCGATATCGATACTGTGCGTGCAGCCGCACAGTGGCCGCTGCCCTTTGGCGCGCGCCCGGGAGCATTGCAGTCCATCAGGATGCAGTTCGCTGAGCAGTTCACCATCAATGCAGCGCGAACGCGAAAAGCCGGGCACGGAGCAGAACTGCATGCGCATGCCATGCTGCTCAGCGATGCAGATAAGCTCGCGGGCCTGTTCCCGGCGCTCCTGCTCTGAATACAGCTGAAGCGTTATGTCGCGCTTTGCAAGGCGGCGCTGCACCTTGGCATAGGGCTCAACCCAGCTTGTGCGGCACAGAGGGACCCCCATCCGGCTGACTTCATGTGCGATAGTGCTAAAAAGCCCGTAATTTGAAACAAGCGCTCCGCAGGCCACGGCACGAATGATCGGATCAAACCGCCAGCTGATGCGGCGCGCATCCCCGACAAAATCGACAAGCGAGGGAAGCATGGCAGCAACCTCCTGCCAGGCAGGGATGCGCGGCTCAAGCACGCTGCCGCCAAGACCGGTGATCGTCAGGTGCACATAGAGCTGGCGGTAGCGCTCAAGCGCGGAGCGCAGAGCCGGATGGGTGAGCATGCGGTGCGGATTTTTGGTCCAGACCACAATCGTGTGCACACGCTCCGGAGGATACTCCTGCAGTTTTGCAATGAAATAATCGGGAAAGCAGGCGGCAAGATCCGTCCTGCGGCTGGCAGACAGCACAACCTGAGTCTGCTCAACATCGATGATCGGTGGCTGGTGCGATACAGGCATGGTACGGTTGCAAAAGATATTATAGGTAGGGGCACGGCATGCCGTGCCCCTACAGGATTATGCCACACAGCAGCTGATCACGTTATCGTGCAACACATGAGCCCGTCCTGCGCAGTAGCACTGCTACGGAGGCTGGCCGTTTTTGAGCAGTCTCTAAGGCATGATTGCCGCCAGCCCGTCCCGCGCCAGGCTCAAAAAGTTCTGCGGCAGCAGCCCGCCAACGATAATTGCGATGATAATCAGAATGCCCAGCAGTTTCGCGGCAGCGCTGAGCTCTATGTAGTCGGTCTCCTGCTCGACATTGCTGTAGGCGGCGCGCACAAGGCGCAGATAGTAAAAGGCCGAGATGCATACATTGAACACCGCCAGGCTTACCAGCCAGTAGTGCTGCTGCTTGAGCGCTGCGGCGAATATCATGAATTTCCCGGTAAACCCGATTGTGGGCGGCAGGCCTGCCAGCCCGATCGCGCCCACCACCAGCACGCCAGCCATAATGGGGGAGCGCTTGTACAGACCGCGCAGATCGCAAAATCGGATATTGCGGCCATCGTCGGAAAGATTGTAAATAACAAAAAAGCAGGCCAGGCTCATCCACAGATATCCGTAAACATAGTACATTGCCGAGAGCAGTCCGAAGGGCTCAATGCACAGGACACCGATGATCAGGTAGCCGGCATGGGCGATGCTGGAATAGGCCAGCAGCCGCTTGACATCGTCCTGGGCCAGGGCCAGAAGATTTCCCAGGGTCATCGACACAACGGCCATGATGGCGAGCATGGTAGTGAGCTGTTCACTGGGGCCGCACAGGCTCACCACCCGGATCAGCAGGGCCGTTGCCGCGATTTTGGGAATGGTTGCCACAAAGGCGGTGGTCTCATGCGCCGCGCCGACGAAGATGTCCGGCATCCAGAAATGCATGGGAAACAGGGCCAGCTTGTAGAATATGCCGCACAGCATCATCACAAGCCCGATGAGCGCCAGCGGCTGAAGGCTCAGCGGCCGCGGCAGGACTTCCATCATGGCGACAAGATCGGTGGTGCCGGTCAGCCCGAACAGGTAGCTCATGCCGTACAGGGTGATGCCGGTCGCAACCAGGCCGAACAGGATATATTTTATGCCGGCCTCAAGCGGCGCGCGCTGCCCCACGCCGAAGCGCAGCGGAATCAGGATATAGACCGCAAAGGATGAAATCTCAAGGCTCAGGAGAATCGTGAGAAGCTCCGTGGCGCTGCACATCATCATCAGGCCCAGACAGCTCAGGGCGAAGAAAAAATAATACTCCGGCCGCACGCTGCGCTTAACACCGCGCAAGCCCGAGCCCAGCCACAGCACCAGCAGCATGCCGAGAGAAATCAGGATTTTGAATGTCTGTGAGAAAGCATCCACACGGTAGACCCCGGCGAACAGCACCCCTTCGGTGGCATACGTGATGGTGGTGGTAATCAGCGCCATGAGCGCAAACACCATGGCAACCGCCTGCAGCAGCATCGGATGCGATCGCGTCAGGGAGAAAGCGAAAAACACCACGGCCATACCCGCAAGAGTCAATTCCGGCGAAAACAGCACAACAGCATGAGGCATAGCATTATTCCTTGCGCAAAGGTGCGCGCATCACGACCGCACGCCCGCATTCAGGGCGCGTGCGGCAGGTATTGGAGCAGGCTGTCAACGCTGCAGCTCATAATCTCCAGCAGGGGAGCCGGGTAGAGCCCGACCCACAAAACCGGGACGGCCAGCACAGCCATCAGGCACCACTCCCTGATGCTCAGGTCGCTCACGGTCACGTAAAACCCGTCACCGGCATGTACGGGCAGACAGTAGATACCGTCGCAATCGGCCCAGATCAGCTTCTGCAGCAGGCGCAGCATATAAGCCGCAGCCAGCACCACGCCCGGAATCAGCAGCAGGCCCACGGTCTGATGCTGTTCAAAGGCCGCGATCATGATTAAAAATTCACCCACAAAACCGCTGGTACCGGGAAATCCCAGGGCAGCCAGACCAAACAGGGCCATAAAAGCAACAAACACAGGCATAAGCATGCTCAGGCCGGAATTGTTGCGGATTTCGCGGCTGCCCGTGCGCTCATAGAGCATACCGACCCCGATAAACAGGGCGCCGGTAATCACGCCGTGATTGATCATCTCCAGCAGTGCGCCTTTGATGCCCCGGGTACTGAACACAAAAATACCCAAGGTCACAAAGCCCATGTGGGCCACGCTTGAATAGGCGATCAGGCGCTTGATGTCGGTCTGCGCCAGGGCCAGACAGCCGCCGAACACGATTGATACAAGCGCCAGACCGATCATGACCGGCGCGCAGAACTGCGCCGCCTCCGGAGCAATCGGCAGGGCCAGCCGCAGGAATCCGTAGCAGCCCATTTTCAGGAGCAGGCTTGCAAGAATCACGCTGCCTGCGGTCGGGGCCTCAACATGCGCGGCCGGCAGCCAGGTATGAAACGGATACAGAGGGATTTTGATGACAAAGGCCACGGCGCAGGCGATAAAGATCAGCATCTGCAGAGGGAACGTCAGGTCCGCTG
Organism: Deltaproteobacteria bacterium; assembly: GCA_016875025.1. Lineage (GTDB taxonomy): Bacteria > Desulfobacterota > WTBG01 > CAIYCZ01 > CAIRTM01 > CAIRTM01. Next base: position 13,076 of record VGSH01000036.1, read on the forward strand.
ACATCAGCTCCGGAATAAAAAAAGTATCCGTCTGCACGTACAGAACAATCAGGGCCAGCAGCAGAAACACGCTGCCGACCAGGGTGTAGAGGAAGAATTTGATGGAGGCATAGTCCTTGCGCGGGCCGCCCCATACCGCGATCAGCAGGTACATGGGAACCAGCATGCCCTCCCAGAAGATGTAAAAAAGCACGGTGTTCAGGCTGACGAATACGCCGATCATGGCCGTTTCCATCAAGAGCAGAACGATAATGAATTCGGCCAGGCGCTCGCGGATGAAGTGCCAGGAGCACAGAACGCACAGGGGCATCATCAGCGTGGTCAGCAGCACCAGCAGCACGCTGATGCCGTCCACGCCGACAACGTAGTTCAAATCAAGGGCCGGTATCCAGGCGCGCACCTCGGCGAACTGATAGCGTGCGCTCGTGCGGTCGAAAAGCACATACAGCGGCATGGACATCAGGGCCGTGAGGCCGGTAACGATAAGACCCCATATCTTCAGCGCAAGATTGCCGCGCAGCACGTGACACACAAGCGCACCGATCAGCGGCATCAGCATGATGAAGCTTAAAATCGGATATCCGGGACTGTTAAAAAGCAGGCTGTCTTCCATACGTCCTGTTCCCAGCGCAGCTGCGCTAACGCAGCATTACGATGATCAGCAGCAAAAAGAAAAATATGACCGCGCCGCCGATATAGTGCTGAATCTTGCCGGTCTGTATCACGCGCAGGGATTCTCCCAGCACCAGGGCGGCCATGGCAAGCCCGTCGATGAAGCCGTCGATGCCGCTGCGATCAAACAAGGTGAGCGCGCCTGAGGCTTTCTGTGCCGGGCCGACACCGGCGCGCTGATAGAGCCCGTTGACCCGCTCGTTCATGCGGTTGAGCGGCCCTGCGCACAGACGCATCACAAGGCTCGCGCCGCGGCGGTACAGCCAGTCAACATCAAGCAGAATGCCGGGTTTGGGCGCAAGAAAGCCGCGTATGATATACAACCCGAGCGCGGTGGCTGCCAGCAGCTGCAGGGTGTGACTCACATGCGCGGGCGAATAGATCCGGCAGATTTCCTGATGCGGCAGCAGGGCCTGCAACAGGCCCGGAAACATACCGGCCGCGAGGCTCAGGGCGGCAGTCAGGGTCATGGCCAGCAGCATGTTCCAGGGCGGATCGCCGGCCGCCTGATTAGCGCAGGTGTCGGCTTTTACAGAGCCAAACCATATAAAAAGGGGCAGCTTGATGCCCACGGAGAAAAACGTGCCGATTGATGCCAGCATCAGCATCAGCTCAAGGCCCGGCCGGTGGGCCTGCTCAAGGGCTGTGATCACGATTGACTTGCTGACGAATCCGCCGGTCAGGGGCAGGCCTGAAATGGCCAGGGCCCCGATCATGGTCAGCACAAGTGTGCGCGGCATGGCGCGTGCAAGCGCCCCAAGCTGATGCAGACGGCCACGCCCGGTCTGCAGCACAACCGCGCCCACGCCCATGAACAGCAGGCCCTTGTTGAGTATGTTGGAAAACGCGTGCGCGCAGGCCCCGTTCACGGCCAGGTCCGTGCCGATACCGATCGCGCACACCATGTAGCCCACCTGGCTGATGATATGATAGGCCAGGATGCGGCGCGCATCGTTTTCAATCACGGCATAGCCCACGCCGATCAGGGCCATGGCCGCGCCCAGCGGCGCCAGGATTTCAAGGCCGGCAAAACCCCGTGCCAGCACATATACAGCCGTTTTAGTGGTGAAAGCGCACAGAAAAATAACACCGCCGGGGGAGGCTTCCGGGTATGCATCCGCCACCCAGGCGTGCAGGGGCGGCACAGCCGCGTTGAGCAGAAAGCCCGTCAATATAAGGATATCTGCCGTACTCATCCCGCCCGCGCCGAGCTGTTCAAATGCAAGCGAGCCGCCGGTATAGACGCGCAGCACGATTCCCGCCAGCAGCACCAGGGCGCCTGCGGCGTGCACCAGTATATAGCGGAATCCGGCGGCAGCTGAGCGGGCGCTTCCGCCCCAGATCAGGAATACGGATGCAAACGCCATCAGCTCCCAGAACACAAACAGGCTCAGGAAATCTCCGGCCAGCACCACACCCGTACAGCCGGCCGCATAGGCAAAGGCCGCCGCATGACGGATGCGCGAGCGCACCTGCAGGCTGTACAGCGCGCCCAGCGCCGCCATGACGATAAAACTATAGAGAAACAAAACCGACAATGCATCAGCGCGACCGAACAGCATGTCCATGCCAAGGTAGTGCATGGTTCCGAACCTGTCCGGCAGCCGTATGGCTGCCACCAGGGCTGCGACAGGCGTGCCAAGCAGCAAAACACGCTGCACAGGGCCGCTTCGCACGCAGGCCAGCCCTATGGCCGCTCCCAGAAACAGCACAGCAGGGTGAACGGCGATCTCAGAGAACATCATCATAATAATTCTCCGGACGCTTTAACAATCGGGCAACAAGCTTGCAAACCCCTGCCAGCATCAGGCAACCCGCAAGCCCGAACACGGACCAGAAACCGGGAATCGCAAACACTCCGGCAGGGCCTTCGTGGTCAGCGCCGAGAATATCGGCCACAACACCGGCCAGCAGTATCAGGATAAGCGCTGCAGGCAGCCACACATGGCGGCCTTTGGAAGTAGTCACAGTTTCATTCATGGAAGCACCCGGCTGACAATAAGGCCGATGGCCGCATCCGGCCATATGCCCAGAATCACGGAGAAAGCGGCCGTAGCCAGCAGCGCAGCCAGCATGAGCGCCGTTACCGGGCTGCTTCCGTGAGCGCACGTTATCGATGCATGTGCCGAAGGCCGGCCGTAAAACGCGCGCACGATAACCTCGATAAAATATACGGCATTGAGCAGGCTGCTCAGCAGCACCCCTGCAAGCAGCACGCGGCTGTGCATCTCAAGCGTGCCCAGCGCCAGGTACCACTTACTGACAAACCCGCCGACCGGCGGCACGCCGATCATGCTCAGCGCCGCAATGCCGAAGGCGGCAAACACCCAGGGAATCTGCAAGCCCAGCCCGCCCATATCACGGATATCCTTTTTGCCGGTCATGGCAAAAATCGCGCCCGCGCAGAAGAACAGCGTAATCTTGGCAGCCGCGTGCGCCGGGATATGAAACAGGGCACCGGTAATACCGCTCGGTGACAGCAGGGCGACCCCCAGGATGATATAGGAAAGCTGGCTGACGGTTGAATACGCCAGCCGCGCTTTCAAATCGGTTTGGGTCATGGCGATCAGCGATGCAACGATAATGGTAACCATGGCGGCATAGGCGGTCACGAGCCCCAGATTCAGGCTGCCGAGAAGATCCGTGCCGAACACCGAGAGCATGACCCGGCAGATGCAGAACACGCCGGCCTTGACCACCACCACGGCATGCAGCAGCGCGCTGACCGGCGCCGGTGCAACCATGGCAGCGGGCAGCCAGCCGTGCAGGGGCATGAGCGCGGCCTTGGCAAGCCCCAGCACGAACAGCACATAACAGAGCCGGACCAGCGCGGGCGGGGCTGAGCCGGGCAGCATGCCGGTTGTAATGTCACTCAGGTTGAAATCGAGGGTACCGCACTGCGTATAGAGAATCGCCATAGCCGGCAGCAGGCAGGCCTTTGAAGCGAACATCAGGTAGACGATGTATGTGCGTGCGCCCGCATAGCTTTTTGAATCCTGATGATGGGCCACCAGCGGGTAGGTGCTGATGGTGATCACTTCATAGAAAAGATAGAGCGTAAACAGATTGCCCGCGCAGGCCACACCCAGGCCGCCGCTCAGGGCAACGGCATAAAAGCAATAAAAACGGCTCTGGGCATGCTCGCTCAAAGCGCGCATGTAGCCGATTGAATAGACTGCCGCCGCCACCCACATTGCCGAGGCTGTAGCGGCAAACAGCAGGCCCAGCCCGTCAAGCGAAAAACGAAGCGCTATGCCGGGATAGAGCGTGCACACGGCCATGTCGGGCAGATCCCCCTTCATAACCCCGGCACCCGCTGCCAGCACCAGCACAAGCGTCAGCAGGGCCCCTGCCACGCTCGCGAAGTCGCGCACAAACGTGCGCGAGCCGGCTGCCAGCACAGCTGCGGCGGTTGCAAGCGGCGCGAGGGGCACCAGCACCATGATCAACGCGCTGATATGAACGGGCAATGCCGGTATCATCACTGCCTCTCTCCCTGCCCGGGCGACACACCCTCACCATCGACATCGGCATGCCGGCCCGGGATGGATTCCTGAAGTTCATTGAGCTGAATGGGATCGATCGTTTTGAACTGCCGGTACACCGCCAGAATGAAGCTGACGCCGATCGCGGTTTCAGCTGCGGCGATGCCCATAATGATCAGGGTGAACACCTGGCCCACGGCCGGATCCGGCGCAAGGAAGCGGTTGAACGCCATGAAATTGAGGCCGGCACCGGCAAGAATAAGCTCGGCTGAAATCAGCATGCCAATAAAACTGCGGCGCTGCACTACCCCGTACACGCCGATAATCAGCAGGAATGCCGCCACCACCAGATAGGTTTTCAGGTCCTGCGAGAGCATCAGCGCGGATCCTCCTTGACCGTCACCACGATGATTGCGCCGATGATGGCGATCAGCAGCAGAACCGAAATCAGCTCAAAGGCCAGGGCGTAGTTCTCCAGCAGCTGGCGGCCCACCGCAACCAGTGAAAAGTCCCGCGGCGCATCCGGCGGCGCCGGCCAGACCGTACGGCCCACGGCACTGCGCAGCAGCACGACCGCGGCGATACAGGCCGGCACGGCCAGCAGCAGGTTCTGGCCGCGAATGCCCTGCTCAGCCACCTGGCGCGGCGTATAGCCCACCATGATGCCGAACACCAGCACAATGCAGATAGCGCCAAGGTAGATCAGAATCTGCATCATGCACAGGAAAAGGCTGCCCAGGAACATGAACAGGCCGGCCACGCCCAGAAATGCCACCGCCGCCCCCAGCACGGTATACATGAGAATCTGCGTGCGCACCGCGAGCAGCCCGCCGAAAACGGTCAGGGCGACAAACGCATAAAAAACAGTCTCTAGAAAAAAATCACTCGCACCCATCAATACTTGCCTTCAAGACGCCTGCGAGCCATATGCACGACATCCATGATATGTGAAACCTGAAAGGGCTTGTTCAGGACAAAATCTATCCGGTACTTCTCAATATTTTCCTGCTCATAATGTACATCCCAGCCCGTTACCATCGCTACCAGCACCCGGGCGTGGATGCGCTTGACTTCGCGGGCCACAACCCAGCCGGACATGCCCGGCATGCCCAGATCGGTGAATACAAGGTCGAACGGTTCAGCGCGAAACAGTTCGAGGCCTTCGGGGCCGTCAGCTGCGCGCGCCACCCGGTGGCCGTCGCCGGACAGCATGTCGGCCAGCACGTCGCGCACATCCGCATCATCATCGATAACAAGCACGCGCAGCCCCGCGCCATGCCCTGCGGGCACAACATCGCTGCGCACGCGCTCCTGCAGCCGGCCCAGCGGCAAGGCAACCTTCAGGGTTGTTCCCCGTCCTTCTTCGCTGGCAGCGCTGATCGAACCCTTGTGCCGCCTGATAATGCCGTAGGACACGCTCATGCCGAGCCCGGTCGAGCGGGGGCCCTTGGTGGTGAAAAAAGGATCGAAGATGCGGTCAATAATTGAAGGCGCAATACCGATACCCGTATCCTGCACCGTGACCGTTGCCGTTGTCTCATCACATGCGGCGGCAAAATAGAGCGTGCCGCCCTGCGGCATCGCATCAAGGCTGTTATTGATCAGGTTTGTAAACACCTCGCGCAGCTCGGCCGCATTGCCCACGACCGGCACCGGAACGCTGACCGTGTTCTCGATACGGTAGCGCAGGCCTTTCAGCTCAGCGTCATCCTTCCAGCGCACGCGGGTGTAATCCAGTGCGCCGCCGATAACCTCCGCCAGATCAACGGACACGGAAAAACGCTGGCTTGTACCCGCACGCGAGAAATCCTGAATCCGCCGCACGGTTTCAGCCCCGTCCAGAGCAGCGCTCTCGATCACGGAAAGGCCCTTTTCAATCTCGGCCGGCCGCGCAGCGCCGGCCTGCTGCAGTGCGCCGCCGATCATGCGTTTGAGAAGCTGGGCGCGCCCTAGAATCGCCGTCAGCACATTGTTGAAGTCATGCGCCACCCCGCTGGCCATTTCTCCGAGGGATTTCAGTTTTTCAGTCTGCAGCAGCCGCTGTTCAATGCCCCGCCGCTCGGTGATATCGCGCACCGCAGCCACCGCTCCGGTCGCATTGCCGTCGCGGTCGCGCAGAAACGTGACATTAATTTCAACCGGCAGATGCGTGCCGTCCTTACGGCACCATTCCGTCTCCCAGTTTTGAACCGAGCCGGTCCGGCGCAGTTCAGCAACCATCTCGAGTCCCTGGCGCCGGTAATCACCGTCTCCCGAAAAAAAATCCAGCGCTGAGCGACCGATTATTTCCTGCTCAGCATAGCCCAGCATTTTTTCAATCGTGCTGTTGACCCTTATAATCTTTCCATCGGTATCGCTGATGACGATGCCGTCATTGGTTGTCCTGAACACGTTTTCGAGAAATTCGCGGGCTTCGCGCTGCTGCTCGCTCAACGCCACCAGCTCCGCCTCGGCCTTTTTGCGATCCGTTGTGTCGCGCACAATGAATCCGTACAGCTTCGTTCCGGATGTTTCCCAGCGCGTAATCGAAAATTCAAGCGGAAACGTGTCTCCATTTTTCCGCCGCCCCAGACCCTCGGACGTTGCCTGCATGCCGGGCATATCGTCGCGCGCGTTCATGGTTGCAATCATATTGCCGTGCAGCGCTCGATTCGCCTCGGGAACCAGCACAAGTACCGGCTGCTTGAGAATTTCATCGGCACTGTAGCCGTAAATTTTTTCAGCACCCTGGTTCCAGAAGATGATTGAGCCCTGCGCGTCAATAATAACAATGGCCTCATTGGCCAGCTGCACGACCGCCCGGAAGCGCTCCTCGCTCTCGCGCAGAGCCTGTTCGCCGGAGCGCAGCTGCCGGTTGGCGGCCTGCAGCTGCTCATTGGCCGCAACAAGCTGCTGATTGGCGGCCCGCAGTTCCTGTTCGCGGGCCAGCAGCTGACCGGCCTTCGCCTGTACCATATCATGCAGATGCGCGCGGTGCCGGTCCAGCTCCTGCTCGATCACCCGCCGGGCGCTGATGTCACGGATAATGGCCAGCGATCCGACTGCCTCTCCGGCATCGTCGCGCAGCAAAACGATATTTCCTTCGGCAGGCACCAGGCGCGCGTCTTTGCGTACAATATAGTACTGCCAGTCCAGAATGCGTCCGGTTTCAAAAAGTTTTTCATGCTGCGCGCGCGCATTCAGCATATACCCGTCATCAATGCTGATCGCTTCGCCGGTAATGCTGAGATAGTCTCCGGGCGCAATGTATGAGAGCACAAGCGGGCTCTGACCGATGAGTTCCTCCCGGCTGTACCCGCTCATATCAAGCAGGGCCCGGTTGACACGCACAATGGTTCCACGCACGTCGCCCACAACGATGCTGTCGATTGAGCTCTCGATCACATTGTCGGAAAACTGCATCAGCTCGCGCAGCTGTTCCTCGGCGCTGCGGCGCTCAACAACTTCGCTGCTGAGGTCGCTGATTGTGCGCTGCAGGCGCGCCCGCAGCGCGCGCATGTACCCGACCATCAGGGCTATGCCGATCAGGGCCGCGGTGCCGGGAATGAGGGCGCCCCGGAGTACGACATGCTCCTGCCAGTCAATGCCGAACGCAATGCACAGGGCGCTGTTGGCGGCAAAACTCAGCAGGGCCGCGGCTGTTCCCCAGAACCGGCCGAAACACCAGGCAGCGGCCACAACGGGAATAACGGAAACAATGGTCATGCCTCTGCCCACGAACGCATGCATCAGGTAAAAAATACCGGCATACGCCAGCAGGGCGGCGCCCATCACAACAGCGGGTTTTTTAAGAGACGCGAACATGAACGAGCCACTCACTCTGAATGTGCGGGTTCAGGCGGGTTCCGCATGCCCGGGTGCGGCCCTGATGCGGGCTTCTCAGGAGTTCAGGCCGAAGATCGTGCGTATTTTCTGATCAAGCACCGCCACGGTGAAGGGCTTGAGCACATAGTCGTTGACACCGGCCTGCGCAGCCTCGAGCACTCTGGTTTTCTCAGCCTCACCGGTCATGAAAAGGACCGGCAGATCCTTCAGGACAGCATCAGCGCGCACAGCCTGCAGCAGTTCAAGGCCGTCCATGCCGGGCATGTCAAGGTCGGTGATGACCAGTCCGACAGGGTTTGAACGGATCATAGCGAGGGCCGTGTGCCCATCGGGCGCTTCCAGCACACGGCTGAACCCGAGATGTTTCAGGATGCTGCACACGGACATGCGCATCGCTTCAAGATCATCGACAACGAGTATGCTGATATCCCTGATCACAGTACACCCCCTGCTTCAGACACGCATGTGCAGCTTTTTTCTATCCGTGCTATCGCACCGTTCAGCCCGGCCGGACTATTCATCCCCGCTGCCTTTAACGCGCGCCCGCACCAGCGGCCGGGATGAACCGGCGACAAAGGCGAGAAATTCGCGCGCTTCTTCGCTCCCAAAAGAGCAGGCCTGCATGCGCGCAATGGCCTCTGAGCGCAGCAGTCCCGAGCGGTACAGCAGCATATAGGCCTGCTTGAGCTCACGAATGGCATCCTGCGCAACCCCGGCACGGCGCAGGCCGACCAGGTTCAGACCTGCCACTGCGTTGCGTTCAAGCGCGCTGACAAAGGGCGGGATATTGCAGCTGAAGCGACCGTTGCCGCTGAGCATTGCCAGACGGCCGATCGTGCAAAACTGGTGTACGGCGGCACCCCCACTCACAAACACCCGGTCGCCGAGCGTGACATAACCGGCCAGCAGCGCGTTATTGGCCACGACAACCCGGTCGCCCACCTGCACATTGTGCGCGAAGTGCGATCCGGCCATTAAAAAATTGTTGCTGCCGATCCGGGTTTCGCTCCCGGGTTTTGTGCCGCGGTGGATGGTGCAGTATTCACGGATGATGTTATCGCTGCCGATGCGAACAAAACTTTCCACTGCGGGATCAAAGGCAACATCCTGCGGATCATGCCCGATAATCGCGCCCATGTGGATCCGGTTGCGCTCGCCGATGGTTGTATATGCGCGCACGACAGCATGCGCCATGACCTTCGTGCCGCTGCCGATCTCGACACGATCTTCAATAATAGCATACGGGCCGACTTCAACATCATCGGCAAGGTACGCGCCGGGCGCAATCAGGGCCGTGGGATGAATCCGGTTCACTGACATGTTCCTTTCACAGGCGTTAATTCCGCAGGACGCAGGTCAATGCGTCCTGCGATGAAACCAATTATTCTTTTGGTTTTAGGTATAAATATGGTACATACAACACTGCCTGCGCGCGCGCCGCATCACTGCGCGCCCCGGTGGCAGTCACCCCGTTATATACAATGCAGACGCTGCAGAATGCAAGTATTTAAACACATGCACACCCGGGCGGCCACTCCGCTGCTGCTCACCCCGGCCCTGCTGAGCGGGGCCATGATGATCCTGATATTCCCCCGGGCCGGACTGCATGCGCTTGCCTGGGTCTGCCTTGTGCCCCTGATCGTCATGATGCTGTGCCGGCCGCAGGCCAGCCCCGTCCTGCAGGGCATCACGGCTGGAACGCTCTATCACATCGGCCTGGTATACTGGGTCGTTGTTTCCATGCACACCTACGGCGGCGTGCCCCGTCCCCTGGCAGCAGTGCTGCTCGTGCTGCTGTGCGCTGTGCTGAGCGCCTATATCGCGCTGCCGCTGTGGTGCAGCGCCTATATCCGTGACCGGACGGGCATCCGGATCACGCTGACGCTGCCAATATGCTGGGTTGCAGCCGAGCATGTGAAGTCCTGGATGCTCACCGGCTTTCCCTGGGAGCTGCTGGGCTATTCGCAGTTTGAAAACCTGCACCTAATCCAGATCGCCGACATCACCGGCGTCTACGGCCTGAGCTTTCTGATCGTGAGCGTAAACTGCGCCATTGCAGCTGCCGTGCATGCACTCATCGAGCGCAGGCGGCCCGCCGCCCTTGAGCTGTGCTGGGCGCTGGTGCTCATTGCCGCCACGCTGCTGTACGGCCGGATGCGCGTGCAGGAGTTTCGCGATCCCGACGGCCCCCGGATTGCCGCCCTGCTCGTTCAGCCCAATATCCCCCAGGATCTGAAATGGGACCCGGCCTTTCTTGATGAAACCCTGAGGCGGCTGTTCCGCCTGAGCACGCAGGTTTTAGCGGAGCCGGCCGATCTCATCATCTGGCCTGAATCGGCTACGCCGTTTTTCTTTCAAAGCGAGCCGGATTATCAGGCGCATGTCGTCAGCACCGTGCAGCACAGCGGCGCCCGGCTGCTGCTGGGCAGCCCGTCATTTGAGGATACCGGCTCCGGTGTGCGCTACTTCAACAGCGCATTCCTGCTTGAGCCCGGAGGCTCCGTGGCCGGACGCTACGACAAGCTGCACCTGGTTCCCTGGGGCGAATACGTACCGCTGCAGCGCCTGTTCCCGTTTGTCAACCGCCTTGTCGCGGGCATCGGTGACTTCAGCCCCGGTGCCGGCATACGCCTGCTGCCGGCCGGGCAGGCAACGCTTGCAACCCTTGTCTGCTACGAGATTATTTTTCCCAACCTCACGCGTATGTTCGTGCGCCTGGGTGGCACCTGTATCGTCAACATAACCAATGATGCCTGGTTCGGTCGCACCTGCGCGCCCTATCAGCACCTGTCCATGGCCGTGCTGCGCGCGGTTGAAAACAAGCGTTTCCTGCTGCGCGCCGCCAACACCGGTATCAGCGCGGTGATCGCACCCACCGGGCAGATCATGGCGCAAACAGCCCTGTTCACCGAGGCAGCGCTGCCGGC
>VGSH01000037.1 GCA_016875025.1 Deltaproteobacteria bacterium
TGGTTTCATGAGTTAACTCAATTGGTTGTACTGGTCTTCCAATCGCCATATGCTTCTCCTTTCGTTTTAGGAGAAGCTTAACATAAGCAGTCTATTTATTCAAGTTATTCTTGGGACACTACACTAGATTATTCGTTCCAGATGCTGACTATACGAGGCGCAGAGCGGGCGTTGTTTTTTATGTCGGCTTCCAGTTTGAGGAACATCCTGCAGGACAATGGCCTGTGAGATGATCGCAGAGATATCCGGCGTGGCAGGAGCCTGGCAAAACCAAACCGGCCGGAAGAGTTAAACGGCCCGAATCAGTGCTGGTGCTGGAATGTCAGCTATCTGAGAACGGACATACGGCGTGTGTTCTGGTATCTGTATGTGTTGCTTGATGAATGGTCGCGCAAGGTTATTGCCTGGCGGGTAAGCCATACGCTGTGCCACGAACAGGCTGACAGAATTATGGCTGAGAGAAAAAACACTGAGAGAAAAAAGCAATTGACAGCCCAGCACCAACAACGTAAAAGGTACTGGCTGTCTCAACCGCAAATCGGAGACGGGCTGTAGCGTTTTATAAATTCCGTTTCACGACTTTATACAAAAATCGAGTTCCCCGCAGTAGCTTGCTACGGAGGATGGAAAACGGCTGAGAAATCTGTGTTCTTTCATAAAAAAAGCAGGATTTCTCAACCCGCTTGAGCGGGGATTCGAAATGACGGTAATACATGAAAACGCAGGGCGGGTGCCTTTCTTGGGATAAATAGTGGCGGGTTGACACACGCCCTACATCGATTACAGCCATGAAGAAAACATAAGGAGAAATCCCCATGAGCCTTCCAGCCTATAAAAATCCGGCCCTGCCGGTCGCTGAGCGCATCGAAGACCTGCTCTCCCGCATGACCCTCGAGGAAAAAGCCGGTCAGCTGAACCAGTGGTACAACCTCGGCCCGGATCAGTATGAGCAGGTCCGCAGCGGCGAGATCGGCTCCGGCCTGCTGGCCAACTCCTCCACAGCCGGCAACGATCGCCAGGAGCGGGTCTTTGCCAAAGCCATCAACGAGATCCAGAAAATAGCCGTCACCGAGTCACGCTTGGGCATCCCGCTCATCTTCGGGCGCGATGTGATCCACGGCTACCGCACGGTCGCCCCTATTCCGCTTGGCATGGCCGCCACCTGGGCGCCTGAAATGATTGAAGCCGCCAACACTATCGCTGCCAGAGAAGCGCGCGCCGACGGTATCCACTGGGGTTTCTCGCCCATGCTCGATATCGCCCGCGACCCGCGCTGGGGAAGAGTTGCCGAGAGTTTCGGCGAAGATCCTTTCCTGGCAGGAAGACTGGCTGCCGCGGCTGTGCGCGGCTTTCAGGGTAGTGATCAAAACGCGATTCCCGTCGACCGGATCGCGGCCTGCGCCAAGCACTTTGTCGGGTACAGCGCAGCCGAAGGCGGCCGCGATTACAATACGACCGAGATCACTTCTCAGACCCTGCACAACATCTATCTTGCGCCCTTCAGGGCCGCGATACAGGCCGGGTGCGCAACCGTCATGAGCGCCTTTCATGATATCGGCGGCATCCCGCTTTCCGCCCACCGCTATCTGCTGAGTGATGTGCTCAAAGACCAATGGGGATTTAACGGTTTGCTCGTTTCCGACTGGGGCGCGGTCGGGGAATTGATCAATCACGGCCTTGCCGCTGACAGGGCCCATGCAGCCGAGCTCGCCTGCAATGCCGGGGTTGATATGGACATGTGCTCGATGGTGTTTTTGCAGAACCTGGCAGGCCTGGTCCGGGAAGGCAGAGTCTTTGAGGCGCGCTTGAACGATGCCGTGCGCCGCGTGCTCCATCTCAAGTTCGCACTCGGCCTGTTCGAGAACCCCTACGCTGATCCGGAAGCATCCCGGACCGTGCACCTCGCAGGCGCTTCTCTTGCCACGATGCGCACGGTTGCATCAAGCAGCATGGTGCTTTTGAAAAATAACGGCGTTTTGCCGCTGCGCCCGGACAACATTACCCTGTGCCTGAGCGGCCCCTTGGCAGACGAGCGCCAGGCCCTGCTTGGCTGCTGGACTCCTGACGGGCAGGCCGAAGAGGTCACAACCCTGAAAGAAGCGCTTGCCGCACGGCTGGGGCCGGATGCCCGGCTGCACCATTGCGAACTGGCAGATGATGCTGTAAAGATGGCGTGCGCAAGTGATGTGATGATACTGGCCATCGGCGAATCAGCCGGCCGGTCGGGTGAGGACAACTGCACGGCGACCATCGATCTGCCCCCGGGGCAGGAGGCTTTGGTCGAGGCTGCCCGGCGCATGGAGATCCCCATCGTTGCTGTGGTCTTCGGCGGCCGCGCGCTTAACCTTACCCGTGTGGCTGAGTGGGCCGACGCTGTGCTCTTTGCCTGGCATCCCGGCACTGCCGGCGCTCTGGCCGTGGCTGATATCCTGTTCGGGGATGTAAATCCATCCGGACACTTGCCGGTCACATTTCCCCGCGCAACCGGGCAGATCCCGCTCTATTACAACCATCCTCCAACCGGCAGGCCGATGAATGTCGGCAGCCGCCGCCATTCGCGCTACGTTGACTCGCTCGATTCCCCGCTCTTCCCGTTCGGCTTCGGCCTGTCCTATACAACGTTTCAATACAGCAACCTGCGCGCGGCTGCGGCTCCGCAAAAAGCGGGAATAACCGTGAGCGTTGAGGTGGTCAACACCGGAGAGTGGGCAGGAACAACGGTTGCACAATGCTATGTACGCGATTGTGTTGCCGCTGTGTCGCGCCCGGTGCGGGAGCTGAAAGGCTTCGAGCGCGTTGCTCTCGAGGCAGGAGAAAAGAAAACCATTGCCTTTCACCTGGGCCCGCAGGAGCTATCCTATCTGGATGACAGAGGCCAGGCAGTGCTTGAACCCGGCCGCTTCCAGGTGTGGATCGGCGAAGACAGCACTGCCGACTCAGGCGCTGAGTTCGAGCTCACCGCGGATGGAGCTTGGAAGGTGGAAAAGTAACATCGCTCCGCCCGGAGAGATAGAGAAAATGCAGGGTGCGCCGTGCGCACCGAAAAAATTTTTTTGTACCTTCTTTCGCGCCAGAAAAGGGTACAAAAAACTTTGGACTTTGGACCTTAGACCTTAGACCTTAGACTATGCCCTTTAGCCCTGGCACTACAACAACACAATTCAACTTATTCAACAATGTCCCCTAACCCAACACCTGTGCGTGCGAACATATCAAGAAACGCTTTGGCGTTCAGGACGTGTATGCCCATGTATTCCTTGACGTTCAGCAGGGCCTTGTCGCCTGAAACAATACAGCGGGCCTTGAGCGCAACAGCGCACTCAATGAACTTGTCGTCATCGGGGTCTGCGGCAACGACCTTCAGGACGGGTGCTTTTGCGGTAAAAACGGAGTTGAAGCCCCTGGCAAAAAGGTCAAGCAGCTCCTGCAGTTCCTGTGCCTGCGTGAGCCCCAGCCGCTGCAGCACCTCGATATATTCTTCAACAATAGGGCGCGTCAGGCACAGCGTAATACCGCCGGTCTTCCACAGGTCGATAACCCTGCGCGGATTGCCGCCGAAAAACGAGGAAACAAAAATGTTGGTATCGACAACGACCCTCATCGCCGTGCGCGCCGCGCAGCCCTGACAGCGCCGGCAACGCTTGCGGCCGATACGCCGCTTTTGGCCAGGTTCGCTCCGATCCTGTTCCACAAATCGTCGATATGGCCGCTCATGTCGCGGTCATGCACATAGTCTTCGATCAGCTCGCGCACGGCATGGCTGGCGGTTTTCCCTTCCGCCTTGGCAAGCTGTGCGAATCTGGCCTTGATCGCATCATCGATGCGTATAATCATCTGCGTTGACATCGCGGATCTCCTGAAAAGCTATACTGTATATACAATATAGCTTTTACCGGTCACGCTGTCAACCGGCGAATTAATGTACAATCTGGACTTTGGACTCTGGACACTCGGACCTTGGACTTTTTTATAAGTTCATGGCACTACCTTCCCCGCGATATTTATTAATTCAGAACGCCCCCCTGGTTGGATACGGACTTTGGACCTCGAACTTTGGACTTTAGACCTTGGACCTTGGACTTTAGACCTTGGACTTTAGACCTTGGACCTTGGACTCTTTATCCGATGGTTATGTCAAGATTTCCTGGTCCGACCCCGACTCCACGTTGTGGTTTGGGAGTTAAAGATGTTCAGCTCAGCTTGAGCAGGCGCTCGCTGCGCCACACGCGCACAATCCGCACCCGCTTGTGGTCAAGCCGGTACACAATACGGAAGGGGGGCTGAATTATTTCTCTCAGAAGGGCATTATCGAATTCAGGCACAACCCGACCGCTTTCCGGAAAATCCTTAAGGCGCTCAACGGCCGTGATAATTTCATGAACAATGCGCCTGCCCGCATCCTCGGCACACTGGCGTGTATACCACGCACGTATTCCTTCAAGATCATTGAGCGCTGAAGCTGCAAACGAGATAGATATCTTTGAGGGCATATGCAGCTCACGCCAAGCCAAGGCGCTTTTTGACGTCATCGAGGCCAGTTTCGCGGCCTTCCTCAATATCCATCAGGCCCTGTACCACTGCCCGCAGGAATTCATGTTCCTCGGCTTTTTCCTCAAACTCCCGCAGCGACTGCACCACGGCAACCCCTCTGCCCCGGCTGGTCAAAAGAACCGGGCGCCGGTTTTTATCAACCTGCCGGACAACCCGCCCGGGATGTATCTTGAAATCGGTCAGCGGAATTACATCTTCGGAATACTTAACATCTGACGGCATAAGACCTCCTGCAAACCATTTATATGCTTCTTTAATAGCACCGTTTAAATGGTCTTTCAAGAGCTCTTTTTAGTGTACGCCGGGGTTTAAACCACAAAAACCACACCCCTGTCATGCCGCACTCCGATGCGGCATCCAGCACATGTTTCGCCTGTCCCCTCCGCGTTCTGGTCCGACCCGGATACCTGCGGCGGATACCTTAAGGGATGTCCCTATACCGCCCCCTGTAGGTTTACAGTACTGTCAAAACCGGCTCAAGGCGCGAATCGATAGCTTTCAAGAGTTGCGAGAACTTATCCAGAGACGGCCTTACTTTGCCCTGTTCATACCTGCTGTACGCGGCCGGCGAATTTGACCCCAGGTTCCGGGCAACATCGCGAACGCTCATGTGCCTGCTGCTGCGCTGCTGTTTAAGCGCCAGGGCCATAAGCAACACCTCATTGTTTGAGCCTACCATAAAGGTGTCGGCAGGCCCCGCAGTAACACTCACCGTAAAGCTTTTTTCGTCAATGATTGATTCAATGGCGTCTTTAGCCATGCAATACGCATCTTTCCTGCTTCTGCCCTGGGTGTAAATTTTCAACAGGGGTATTTCTACAGCCCACCATGCGCCTTTCCGGATCAAGGTTCCTTCAATGTTCATGTCTGATCCTTTCTCGGCATGCCGGGATTGGCCCGGGCAGTTTTTATAATGGCCTTTGCGGTAAGTTCGTTGATCTCGGCATGCCGGGGAACAACCGTTTTCTGCTCGCCGTTTGTCCATTTTTCATGGCTGCCGCCTTGCCCGTATTTCCACCAGCCAAGATCCCGCAGCCGTTTGACAAGAAATTTCTTCATCATTTCATAGTGTATACATATTTATGTACATTGCAAGTTAAAAAATATTCCTTCGAAACGGAATACCCCGCCCGATGAACAGGTATCATGCCCCATCACCGGATTGCATGGTTGTTACCGCCTGCCAGGGTACATAGTCGCATTGCGGCAGGATTTATTCCACGCAAAGAAGCCTTTTTGATGCCAAAAAGAGCACTCTAAGCACCAAAATCAGCGGATTGTAAGAATTTCATCAAGGTATTCTGGAAGGTTGTCTCAAAAAATCGTGGTCCGACC
Organism: Deltaproteobacteria bacterium; assembly: GCA_016875025.1. Classification (GTDB taxonomy): domain Bacteria; phylum Desulfobacterota; class WTBG01; order CAIYCZ01; family CAIRTM01; genus CAIRTM01. The sequence continues at coordinate 5,887 of VGSH01000037.1, forward strand.
CGGGCTAGTTTTCTCTAGTCGGTTTCTATAACTTTGAACCTTTGAACGTTGAACCTTAAACATCGCTTTTATGACTTTAGACCTCGGTCTTTCTTTTGTAAGTTCATGCCACTGCCTTCCCCGCGATATTCATTAATTCATGGACGTTATATATAGAAGTACCTGCTGGACACACCTCCACGGGTAACACAAAAAAAATTAAATTATCAGACTACAAAAAAAGAAAACCTCCTGTTAAGAAGATTGTGACACCAATCACTCATCACCAAAACAGGAGGTTCCTATGAAAACGGAAAGTATCAGACTGGATGAGTTTCGTCAACTGCGTAATGATATCAGAGGCTCGACCAGCCATATGCTGGTAGGGATCGATATCGCTAAGGACAAGCACAACGCGTTTTTTGGAACGGTCAATGGTTCAATGTTCAAACCCCGGACAAGCGGAAGCCCTCCTCCGCAGTAGTTCTGCTACAGAGGGTAGACCCGACCCTCCAGAAAAATTGTGGCCAGGCAACGCGGCCACTACGTGTGTTTTTTAGGTTGTGGGTTTCAACCCCATTGCAGCGATGCCGAGCGAAGCGTGCGCGCGCGGATTTCGGTCGACACGCTGTCTGAGCGCCCGCATGTGCGAGTTCGTGCCGACCCCGCGTGCGTGCGTTTCGCGAGGGTAGGCCCGACCGGAGGTCGGGGCCAAGGTGCACGGGGCGGCTTTCTTGGGGGCACACTTTCTTTGCCGCGAAAGAAAGGGTGCAAAAAGACTTAGGACCTCAAACTGATGGGCAGCCACAGGGGACGGCCCCTACACTTTCAAATGTGCTCATCCCGCTCATGCCCGTGCGCCTCCCGGCTTTGAACCATTTTTCGTGCTTTTTCCGTCAGGCAGCGTTATGCATCCCTGCTTTTCAGCTCTTTTTCAATCTGTTCGATGCTTGGCAGGCTGGTTTTCAATTCCTCCGGCATGCATTGCGTCAGCTGATATTGCGCAATGCCGATCGGTTTGCTGTGATCATGCAGCGCGTATTCGGCCACCACCTTATTTTTGCTTTTACACAGCAGCAGTCCGATGGTCGGGGCGTCGTGTGGCTGCTTGAACTGCCGGTCGACGGCCTTCATATAAAATCCGATTTGGCCAAGATGATCAGGTTTGAACCTGCCTGCCTTGATCTCGATGACTACATAGCAGCGCAGCGTAGGGGCGGTTCGTGAACCGCCCTCGTGCATGATCAAGGATACGGTCGTTATGCATGTCCGTAGGGGCGGTCCCCCCGTGGCCGCCCAGGTAGGGGCGACCGGCCGGTCGCCCCTACAGTGCCGCACGGGTGAACATGCCTTTTGTGAGGAAATCCGCCTTAGGCGGACGCGAAACGCCGGGGGCGCCCTTTCTTGGGGGCACCCCTTCTTTGGGCGGCAAAGAAGGGGTGCAAAAAAGGCTTTTTTTATGTCGGGTTACGCCTGCGGCTAACCCAACCTGCGCCGCGATAACAGACCCCTCCTTTTTGATCAGGCTGTTCAAAAATGGCAGGATGCAAGGCGTGCGAAGTCATGAGGAATGAGGCGTACTTTTGCGTACGCCGCAAAGACGAATGACGAGCACAACGCAGCAGACGGGCTTTTTTCAACAGCCGTACTATACCCGGGTCAGCTGGCGATACTTAATGCGGTGCGGCTGGTCCGCGGCCGTGCCCAGACGGCGGTGCCGGTCCTCCTCGTATTCGCTGTAATTGCCCTCGAACCAGAAGGCCCGGCTGTCGCCTTCAAAGGCCAGGATATGCGTGGCGATGCGGTCAAGGAACCAGCGGTCGTGGCTGATGACCACGGCGCAGCCGGCGAAATTCTCCAGGCCCTCTTCCAGCGCGCGCATCGTGTTGACATCAAGATCATTGGTGGGTTCATCCAGCAGCAGCACATTGGCGCCCTCTTTCAGCATGCGGGCCAGATGCACCCGGTTGCGCTCGCCGCCCGAGATCGCATTTACTTTTTTCTGCTGGTCTGAGCCTGAAAAATTAAAGCGTGAAACATAGGCGCGCGCATTCATTTCGCGCGCTCCGAGCTGAATATTTTCCCGGCCGTCCGAGATCATTTCAAAAATGGTCTTATCGGGGTCGAGCACATCGCGGCTCTGGTCAACATAGGTCAGCTTGACGGTCTCACCGATGCGAATGGTGCCCGCATCCGGCTGCTGCTGCCCTGTTATCATGCGAAACAGGGTCGTCTTACCCGCGCCATTAGGGCCGACCACACCGATAATGCCGCCCGCCGGCAGGGCAAAGCTCAGATCCTCGACCAGCAGGGTGTCGCCGAAACCTTTTTTAACGTTTTCAAACTGGATCACGATATCGCCCAGGCGCGGGCCCGGCGGAATATAGATTTCAAGATCGCGCGCCTGCTGCTGCGCCTCCTGCGACAAAAGCGATTCATAGGAATTGACACGCGCCTTGGATTTGGCGCGCCGGCCCTTGGGCGCCATTTTGATCCATTCCAGCTCGCGCTGCAGGGTTTTCTGCCGCTCGGTTGCCTGCTTTTCCTCAGTGGCAAGGCGCTTTTGCTTCTGATCGAGCCAGGACGAATAATTTCCCTTCCAGGGAATGCCCTCACCGCGGTCAAGCTCAAGGATCCACCCGGCGACATTATCCAGGAAATAGCGGTCATGCGTAACCGCGATGACCGTGCCGGCATAGCGCTGCAGATGATGCTCAAGCCAGGCAACCGTTTCGGCATCGAGATGGTTGGTGGGCTCATCCAGCAGCAGGATATCGGGTTTTTTCAGCAGAAGGCGGCACAGGGCAACGCGGCGGCGCTCACCGCCTGAGATGACACTGACCGATGTGTCACCGCTCGGGCAGCGCAGAGCATCCATGGCCATCTCAAGGCGCGCGTCAAGGTCCCAGGCATCGAGTGCGTCGAGTTTTTCCTGCACCGTGCCCTGGCGCGCCAGGAGCTTTTCCATCTCATCATCGGACATGGGCTCGCAGAACTTTTCGTTGATCGCATTGAACTCGGCCAGCAGATCGACTGTTTCCTGCACGCCTTCCTCAACGATCTCGCGCACGGTCTTGTCATTGTCAAGCAGCGGTTCCTGCTCGAGAAAACCGATGGTGTAGCCCTCGGAGAGCATGGCCTCGCCGTTGAACTCATGGTCAATGCCTGCCATGATGCGCAAAAGCGTACTTTTACCCGAACCGTTCAGGCCCAGCACGCCGATCTTCGCGCCGTAGAAATAGGACAGCGAAATGTCCTTGATCACCTGTTTGGTTCCATGGAACTTGCTCACCCGCATCATGGAATAAATTATTTTTTTGTCATCAACGCTCATACTAATTACCATCTCCTTAAATATTGTGTTAACACCGTTCTCATATCAAGATTGATGAAGTCGTACAAAGTCGTCACACCGGTGAAGACCGGTGTCCAGTGTCTTTGCACATGCTTGTAATCCCTGGATTCCGGCCTGCGCCGGAATGACTGTAATGAGCATGTTCTGACTTTTTACGACTTCATCAAGAGTATCATTTCGAACGACTCCCCCTGTCATTCCGAACGAATGTGAGGAATCTTGTTTTTAAGATTTCTCAGTCGCTTTCGCTTCTTCGAAATGACAGAAGGTTACGATATCCTGGGAAATGCACTCATAATCCTGCTCTCTTCAGATGCCGCAGGGGGGGGGCACAACGCAGCATCCGGTCATTTTACGAGTGCTTCATATGTAGTACATGTATATATCTGTCGGCGCCATGGCCTCCCTGCCCTTGTACACCAGGCTGGGCGGCTGGTGCGTGATCGTCGTATCGGGCGGGATCGATTCCAGCAGCCAGACATTACCGCCGATGATGGAATTCTTCCCCACAACCGTATCACCGCCCAGGATGGTCGCGCCCGCGTAGATCACGACATTATCCTCGATGGTCGGGTGGCGCTTGCCGCCCTTGACGATGCGGCCGTCCTGATCCTTCTTGAAGCTCAGCGCGCCCAGGGTAACGCCCTGGTAAATGCGCACATTGTCGCCGATCTCCGTTGTTTCGCCGATGACCACGCCGGTGCCGTGATCGATGAAAAAACGGCCGCCGATATGCGCGCCCGGATGAATGTCGATGCCGGTTGCGCGGTGGGCGAACTCGGTCATGATGCGCGGGATCAGCGGCACATCCAGATGATAAAGCTCATGGGCGATGCGGTACACGGCTATCGCCAGCAGACCCGGATAGCTGACGATGATCTCGTCAAAACTGCGCGCGGCCGGATCACCTTCATAGGCGGCTTCAACATCGCCGGTCAATTTTTCACGCACCGAGGGGATCGCGCCCAGAAACGCTATCGTTTTCGCAACCGCCCGCTCGGCAAGGCTGTCTTCAGCCTGATCGACGTTTTTGAGGCTCTTGGCGATCTCATGCGCCAGATTGTGATACACCGATACAATTTTCTCCCAGATATAGAGCCTGATCTCGGAGCGGCTCATTTCCTGCTTTTCAAAATAGCCCGGAAACAGCACATTGATGATGTCCTGAACGATCTCCTCCACGGCAGCCCTGCCGGGCAGGTTCGCGCCTTCAATATGATTGATACCGCGATCGGTCGCGTAGCTGTCAAGTATCTGCGTGATGATATGGGCAAGCTGCTGTGAAGGCATAGCCGGCTACCTGGACTGGGAGGCAAGCTCGTCGCGGCCGAAGGGCGAAATTTCGCGCAGCCGCCGCTCAATGCGCAGCATGTTCTCGACAATATAGTCCACATCCTCTGCCGTGGTGTAGCGGCTCAGGCTGAAGCGCACCGAGCCGTGCACGCGGGTAAACGGTACGCCCATGGCGCGCAAAACGTGCGAGGGTTCAAGCGACCCGGACGTGCAGGCCGAGCCTGACGAGGCCGCAATCCCGGCCTCGCTGAGCAGTATCAGGATCGATTCACCCTCGATGTATTTGAAGCTGATATTGGTCGTGTTGGGCAGCCGGTTGACCGTGTCGCCGTTCACCGAGGCGTCAATGGCGCGCTCAAGCAGGGTCTTCTCCAACCGGTCGCGTAAAGCCTTAACCGCTGTATTCTCGGCTTCGATACACTCCCGGGCCAGTTCGCAGGCCCGACCCAGGCCGACAATGCTCGGAACATTCTCCGTTCCGGCCCGCCGTCCGCTCTCCTGATGACCGCCCAGCAGCCAGGGCGAAAAATGCGTGCCCTTGCGCACGAACAGCACCCCGATGCCCTTGGGCGCGTGCAGCTTATGGCCTGATATCGACAGCAGATCAATGGGCGTCCGCTTCAGATCTATCGGGATTTTGCCGGCCGCCTGAACCGCGTCACAATGAAACGCTGCACCGGCAGCGCGCACCATCTCGGCCGCCTGCTCCACCGGAAAGATGACACCGGTCTCGTTATTGGCCCACATGAGCGACACAAGCGCGGTATCATCGCTTAAGACTTCGCGCAGTTCATCCAGATCGAGCCTGCCTTCGCGGTCAACGGAGAGCTCGCTCACGCGATAGCCGTTCTGGCCCAGATATTGAAAAACATTTTTCACGGCCGGATGCTCCACCCGGGAGGTAATAATATGCTTTTTATCGGGGGTGGCCGACAGTACGCCGCGAATGGCCGCATTATCGCTTTCCGTGCCGCAGGAGGTAAACATTATTTCAGCCGGGTGCGCGCCGATAAGGGCAGCGACCTGTTCGCGGGCGCGGTCAATGTGCCGTTTAACCTGCCCGCCGAACTGATGCATGCTGGAGGGGTTGCCGTAGAGCCGGCTGAAAAACGGCTGCATGCTCTCCAGCACCTCGGGCGCGGTCATGGTGGTTGCGTTATTGTCGACATAGACCTCGCGGATGCTCACGGTTTCACCTCCTCGATATAGAGAGCAGGGCTGACGAATTCCCGCAGCTTGGGCTCAATGTATTTCTTCAGCGTAAAGGATGAGCTGGCGCATGCGGAGCACATGCCCCGGAGCGAAACCACGACCCGGTCGCCGTCAACATCAATGAGCTCGATATCGCCGCCGTCAGCCTTGAGCATGGGCCGGATTTCCTTTTCAAAGGTCTCTTCGATCAGCTTCATTTTCTGAATATTGGTCATCTTCGCGGCTGCGGGCCTGACAACCGCAGGTTCGGCGGCCGGGGCGATCCGGTCAAGGATCTCCTGAATGCGGCCGTGGCACTGGCGACAGCCGCCGCCGGCCTTGGTGTAGTTGGTGACATCCTCGATTTTTCTGAGGGCGTTGTCCCGGGCAACCCGCTCGATTTCTTCCGCGGTCACGCCGAAGCATTCGCACACGATCTGTTTTTTGCCTGCGGAGGCCTCCTGAGCGCTCACTCCCCGATAGTGCTGCACAGCCGCTTCAAGTGCTTCATGGCCCATGACCGAGCAGTGCATCTTCTCGGCCGGCAGGCCGCCGAGAAAGTCGGCGATATCGCGATTGGTTATTTTTTCTGCCTCGCTCAGGGTTTTGCCGATGATCATCTCGGTCAGCGCGGAGGCCGATGCTACGGCGCTGCCGCAGCCGAAAGTCTGAAATTTTGCGTCCGTGATAACCTCATGCTCGTCAACTTTAAGCATCAGCTTCATCTGGTCTCCGCAGGCAAGGGAACCGGCCTCACCGACTGCATCGGCATCGGGGATGTCGCCGACATTGCGGGGGTTCATGAAATGCTCTTTGACCTTGTCAGTGTAGTCCCACATACCATCTCCTTTGCAGGCTGTCCAAAACTGCCCTTCTGCGGCGTTGTGCTCATTCCCGCCATAGCGGGATCACTACGGCGCCTGTAGGGGCGAAAAATTTTTCGCCCCTGTCCGGGCAGGCACAGGGGCCTGCCCCTACTGTTTTTTTTAATACACTACGAGACCCTTTATACGTGGCGGTAGATCAGGATGCCGCGATCCCGGCAAGCAGGCGCTCATATACAGAATAATCGGCGGCGCTGAACAGCACGAACACCACCCGCTCAAGCGAAGAAGGCTCCTGCAGATGCCGCTCAACCGCTGCCAGCGCAATGGGCGCGGCCTTTTCGATCGGGTAGCCGTACACGCCCGTGCTGATCGAGGGAAATGCGATGCTTTTGGCGCCATGCTCGCCGGCAAGCTGCAGGCTTGCCCGGTAGGCGCCCTCCAGCAGTTCGGGTTCGCCGCGCTTTCCGTCGCGATACACCGGCCCGACCGCGTGAATGACCCAGCGCGCGCTCAGCCTGCCCGCCGTGGTGATCACGGCCCCGCCGGTCGGGCAGGAGCCGATCGCGCGGCACTCGGCCATGATCGCAGGCCCTCCGGCCCGGTGAATCGCGCCGTCAACCCCGCCGCCGCCTGCCAGCCGGCTGTTGGCGGCATTGACGATCGCATCAACCGCAAGGCGTGTAATATCGCCCTGATGCAGCTCAAGAGCCACACTTCCGATCATAATTTTCATAGATGCGTCCCTGAAGCAACAATTTATTGTATATACCACAAAGATGCGCATTTTACAGTGCATATTTTTCAGCCGGGCCCGCGCGCAACGCACGTGCGCCGCAGCCACTGAATACGACTTTTGCTGCACCCGGTTTTATGCTATAGTGCGCGCTAAAAAATCGGATGCGCCCCGATAGCGAGGCGTCGTCAACCCAGATACACCATAATCGCGGCACGAGGAACCACCTGCGTTCCTGTTCCGCGCCGGACAGAACTCCCGATGCGATTTTCCCTCGATGATACCGACGGCCGCGCGCGCGCAGCCACCCTTGAACTGCCGCACGGCACGCTCACGACACCCGTGTTCATGCCCGTCGGAACGCAGGGCACGGTCAAGGCCATGACGACCGCGCTGCTTGAAGACACAGGCGCCCAGATCATCCTCGGCAACACCTACCACCTGTTCCTGCGGCCCGGAGCCGATATCATCGCTCGGGCCGGCGGCCTGCACCGCTTCAGCGCATGGCAGCGCCCTATCCTGACCGACTCGGGCGGCTATCAGGTATATTCGCTTGCAAAGCTGCGCACCCTGAACGACAGCGGCGTCACTTTTCAGTCGCATATCGACGGCAGCATGGTCGAGTTCACGCCGGAGAAGGTCGTTGCATTCCAGGAGCTGCTCGGGGTTGACATCATGATGCAGCTTGATGAATGCCCGCCGACAACGGCCAACCGCGACCAGATCACGGCCGCAGTTCAGCGCAGCCTTCTGTGGGCCGAGCGCTCGCGCGAGGCCTGGCAGCGCCGGGAAAGCGCCCTGTTCGGCATTGTGCAGGGCGGACTGCATGAAGACCTGCGCGCCGCAAGCGCTGCCGGACTGATCGCGCTCGACCTGCCCGGATACGCACTGGGCGGCTTTTCGGTCGGGGAGGACATGCAGCACTCATACCCCGCGATCGCGGCCTCCGCGGCCCTGCTGCCGCCGGATAAGCCGCGCTACCTGATGGGCATCGGATTCCCCGAGGATATCGTGCGCGCGGTGGGATTCGGCCTTGATATGTTCGACTGCGTGCTGCCAACCCGCTGCGCCCGCAACGGCCTGTGCTTTTATTCGGAAGGCCGGCTGCGCATAAAAAACGCCTGCTACCGCGACGATATGCGCCCGATAGACCCGCAGTGCGCATGCTATGCCTGCCGCACGGTTTCACGGGCTTATCTGCGGCACCTGTTTCTTGCCGATGAAATAAGCGCGCTCGTTTTAATGACGATCCATAACCTGCACTATTATCTTGAGCTGTGCCGTTGCATGCGCGCCGCGATCATGGCCGGCCGTTTCCGTGAATTCCAGGACAGCTTCCTTGCATCGCCGGCAGGCCATGCCCATGACGCAGCCGCTACAGACAACGATCCGGGGTGCGCGCAGGCGCACAAACAGACATGATGGCGATCCGCCGCAGCAGACAGCCGCACCGGGACGCGTCGCCCGGCTCGGGGTATCGCTGGTGCGCCCAGCAGGAACAGTATGTTGCACTCGGGGTATGTAAAAAACGTGCGGAAACAAAAGCGCGCTGCCGGCGCTGCCAGAAACACTGGCAACAGTGGAGCTCGCAGCTGCCGCTGCCGTTCGGCAAGACACCCTTGAGCTGATTTAATGATGGAATTTCATAGCTGTTTCCGTTATAGTGACACGCGAGGTCCTATGAAAAACGATATAACTGTACATGTGACAGCGCGTTTGCAGGCGCGGCCGGACACGCAGGAGGCACTCAGGCATGCGGCCCGGGCGCTGACAGGCCCCACGCGCACAGAAACAGGATGCCTGCGCTACGATCTGTATGAGCACAGCAGCGAGCCCGGCTGTTTTTTATTTATAGAGCAGTGGCAAACCGAAGACGACCTTGCGCGCCACCTGCAGCAGCCCCATATACAGGCGTTTATACAAACATCGGCTGACCTGCTCGCAGAGCCTTTGCAGATCGCTCAGTGGCAGGCACTTGACTGATACGTGACAGACATCAGCCGTACCGGAATTTTTTTTGAAGGCAACCGCATGGACACTACATATACGCAGCCTTTTGTAGACGCGACCGTGAAAGTGCTTGAAACCATGGCGTTCATGACCCCGAAGCTCAGGCAGATCGGGCCCTGGGAGAAAACCGTGGCAGCAGGCCAGGTCGTCGGCATCATCGGACTGTCAAACGAGGATGAGCGCCTGCAGGGTTTTATGTCGCTCGGTTTTACCGAGAGCTGTATCTGCCGGATTGTGTCGAACATGCTGGGAGAGGAATTCACGCACATCTGTGATGAAATCCGCGAAGCCGTCGGAGAGATCGCCAATATGATCTCGGGCCAGGCGCGCCAGGGACTGTCTGCCAGGGGCATCAAGCTGCAGGCTGCCTTGCCGAGCGTTATATCCGGCACCGACCTGGTGGTTGACGGCACTGAAAAAACCCCGCACATCATGCTGACGTTCGATACCGAAAGCGGGCCGTTTGAAATCGGCCTGTGCATTAACGGCCTGCCCTGACCGGAGTCCGGCCGTACGCATTCACTGGAGTTTACATGCAGAAAATACCCGTTCTCAATCCCGTCGTCGAGCTTGACGGCGATGAAATGACCCGCATTATCTGGCACAGCATCAGGGATGAGCTGATCCATCCATTTCTGGACATTGATCTGCGCTATTTCGATTTGTCGATTCAAAACCGGGACGCTACCGATGACGGCGTGACCCTTGAGGCCGCGCGCGCCATCGCCGAGCATAACGTCGGTGTCAAATGCGCGACCATCACGCCGGACGAAGACCGCGTGCGCGAATTCAATTTGAAAAAAATGTGGAAAAGCCCCAACGGCACGATCCGCAATTTCCTCGGCGGCACCGTGTTTCGCGCGCCGATTATCTGTAAAAATATTCCGCGCCTGGTCAGGAACTGGTCAAAACCCATTGTGGTCGGCCGCCATGCGCATGCCGACCAGTACCGCGCCACCGATGTGCTGATTCCGGGCCCCGGAAAGCTGAAAATGATCTTCTGCCCGAAGGACGGCACGCCTGAGCAGTCCTGGGATGTGGCTGATTTCAGCGGGCCCGGCATTGCCATGGGCATGTACAATTACGATGATTCGATCCGCGATTTCGCGCGCTCGTGCATGAGCTACGCGCTGCAGCTGGGCTATCCGCTGTACCTGAGCACGAAGAACACTATTTTAAAAACCTACGACGGCCGCTTCCGCGACCTGTTTCAGGAGATATTTGACAGCCAGTTCGCCGATGCATTTAAAAGCGCGGGGCTGAGCTATGAACACCGGCTGATCGATGACATGGTCGCACAGGTGCTCAAGTGGGAAGGCGGCATAGTGTGGGCCTGCAAGAATTACGACGGTGACGTGCAGTCCGACACGGTCGCCCAGGGGTTCGGCTCGCTCGGGCTTATGACCTCGGTGCTGGTGTGCCCTGACGGCAAAACCGTCGAGGCCGAGGCGGCCCACGGCACGGTTACGCGCCATTTCCGCCAGCATCAAAAGGGGCAGGAAACCAGCACCAACCCGGTTGCCAGCATTTTCGCCTGGACCACGGGCCTTGCGCACCGCGCGCGGCTCGACAACAACGGCCGGCTCGGTTCGTTTGCCACGGCACTGGAGCACACCTGTATTGAAACCATTGAATCCGGCATCATGACCAAAGACCTCGCGGCGGCCATACACGGCACAAACGACCCTGACCGATCGACATGGGTGACGACGCGCGGCTTTCTCGATCATGTAAGCGATGGCCTGCGCCGGCACATGGCGGGATAGAGCATATATCTAAACACTATAGCCTGCGATACAACATCGTCCGTTCGCCCTGAGCCTGTCGAAGGGTGAACGGACAAGGCAATTACCCGCTCATGGTTCGACAAGCTCACCACGAACGGGTCTACATCTTCTTTTTAAAAAGGCTACCGAAAAAAGCTACATGCTCTAGCCGACCTGTGCCGGCCGGTGCTGTTCGCGCGCATTGCGGACATGCGGAGAGCCGTAGCACAGTCACAGTGATTGCACCAACCCGGTACTCTGGCGCCTGTATGCTCACGAACAGCAAAGCCGCAATCATTGACAGTATATTCAGCGCAACACTGACACCCGGGCTGTTTGACCGCTTCGCGCAGTTTATCCAGCAGCGCTGCGGCATACGCATCGAACGTTCCAAGCAGCCCATGCTCGAAGGCCGGCTTCGCAAGCGCATGCGCGCCCTGCTGCTGCCGACGTTTGAATCCTACGCAGACTATCTCTTTGATCAGAGCAACAGCAATACTGATGAAATCGTCAACTTCCTTGACACGATCACGACCAACAAAACCGATTTTTTCCGTGAGGCACCGCATTTTGACTACCTGAGAAGCACGGTGCTGACAGAGTTCATGGCGCAGTGCGGCCGGCGGGATGTAAGCACCTTCAGGATCTGGAGCGCCGGCTGCTCAACCGGCGAAGAACCCTACAGCCTGGCCATGGTACTCAATGAATTCGCCGAAAAAAATGCGGCCTTCAGCTATGCCATCCTCGCGACCGATCTGTGCGCGCGCGCGCTGGCCGTGGCGAAATCCGGGATCTATGACATCGATCAGCTCGACGATGTCAACCCCGAATACCGGCGCAGATATTTCAGCTTCAACCGCACGCCCGACAGACGCCGCGTGTGCATTCTGCCGGAACTGCGCGAAAACGTTGTGTTCAAGCGTTTCAACTTCATGACGCCCGTATTTCCGATCCGGCAGCCCCTGCAGGCCATCTTCTGCCGCAATGTGATGATTTACTTCGACAGGCCCACCCGGGAACAGCTCATCAGCAGGCTTATCGGCAAACTGGCTCCCGGCGGCTACCTGTTCACCGGGCACTCGGAATCACTTGCCGGCTATCGTACGTGTTTGAAGCCGGTTGCAACAGCGGTATATCAAAAGCCGCGCTGAGTGATCTAGCGGCTGCATACAGTCAATGAGAGACAGTGTGGATACCATGGCGCATACTCTATGGCAGGGGCTTGATCTGACGCACTATCTGGCTCTGTTCTCCGTGCCCGGCGCGTTTGCGCCATTTCAGGGCTGGCTGAATATCTCGCTGGGAGTGCTGCTGTGTTTTTTCGGCGCACGCCTGTTCGGCGTCTCGGTGGTCTGCGTGTCCGGGCTGCTCGCCGGACTGGGCAGCTATGTGTGGCTGGCCGCGCGCATTGATTCCAACCCGGCCCTGGTGATCGCCCTGATCGCAGCCGTGCTGTGCGCGCTTGTGGTGCGCAGCCTGCTGCGTATCGGATTTTTCCTGCTGGGCGTTGTGCTGGGCGGCAGTATCTCCGGGACCTTTCTAGGCGACAGCATCTGGGTCGTGGCCGTAATGCTGGCCAGCGGCATTGTGAGCATGCTGATGTACCGTGCCTTTATCGGGCTTATCTGCGCGGCCCTGGGATCGCTGCTGCTTGCCAACGGTTTGCTGGCCTGGATCGCACCCGAAGCACTGTCGAACCGGTATATGTTCCCGGGCATGGTCGCGCTGCTTTTTACCATCGGATTTTTTTTCCAGGCAGGATTTCTGCGCAACCACACGGATGAACCGGAGGACGATTAGGCCGGCCCGCTGCCGGCTGTACAAAACCCTTATCATGACAGGAGCACACAATAGCTATGGATATAACACGCACCCTCGCACAGTTGAAACAGGACCCCGGGTTCGCGAAAAATGTCGGCATGGTCCTCATTCACAACGGCATTGTCCGGGCATGGTCCCGCAAAGACGGTTCCCCGGTTTCATCAATTGACGTCACACCCGACCTTGACCGGATTGAAGCCCTGCGGCGCGAATACGAGAAGAAACCCGGAATTTATAAAGTTCTCGTGGAAGCCTGTTCCGGCCGTTTGCAGCCCGGCGATGACCTGCTCTTTATCATCGTCGCGGGCGACATCCGCGAAAACGTCAAGCCCGTGCTGGCTGAGCTGCTGGATCGGATCAAAGCGGAAGCGGTTATAAAAACCGAGCACCGGTAGGGCATGTGCCTCACGACGACACATTTTTCAAAATAGTGCACCCATGATGTCATTTCGAAAAAGCGAAAACGACTAAAAAATTTTAGAGCATTTTTCTGAATACTCTATAGCCTGCAAAAAACACCGTCCGTTCGCCCTGAGCCTGTCGAAGGGCCGAACGAACCGCATATTGCAGGCAGTCCCGTTCATGGTTCGACAAGCTCACCACGAACGGGGGAGCATGTTCTCTTTGAAAGGATTATAGGAAAGAGGCAACCGATCTAAAAAAACTCTCTACCAGAGAAAAAGCGGGGCGCGCTGAGAATAACTTCTGCCCCCTCCGAACGCCCGGCTCGAAACTCACTGCTGCTCCGGACTTTTCGTTCCCATAAACTCCGGCATGGTGGCCTCGCCCGCGTGGCTGATGCCCTCGCGCTTCACAACGGCGACGGCAGTCATCCAGATGATTTTCAAATCAAGCCGCAGCGAGCAGTTGTCCACATACCAGACATCCAGCTTGAATTTTTCCTCCCAGCTGATCGCATTGCGGCCGTTGACCTGCGCCCAGCCGGTCACGCCGGGCCGCACCTCGTGGCGCCGGGACTGCTCAGGAGAATAGCGCCCGAGATACTGCATGAGCAGCGGCCGCGGCCCCACAATGCTCATGCTGCCTGAGAGCACGTTCAGCAGCGTCGGCAGCTCATCAAGGCTGCAGGCGCGCAGAAAACTGCCCAGACGCGTGAGACGCACGGCGTCGGTTGCGGCCGGGTCCTCGCCCGGCGCAGGCGCGCGCATGGTTCTAAATTTTATGAGATTAAAAGGCCGCCCATGCAGGCCCGGGCGGAGCTGCCGGAAGCACACCGGGGAGCCCATCGTGACGCGGATGCAGATACTGACAATGACAAATACCGGCAGTAGCGCAATCAGCACACCCAGGCTCACAGCACTATCAAGAAGGCGTTTGATACAGGGATACATATCGGTACCGGATACTGACAACGGGTCATCGGAACGTCAGGCCCACACATGACTGTTTCAGACGGGCCGCTTCTTCCTGCTCCGGTCGATTTCCGCCTGTACGAGTTTTGCGTGCTCTTCCGAGCTGTCGCGCAAATAGCGCAGCAGACTGGCATATTCCAGCCGCACTTTGAAATGCTGGAAAATATTTTTGGCGATGAGTGATTTTTCAAGATCGTGGCTGAGCACAAGGGCATGCTCGGGGAGCATCTGATCCTGCCGGGCGGTCTCACAGGATTTCTTTACATAGTCGATGATCGCTTCGATGGCGCCGAGCCTGGTTGAACCTTCAGCAAAGGAAGCATCGTTGTGATAGGTCAGACGGTACAGCTTCTGCACGGCTTCGGCATGCTCGTGCTCTTCCTTGACAAGCGTCAGAAACAGCTCCCGGTGCTCGGGAAATTTTTCAGCAAACACTGCATACAGTTCCTCAAGACTCTGCTCGAGCTCATGCATGCGCATGAGTATTTTGATCTGGCTTTCTTCAAGCATGCTCAAAAAACTCCCTTCCTGAGACGTTTTGATTCTGTCAAAAATGCAGCGCATTCGATTTTAAAGCGCGTGCCGTTGTGTGTCAAGTCAATAACCATCGGTCAATAACCACCCCTGCAGTGCGGAGCCCGGCAAAACCCGTGGTGCAATGTATAACTATCTGAAACAGCCTGGAGCAGGTAACAAAATAAACCCTTGGCGCGAAAAAATATCCCTCGCGGGGCCCGAAATGACGAAACCCTTCAGGATGTCTCCCGAAGACCGGCCCGCGTGCAGCCGACGGCGTCGCGATGACCGAAGGGAGAGATCTTGTTCCAAAACGAACGATTTCTCGCCCGACTGCATCGGGACTCGAAATGACAAAATGTTTACAGGATTATGTGAAATACTCTAACAGGGTGTTGAAAATTTTGCTCCATGTATGTCTGCAGCTGCAGGGGACACCGTTATAGTGACGGCAGCAAGGGGAGTGCCCCCTGTAACCCATCAGCAGCCGACTGCCAAAGGGTTACAGGGCAAGATTATGATTATTGGACGGTTAACTGGAAGGTATAGTGGCCGCGGGCCGGGCTTGCGTTCATTCCCGAAACCCTGACAACATAGCGTCCGCTCGAGGGTATGCTGTAATTCATTGCAGCCTTTGTTACAAAAGGATTAGCACTGAAGTCGACCGAAGTTAAAAGCACTCCGTCGCTGGTGTACAGAGAGATGACGGGCGCCTTCAGCCCGCCTTTTTTGGCGGTCACCTGTGCGACCATAAGCATGCCGGCGCTCGCTTCGAACGGGTATTCATGCTGGTCATAGTCGTTCAGGAGATTGGCCGGTGTGTTGAGTTTGAGCGGCGTGCTCAGCCATATGCTGTCCTGAGAGTCCGCGCCGGGCAGGCCGGTGCCGAAGTAGTTGCACGGATGGGAGTACATATCTGAATCAGGCAGCGCCCGGATAAACCCGCGGCTTGCCATTGATCCGAACGCCTTGAGTGATTGAGCGTTATTTCCGTTCCTGTCAAGGTCGGCCGCAAACTGGGCCCTGACTGCGTCGGCAAAATCGGCCAACCCGTCCCGATGGCCGCCGGCCGGGGAGAAATAAAAGGATGACGTATACACATATCTGAGAGCGCTTTTTTTCAAAACCCTTGAGAGGTCGTACAGGTAACCGCCCCAGATCTGGCCGGTATGGTGCTCCTGCGGCATCGGCGTTCCGTCGTATTCCGAAGTCAGCGGATCAGCATCGGGACAGGCTGTCTCCTCGTCCGGATTGAGCATATCCTCGGTGGTAAGACAATAGGGGCAGTCGACATCGTAGGGGTACCGGTTGGGATTATCGATGTTTCGCAGCCCGTAGGGGGGGAACGTCACATAACAAACCGCCGGCTTGCCGGAGACCAGAAAAGCATACCAGTCCGAGTTGCCCTCGCCCATTGCACGGCCGTAGTTGTCGACAGCGCCGCCGAACTGGCCATTCTCATAGAACCCGGCCCAGTCCATGATCGCGTGTGCGTACTCGTGGCGAACTATGTCATTGTCAATCACAAAGTCTTCATTGAACCAGGGGCAGGAATTCTCATCTCCGTAGGAAAATCCGGGCAGATTGTCATCAACGGGGTTCAGAGGATTGACGGGAGCATAAAATGCATTGCAATAACCGCCTATATTGACAACGACCGGTATGGATAAGGTGTAGAAATGCTTTATGTTACGGGGCCCGTATTTTTTGATGACATTTTTATCCCACCATTCCCATACAGCTGTTTTCTGATAGTAAGCATGGGCCTGGTCAAACAGGAATTTATCTATCACCACGTCGTAATTGAAGTTGAGGTTTGGTTCAAACGCATAATCAAGATTATAGTCATAGATTGTTGCGCGCTGGCCGTGCAGAAGTCCCTGGAGCCTGCCCTCTTTGGGGGTAAACATATACTTGAGCGGCACAGCATTGATTTTATTGATAAAGCGCATTTCATTATTGAGATATGCGCGCCCCCTGCCGTTTTTTAAGTACAAAAGCTCGTCAGCCCGGTACAGGATCTCGCCGGTTTCCGCGTCCACATGGCAGACCCAAAGCCCCGGCGGGTTCTGCGACGGCGTGGTTACTTTCCAGATATAGGCATATCGGCCTCTGTATGGGGCGATGAGTTGTTCGGCTGCAGCCGCTGACAGGCTTGCCGCTGATCCGAGATGGGCCTGCAGATCGACGATGGCAATGTCTTTGGCCTCATCAGGCGTCAGGGTGTTCCGGTTGGCAATTTCAATGCGCTCAATTGAGTCGTTCTGCACCATCGTCACCCGCCCCGCTGAATCGGCGTGAACAAGCACCTGTGCGCCGAGAACGGGAACACCCTCCCGGGTCTGCTGAAATCTGACGTGCTGCCGGATTCCTGAATCGCTGACCTGCTGTGTCGTGAGGTCGGAGAGGTCTTCCTGTAATCCGAAAACGGCATGAGCGCTGTGCAGAAATTCCCGGGCAGCCTGCTCGGCAGTGCCGCTACCGGGTTTCGATGCAGCACCGTAGAGGCGCTTTACCCGGCCGGTTTCCGTGCTGAAGGTTGCCTGCCAGCGGTTTTGATGCAGCTGATTAAAGGCGTCAAATCCGCAGGCTTCGCGCAGCGGGATTGCCTGCGGGCTGGTCATGCTGATTTCGCCGGCACTCAACAGCGCAGGCGATGTGCTGCCGGAATTATCATTTTCTTCAACATCCTGCGCCCCGGCATCCGGACCGGCGGGAACGCCGGAACCGGCCGGCCGGATGGATTCCGAATTCTGCAGCTGGACAGCCTCCTGCGGTTCCTGGTTCGGGTTCCGGAACGCGAAGGCGGCACAGGGCATACACATGCACACCGCAAGCACCAATGCGGCGATAGACGCTGTTGTTGTCTGGAAACTCTTGTTTTTATTCATTTTTTCAGCCTTTCTTGAGTGCGTTTTTCCCGTTTGGCCAGGACAAGGCACGGGTAATGCTTTGAGAGCGCACGGGGCAGTCTCAATGTTATGTATCTTCGGTATCAGAGCTGGAATCTTGAGCACATTCAATAGCGTGAAATCATGAAAAAAAGGCCTAAAATCAGTAGTGTCCAAAACAATTTAGAACAGGCCCTCCGGCCGGGGCCGTGCCGTCCCATCCGGAAGTTTTTGCACTGCCGATGCAACGGCACGTCCTGTAAAATTCATTGTATACACGGCCCGGGTGCA